>MGME01000011.1 GCA_001796315.1 Chlamydiae bacterium RIFCSPLOWO2_12_FULL_49_12
TCATTCAGGCGATTTTTCTTTTCTGCAGGGGGAGTTAATTGAGCGAAAGGTCTTCCGGAATCATCGAGAGCGTTGCGTATTTTCCTCCCATCTCCCGAAGGATGGTCTGCCAAAGAGTCTCCGGAGGAAGCTCGAAGATGTGCCTTGAGGCTGCGGGATGCAGAAACCACATTTCGCTTAAAAACTCCCTTTCGAGCTGACCCGGCCCCCAGCCGCTGTAGCCAAAGCAGAGGCGAAGATGCGGCCCGTCGGGTGTGCTCAAGGCTTCCTGAAGGAATTTCAAATCTCCTCCGAGATAGACCCCCTCGCAGATCTTGATGGTTTGATCGGGGATGACGTCCGAGGAGTGCAAAATCAGCATCTGGCTCGGCTGAATCGTTCCCCCCGCCCGCACCTGGACATTGGGGTTGGGAATCTCCTTGAGATTTAAGATCTCTTCGGGGAGCTCCAGGTTTAAAGTTTTATTGAGGATCAGTCCAAAGGAGCCGCCGGGACTATGTTCGCAGATCAAAACCACGCTGCGAAAGTAGATCCCTCCTTCAATCTCCGGAGAGGCGATGAGAAGTGAGCCTTTCGTCAATTGGGAATAGGGTACCATCTCCATCTACTGCCCCGAGCCTCTGAGTTGTTGATTGAAGAGTCTTAAGTTTTCTGCGAGTTCATCCACCTCTTTTTTGAGCTCTTGAAAATCCCTTCTGAAGGGCGTACTTTCCAAAATGGACTCGCGATCGGGGCTCTCTTCAGCGCGTTGCAAAAGCAATGAGAGGCGCGACATGGAGAGGTTGATCTGGCCGAACTCGTCTTCAAAAAAGGAGCGGAATCCTTCCGGAGTGTCCAGAGCGTTGAGGAGGGTGATCCTCTTGAGGCGGGTGCGCTGCCATCCCCGGTTGGTATGGAAGAGGAGTCCATAATGGCTGATGTCTCCAAGGACGGTGTCGACTTTACTCATAATGGAAGAGAAGCGTAAATAGAGATCGTCTTCATTGATGAGACGTCCGAGCGTTCCCTTTCCTTCCGAGAGATTGCCGGTAGAGACTTTTAAGTTTTTGATCACATCGGAGATGTTGGAAAAGGCCTCCCGCTCTTTCATCTCGTTAATGGCGTTTCTTACCCCCTCCATCGCGTCGCCGAAGTTCTTGACGGCCGCCGTCAGCGCTTCATCATTCTTTTCGATCCAGTCTCCGGCAAGTTTAAAGGCGCGTTCCATCTCATTGGCTACTTCGGAGACCTGGACAAGGGCATTTTGAAGGGGATCCACCGAATCCGCATAGATCGGCTGATCCGTGATGCGTTTTGCAATCACGCCGGGCGGGGCGGCTTTCGGGACGATTCCGATCGATTTTTCTCCAAGAAGCCCCGATGTCTGAACAGTCACTTCATCTACATCGTAGACTTTGATCCCCGAATCAATTTTTAAGGTCAGCTGGTAGATATAGACCCTGCCGATCTCATCGACCGGCTGCTTGCGGGCATCGGGAATCTCGGAGAGGGCGACCACCTCTCCAACGGGCCGTCCCGCATAGAGGACTCGGGTTCCGATCCCAATGTTGTTGATATCTGAAAAGCGCACGTTGAGCGTCTGCTCCATATCGCCGACAGTGGGCCTGAGAAAGAGAATAAAGGAGACGAAGACGGCGGTTGCCAGGATGACGAAAGCGCCGATCAGCATGTTTTTAGTCGTTTCTCCCATATCTAATCGCCTTTATTGTGGTTGTTGTATTTCAAGGTGCGCGGATCTTGAGAAATCAGCTTGTGCAAAAAACGGATCTCCGGATCATCGATCTGGACAAAAGTGTCCGGGTCCGCAAGATAGGCAATTTTTCCCTCTTTATGCAAAGCAAGCCGATCGCCGATAATGAGCGCAGAGACAATGTCATGGGTCACCACCACGGTGGTTCCTTTCAGCTCTTTTTGCGTCTTGACAATCAGTTCATTAATGGTCATGGCCGTGATGGGATCAAGACCTGTTGTCGGTTCGTCATAGAGCAAGATAGAGGGACGGTAGACAATCAGGCGAGCCAGCGCCGCCCGCTTTTTCATCCCGCCCGACAGCTCGGAGGGCATCTTCTTTTGGGCCTCCTGCAACCCTACCATCTCCAGCGCCCCTTCCACGCGCTCTTTAAGTTCTGCCTTAGTGTAGGGCCTTAAGGTTTTGGGGTCGCCATGCTGCTTCAAGTAGAAAGCCGTATTTTCTTCCACTGTCATCGAGTCGAAAAGAGCGCAGCCTTGAAAGAGCATGCCCATGTTGCGCACGGCATGATAGAGCGCAGCTCCTTTCAGACTTGAGATTCTCACTCCTCCCACATCGACATAGCCGCGGTCTGGTTTTGTCAGACCAATGAGATGTTTGAGAAGAACGCTCTTTCCCACGCCCGAGCGCCCCAGGATGACGAGAATCTCCTGATCGCTAATCTTTAAAGAGAGTCCCTTTAGAACATCATTGTCTCCGTATCTCTTCCAGAGGTCGCTGATGACAATCATCTTACATCCACCTCTCGATTTTCTCGCGGAAGATATTGAGCGCCATTGTCAAAAAGAAGTTGGTGCAAAGGATTGCCACATAGGTGATCACCACGCTGTTGGTTGTCGATCGGCCCACCCCTTCAGCTCCTCCGGTTGTCGTGATTCCCTTGTAGCAAGAGATCGTCATGATCAAAATCCCAAAGAAAAAGGCCTTCACAATGCCTGTCATGTAATCAAAAAGGGTGATGTGGATCGGCATCGGATCGTAATATTGAGAGGGCGGCATGCCGAAGAAATAGACAGCGATCAAATATCCTCCCCAAATCCCCAATGCAACGCTAAAGATCGTCAGAAAGGGCATCATGAAGATCCCCCCGATGAAACGGGGAGCAATGAGATAGCGGTTGGGATTGACAGCCATCGTCTTTAAGGCGTCCACCTGTTCGGTCACCGTCATCGTCCCGATCTCGGCGCACATGGCAGCCCCGACGCGCCCTGTGACAATAAATCCCGTTAAGAGAGGACCCAGTTCTGTCATCATTGCCTTGCCCACCATGATCCCCGTTACGCCCGTTAGTCCCTTGTCGGCCAATTGATAAAACGATTGGGCAGCCACCACAAGGCCGGTAAAAAAGCCGGTTATGGCCACGACGATCAGAGAGGCAACGCCAATGTCATAGAGCTGTTTCAAAATCAACGAGAGAGCAGGGGGACGTCGGAGCGTCGCTTTGAGCACTTCCCAGAGCAGCACCATGTACTCTCCGATCGATGCGACAAAGCGAGTTCTTCCTAATACGCTGTAAGTAAGACTCTTAAGAGTTATTCTCTCTGTTTCCAATAAAAAACACCTCAGCTGCAAGAGCCCTCTTACTCGATAGTAGAGGAAATTTGAATTTAAGGTAAGAGGGAGAAGCGTTGAGTCTTCTTTTGCTCACAAAAGAAACCACACCCTATAACGGCTTCCTCTCTTAGCGAGTGCGGGCGCGTTGATAGGTGCTGTCTTGGGTCTGGACGGCTTCCATGATGCGGTTTAAGGCTTGGTGGACGGTCTCATTCCCTCTCTCTTCAAGATTTAAGTCATTGAAAAGAAGCTGCTTGCCAACTTCTTTCCACATTTGTGAAGCGCTATAAAAATGATCCGAAACTGTACTAAAACCTTGAATCATGGTTCCGATTGAACTGGCCCCGGAAAAGGCGCAGCATCCCACGGCGCCTCCGGTAAGGGAAAAGGCCACATAGAGGCCTGCCTGCGCCTGTTTAGAATTGTACAGGTCATTGGTCAGATCGTGGATCATCTCTCTTAGGAGTTTTTGATCCTTGTCATAGATGTCCTGGCGCTGGCTTAAAAGAGTCAGGATGCGGAGGACGGTCTCTTTGGAGAGGTGAAGGGTGTGTGTTTCATCAGCCCTCTCTTTTTCGGTTTGAAGGAGCTCTTTGAGCTGTTCTTCGGGCGACGCCTCTTGTTGTTCCAGAGTAGCTTGGGTGACAAAATCTAGAGTTTCAATCGGATGACTCATCTGATGTTCCTCCTTGTTGGGGCAGCTTGATTTCTAACCTTTTATACTTGTATCTCTCTTGCCAAAGAGGCGTTGCGGGAGAGGGCCTCGCGCGCTCCCTTGCAACTCTCTTTTAAGGCTTCCGCCATCTTTTTCAATACTTCGAGGGCTCCATTCACCGGGCCATCTGAGAGATTGAGCGAGGTTTGGAGGCGTTCTCCTTCTGCCTGAATCTTCAAGGATTCCGAGTGAATCACACCTTCTTTCATCTTTGCGATGTGTTTGGCAATATCGGCAGCGGTCTTTCCCATCAAAAGAGACTGCTGCGTCCAATTAAAGGCCTCCATAAAAAGCGCTCCAAGGGAACCCGCGCTTCCGATAATTAAGGAAAGGATGTTGATTCCTGCAGGAAGCCAGAAGCGCAGGGTCTTTTTGAGCTCCTGGTCATCTCCTGCGATTGTATTGGCTGTCCATTCCCACATCTTTGTCTCTTCAAACATCAGATTGAGAATCGAGAGAAGACTTGATGCAATCAAAAGAGTTCCCGCCGCCATCCCTCCTGCAGGGGAAGTGACCAGGGAAATGCCAAAGATGAGCGCAATAGAGGAAAGAATTCCCGAAACAATCTTTGAAAGGTTGGACCAGATAGATTGCTCTTTAAACTTCGCGTTGTTCTCGCGAATCATCTCCATCATTTTTTCAGTCAGCGAAGAGATCCATTCGGTAAGCCATTCCAGGCACTCTTCTTCACTCTTCATGACTTTGGAAAGACTCTCTTCCACGCGCAAGACAGTATCCACGTGTTCTTTCATGTAATGTTTCGAGGACCTAAGGAGAGGGGGAACTGCAGGAGATGGCTCTAACATCTTGGCCGGCGGCGCGTTCTGCTGGAGGCGGGCAAGAATTTTACGAAGTTCAAGAAGGTTCTCTTCGTCAGCTCTCTCTTTTTCTTGAGACTCTGCCTGTTGGCTCTGATGGAAATAGGGGGCATACCAAGGCCTGTGGCTGGAGTCGGGAGGATCAAAATGAGAAGGAGGCTCCTTTAATAAAAGAGGCCGGGGAGGTGGGAGAAGAACCGTCAAGCTCTCTTCTGCAGGGTCCATAAACTTTAGCGAACAGTGTTTTTAAGCCAATGACGAACAGATTCGATGTAATCCTTCAGGATCTCTTTTCCCGAATCGTTAATAGCTTGCTGATCGTAGATGAGGCGGCCCACTTCAATCATGGTGTATTCAATCAGGGTCGTCGGGCGGCGCATCTGAGTGTCTAAGAGGCGTTGCACATCGGGAATGGAGTCTTTATGTAAAATGCCGTCATCCGGAATAAAGGCCGCTGCTTCGGGTGCAACTGCCAAGTAGTTATCCAGAGCTGTCTTGAGGTCATGATCTTTGCTGAAATCGATTGCATCCGATCCTGAGGAGGCTGCTTTTACAATTGCGGCTTTTAAAGCGCTGACCAGATCGATCAAGGCTAGATTTTTTTGAATCGTCTCCTTATCGAGCTGCTCCATCCGTTGGATTCCTCTTGGTTCCACACGATTGGCAATGAGATAGACCACCTCTTTTGCCAAAAAGATATCCATTCCTTCCATGAATCAACCTCTTATTGATTTACGCTAGCGAATCAAAAATAGCAGTGAATCGTTTTTTATGCAACCTTTATGGAAATTAAATAAAATTCTTAAATTCGGCGCTGAACAAATTTTTTGTCCTATACCGAGAGGCATAAAGAGAGAGGAGAGATTAATAGTTGTGGTTCCACTTTAAACTAAATTTACCTTCTTCTTCTTCCTGGGTTTCCGCCTGGAGGATAAAGCCTGCCTTCAGTTCGACTTCCACGATGACCTGGCTGGAGTGGGCGCTTTGAGAGAGGGTGACCATCACTCCCTCTACCAAATATTTGCCAATTTGCAGCGAGATCTCATCGCTTCCCGCTCCGGTGGAGACGAGGTTAAAGCGATCCACGCCTAAGCTGCTTCGGATCTTTTCTAAGAGGTTGGGAGCGGAATCTCCGGAGAGGGTGACGATCATCTGGGCGAGCTGAACGGCTTGGAAAGGAGTGATTTCGGAGATGTCTTTGTTAAAGATGAGCCGGGAGAGAATAGAGCTTGTGGGCATAGCCGGCATAGATTGGAAGGTCAGCGAGGGAGAGGTCAGCTCTCCACTCAAGATTGCGGTTATGGTGGCATCGGCAACCTGAACGTTGCCGCGCACTTCCATCTGAGCTCCGCTCTCCGAAAAGGTGATCTCTCCCTTGGTCAGGGAAAAATCCTTTCCCGAAAAGGCAAAGACTCCATGGAGCAGGCTTAAGTCCCCCTCGCCCTTGTAATCGGTGTCCTCTCCCCAAATGTGCGCTTTTCCCTTCCACTCCGAGTTGAGTCCTCTTCCTCGCACAAAGACGTGGTCGGAGGCCTTAATCTTGAGATCGTAATGGATGGGAAAGATCGAGAGGGGAGGAGGGGGGCTCTCTAGATGAGAAGGGGGGTGGATCAAGGTTACGGGAAGCTCGGGGATTTTGGTGGGCAGTTCATCGGGGATGGTAATGAGGACGGAAGAGGCTGCGAGCTTTCCCTTGATGGCAAGATCGTGAAGAGTGCCGTCAAAGTGCAAGGGGCCAACGAATTGTGCAGAGAGGGCGTCAAAATCGATCGCGCCAACATTCTCCAGCTTGGCGTCGAAATGGTAGGGAAAGTCCTTTTCGAAAAAAAGAGCAATTTCTCCCGTGGCGGATAAGCTGCCGGAGCTGGCCCCTTTTCCGACAAAATGATCCAAGACCAACCTCTCTTTTTCTCCTCTCACTTCTGCCTGAATCTCTTTGAGAGAGGTTCCCAAAGTGTAATTTTCATAGGCGCCGTCCAGAATACGGATGCCTCCCGTCGCGGAGGGGGACGAGAGGGTATTGGAGAAAAAGAGCTGTCCCATCGCATGCCCTTTCAGCTCTTGTCCTTTAAGATCGAAAAAGTCAAAGAGCTCCTCGATCCGGCCGTCTATGACGCATTCGGCGGAGAACGGCCTCTCTCTTTCCAGTTGGAGGCGAAAGGGGAAAGGGGAGTAACTCAGCGGCAAGGTCGCCGAGAGAATGAGAAAATGGTGAAGGGAGGAGATCAGATGGGTATGGAGTTGCATGTGGTCGTCATCAAGATGTAATGAGAGCGAGCCTTTGGCTATCAGAGGGGACTCTTGTCCGTACTGAAAGAGAGCGACGCGCTCCAAAAGGAGGTTTAAGCGGCCTTGAAGCTGCTCGGGTGTTGAGAGGAGTTTGAGGTCGATCCCCGCCCCTCCTGAAAGAGAGAGGGATGTGAAGGGTAAAGAGAGGAGATCTAAGGGAAGATGTTCCGTCTTCAAAGTCACTTCTGAACGCTCTTTGGAGAGCAGGCACTCGCCTTGCAGATAGCCTCCCGTAAAATGAAGCGAGCAATCGGTCATTTTCAAAAAATCAGGACTCCAGATGACCTGAAAGGGTTTTTGCATCCGGAACTCTTTTTGGAGAAGTTTTCCTTGAAGAGACGAGAGAGTCATCTCTTCTTGATCCTTTGTTGCCAAATAGGCGCCGGCAAGATCAAGGGTGAAAGGATCTTTCCATTTGCCTTTTGCTGAGAGTTCAAAGGGCCATCGCTCCCCTTCGAAATGGCTCTGAAAACTCCCTTCCTCCATAGAGAGATCCTTCCATTTCAGCTCTTCTGCATTCAATGAGGCGACTCCTTTTGGGGAAGTGAAGAGATCTTGAGCCTGGATCTTTACTAAGAGATGGCCTGCCTGCATCTCCCTAAATTGAAAATGGTTGA
Source organism: Chlamydiae bacterium RIFCSPLOWO2_12_FULL_49_12 (assembly GCA_001796315.1). Lineage (GTDB taxonomy): Bacteria > Chlamydiota > Chlamydiia > Chlamydiales > Rhabdochlamydiaceae > 2-02-FULL-49-12. The sequence goes on from MGME01000011.1 coordinate 7,744, forward strand.
GAGAGAGAAGCAAAGCCGTTTGCTGGAGGGGAGCGGAGGAAAAGTCGATCTCCCCTCCCAACTCTCCAAATAGGCGAGACCCTGGCCAGAATGTGGCAAAACGGTCCAGTTCTTTAGCCTGAACAAAGAGAGATCCAGCCATTGAGAGATCGGAAAAACGCAGCTGGAGAGATCCTCCCGCAGTAGCCTTGGGAGCCGCGAGATCCAGATCGCGGAGGGCGAAAGAGCCGCCGGGGTCAAAAGAGAGGTTAGCTTGCATTGCGATGGGAAGCGTGTCGCTCTGCATTTCAGCTGTCAGAACACCCTCCCATCGCTCGCCTTGAGGCTGAGCTTTCAATGAGAGGCAAGCAGAGGAAAAATCCTCTCTTCCGACCTGAAATGCCCGGGATGCGGCGGTCAGCTCCAGGTGATTGTTTTGAAAGTGAGCCTTCCCTGAAAAGGGGACCGGATTGTTAAAGAAAAAGGTTGAAGAGGCGCTCTCAATGGCGTTTTGGCTTGTCAAGAAGAGCTCTCCCTTGCCTCCCCCAAGAGGCGTGGAAAGTTCGATGCTTACCCTTTTCTTAGGAGCTCTGGTTGCAGTCAGTGTCAAAGTTGAACGGGGATCGCTCTCTAAAAAGGCTGTGAGAAAGAGATGTAGCGGAAACCAGCTGTCCCTCCACCGCCCCTTGGCGTCAAGAGAGAGGGCGAGTGGAGAAAAAAGAGCGGGGTGCTCGAGGCGAAGCGAGGAGAGTTTCAGCGATTTCAGATAGAGCTCTTTTTTTAAAAGAGAAAAGAGGGAGATGCGTCCCTTGATTCTTTCAACGGATAGAATGAGATCCCTTTCGAAGGCGATCTTCACCCCGTAGAGCTTCCAGTGAAAGGGGAGGCGTCCTTTGATCTCCCGGATTTCAAGAGCGAGCCCCTGCTTTTGTGCAGAGTGGACAAGAGCGCTTGTAAGAAGCTCTTTCCCCTTTTGAGTTTGGAGAAAGGCGAAAAAAACGCTTAGGACGAGCAGGCCGGAAAGAAAAAGCGCAAGAAGAGAGGAAAGCAAGAGCTTCAGCGTCTTAACCATCAAAATGCCTGACCGATACTAACTAAGATACGGTATCTGGGATCCACTCCTTTTCTCCTGTTTAAAGGAAATCCTACATCAAGGCGAATGGGTCCAATGAAAGAAAAATAGCGCACTCCCAGTCCTAGAGATTTTGCCCACTTGCCGTCAAAGGCAGGAAATTGCGTCGCATAGACATTTCCTACATCAAAAAAGGGGACAAGTCCAATCCATTTTCCAAGGCGGAGACGCATCTCCAAAGAGTAGAAGACGGCAGATCTTCCTCCAATCGGTTTTCCCGATTTCGTGAGCGGGCTCACCGTTTTATACTTATATCCTCGAAGATCGTCCTCGGAGCCCCCAAAAAACCGTTTAGGGACGGGGACAAGATGCAATTTGGGACTGATGATCGATCCCAGAGTCACCTTTTGAGCAAGAATACAATTGGGGTTGTCAAAGAGGGGAAGATAGGAGCTAAAGCGCATCTCCTGCTCGAGATAGTATGTGCGGACAGCATCGACGCTTAAGGTAGGAACAATGCGTACATCAAGCGTTTTTCCGCGCGTGGGATTGAGAACGCTGTTGGCTGTGCTCCAGCGGGCGTAAAGAGGGACCTCAAAGAGCAAAAAAGCTCCGTTATTGACGCTTCCCGTAACGAGAAGACGCTCGAGTTTGAGCGCCGCCGCCGAACTGAACCGGCGGCCAAACTGTCTTTCCAATCGTGTGACAAGGTTGTAGGTCCTTTGGGAATAGGCTGTGATTGCCTCATGCATGGCTTGCGCTTGCCAGATGTAGTTTTGACCCCGCTTGTAAAAATCGGGAAGGAAGAGGGTAGCGAGTCCCGAATGGCTTCGCTTGGTCGCATCTCCCTGAATGGAGAGCTTCCTTCCCATGCCGGAAATGTTTCGGTTTTCCCATCCAAAGGTGAGACCGGGACCAAAAAAGGTTTGGTAGCTGACACCGACGTTTAAGCTGTGGTGTTTGCTTTCGGTTACCTCGACTCTCATCGGCAGCAGCCCTTCATCGTTAAGCCGCTCTTCGTGACTGATCAAAACAGAAGTAAAAAGGCCCGTTTTAACTAAAGAGTCTTGCGTCGCGGTCACAAGAAGGCTCTTGTAGGGCTCTCCTTGCTTCCAATCGAGTTTTTTTTCAATAAGACGCCGGCGTGTCGTGGTCAGTCCCTTAATCAACAGGGGCCCAAAGCGCGCATAGGGCCCCGTATTGATAGTCAGGGTCACGTCAACTTTTTTGGTGTCGCCATCGGCAATCACGCTTCTCTTGAGGATCTTTGCCAGGGGATAAGAGAAGAGAGCGAGGCGTTCTAGCGCTTTCAATTCGGCCTCCAGGATCTTCGATGAGAGGGCCGGCTGATTCGCGGCGATTCCAATGGATTTTAAAGAGAGCTTCTTATTTAACAAAAGATTCACCTTTCCATCAGTGTAGAGGCGCAAGGTGTAGTTGCCAAGGGTGTAGAGGGGGCCTAAATCGATGACAATTTGAACACCGATCTCTCTCTCTCTCTCTTCGAATTTAAAAAAAACCTGTGCTTCAAAGTATCCCAAAGAGTGGAGCAGTTTTTTGATGTCGGGCAGGTCGGCCTCGGCGCGAAAATGGAGAGCGCTCAAAGAGCTCGCCTGCCGTCTCTTCAATTGAAAGAGCTGCGAAACGCTCCTCATTTTTCGGACAAGGGCGCGATCTTTAACTCCTTGGATCTCAACCGTATAATCAATTCCGTCGGCGCAAAGAAGAGGAGAAAAAAAAAGAACCGCTAGAGTAAAAAAGAGAAATCTCATCCATATTTTGGGATCAACAGTTTGCTATTTTGTCCTAAACGGCGCCGGCAGTCAATCTTATTCATTTAGCCGGAGAGGAGAGATGATGCACTCTTTTAGCCAGGAGAAGATATTCGATCTTGCTAACTTTCACCGAGTTAGGGTTTCTCTTTCTCTGAGCGGGGCAAAATCCCCAAAATCGCACAGTACAGAGATTGAGTCGCCATCCCTCTCTTGCTTTTCATTGTAAAAAAAATATTTAATTAATATAATCAAGTAAGAGAGAAATCATTATATGAAGATAACAACAGAGAGCGCTATTGTTCACAAGAATATTAGATTATTCAAACAGATTGTGCAAAAGCATGCGGAACTCTCCGATCCCTGTTTTAACGCCTTTGTCAATCGGAACACGGGAGAACTCTTCTTTGAAGGCGCTCTTTTAGAAAAGACTTCCCTCAATCGCAAAAAATGGAAGGCGATCTGTCTGCGTTACTGCCCGCCATCAAAAGAGAGAGCGGGGGGCTTTGAAATTCTCGAAGAGAGAACTAATGAAACGCTCTTTCAATGCGAAGATTTAACGCCGCTTGCTTGCGAGATGCTCTCAAAAATGGTCGCCGCGCTCAATTGTTTTGTTCAAGAGAATCCACCCCCCTGCGAGCTCCAAGACGTGCTCAGAGAGATCTCTAAGGCCGAGCTGGAGGTTGTCCTGCCGAAAGGACGAGAGAGGGACATCGTCCACGAGACCTGGCATTCCGTCGATCGAATTGGGGCGGAAGCCTTGCTTGAGCATGCAGCCGTCGGAACCTTTTTTTTTAGAAAAGACTCCTTTGCGGCCCTCTTGGAAGAACAGCTCAGTTCAAGGTGGCGCATCCCCATCAAATGCATCACACTGACCTTTCTGGAACCTTGCCAAAAAGTGACAGACCTAACACTGGTTTCAAAAGAGGGGAAGTGGTCGATCTATGATGATGATCCGAACTTGGAAGAGCCTCCTTACCCCACCATCTCTTCTCTTGTGGAAAGCTTAAAGGAGGGTTTGACGGAGCCTCTTTTTTTCTCTGATCAGAAATGAGTCTAAGGAGAATGAGCCGCTCCCTTCAGCCAAGTCGGAATGCATCCCTCCCGCTTGAAGCTCCATCCGGGGGAATTAAGCACTCCGTTTTCATAAAGGTATTGGACAGCGGTTAAGAGAGGAGAGAGGGAGAGTAAAACCAGCGGGATCAGGGGCGGGGCGCCCGCGAGAGCAAGAAAAAAGCCCGTTCCCAAAATGGCAATAATGGAAAGGGCCAAAAGGTGAAGAATGAACTTTTTGAGAACCTGGATCTCTATCAGCCGCATCCACTTGTTAACTTGTTCTTGAGGAATCCCGTTTGGATGTTCTTGAAGGCTCTTTGTGATCTCCTCCACGAGAGGAGCCCCGATGCGCCACGTAAGGGGGTGCATTTTCCTGGTATAGAGTCTCTGTTGCCATTCAATGAATTTGGCTCTTTTTGAAACAAAATTGAGGTTCTTTATTTTGCCTGACAATTTATTTTCCATGCCCTCTCTATCTCTTTTGCTGATTCCTAAGTACTTACGAAAAAGATGGGCAAAATACTCTTGGGGATTTTCTTTTCTTTGATGCAACTGATTCATAAAGATTGTTTGGTGGTAGAGGCCCCACAAATGGTAGGCTGTTTCAAAGCAGGCCATGGCAAGCCCGCTCACTGCCATCGGAACGAAAAAGGAAGCAGCTGAAGCCGTGTGCAGCCCGAAAAGGGCGGCGACCTCGTAGACGCGAATCACTCCATAGAAGAGATTGGAGGCAATGGAAAAAGGAGCTCCGAACATCTGGAGGGTCACATTGATTTTTCCTTCGTAATTGTCTTGGTACCAAGCCTTTATCCCTTCTGCGATGGCTGGGAAAAAATCAAAGAGATAGGGGACATGATGAGGAAGATGCCCGGTAGCAATAAATCGATGAGGAGTGTATCCCGACGGGACAAGAGAAAGTGTTGTCATAGCTTTTGTTGGTAAGGAAAAGTAGAGTCATGATACCAGGATGGAGAAAAAAAAGGGATGACTTTTTTTGAAATGGGAGAGGTAAAGCAGTTTGTTTTCGTTTTCACAGAAAATTTTACCTCAATTGAGGGCATGCTCTTTGCTTTTGAAGCTGAGGAGCGGGTCTTTTCCTTCCCGGTTGTTGTCGGGAAGAGGGGAATGGGATGGGGGAGGGAAGTGGAGCTTGCCGGCCCTCTCAAAGAAGAGGGGGATTTGAGAGCGCCCTGCGGCCTCTTTCTTTTGGGGCCGCTTTTTGGGAAAAAAATAAAAAAAGAATTTAAGATGCCTTTTTTAACGCTGCAAGCGTGCCATGTTTGCGTCGATGATAGTTCCTCTCTATGGTACAACCGTATTATTTCAGAAAAAGAAGTGAACAAGGATTGGAAGAGCTCAGAAAAGATGCGGCGAGAGGACGGCCTCTATGAGCTGGGAGTGATCATCCAGTACAACACGGATCCCGTTGTTCCCCATAGAGGATCTTGCATCTTTATGCATAGTTGGAGAGGTCCCAACAGAGAGACGATGGGATGTACGGCGATGGCAAAAGAGAATCTTTTCCGCCTGGCGGAATGGCTGGATCCGGAAAAGGATCCGCATCTGTTGCAACTTCCCCAAAGCGCCTACTCCCTTTTTTTAAGTTCCCTCCAAAGTGAGACGATCAGAAGCAGCATCACCAAGAGAGCAACAGCGCTCATCACGAAAAAGGGATAGAGCTCTTTATCGCTTAATCCCTGATAAACAAAAAAAAGTACCAGAAAAAAGAGCAGGACCAGATCTGCCCATGCCCAGTGCAATCTTTTTTTAACTAGAAAATAGGAAGAGATAAGAAAGAAGAGAGAGACTGCTCCACTTGTCCAATAAGAGAAAGGCGGCGGTATCAATGCCCACCCGCCCACTCCTGCGATCCCCAACATCGCTGCAAAAACTAGAACAAAAAATGCTGTGATTTTCATGTGTGCTTCTTATATAATTCAGGAATTATCAGTTTATGAAAACAAAAGTTTTAAAAGAAGAGGGCTTAAGAGAAGCTGCCGCACTTCTTAAAAAAGGAGAGGTGGTGGCCTTTCCCACGGAGACAGTCTATGGCCTGGGCGCGCCGGTCTTTTACAAAGAAGCTATCCTCAAAATCTTTGCACTCAAACATAGGCCGCCGGACAATCCTCTGATTGCCCACATCTCCAACCTCTCTGAACTTGCTCAGATTGTCACTCATTTGCCCGATGAATTTTTTCTTTTAGAGAAGAGATTTTTCCCAGGCCCGCTGACCCTGATTCTTCCCGTGCATCCAGCCGTTCCTAAAGAGGCAACGGCAGGTCTTAAAACCATCGGCGTCCGCATGCCAGGCCATCCCCTGGCCTTAAGATTGATTGAGTGCGTAGGACAGCCCATAGTGGCTCCTTCCGCGAATCTCTCCGGACGCCCCAGCAGCACGAGGGCGGCCCACGTTCTGGAAGATTTCTCCGGGCGCATTCCTGCCGTGGTGGATGGGGGAGCCTGCACAGTGGGACTCGAGTCTACCGTTTTGAGCCTTGAGGTGCCCTCGCATCCCGTGATCTTTCGACCTGGAGCTGTGACACGCGAGGAGCTGGAAGCTGTTTTGGGAAGAAAAGTTGATGTTGCTTCTTCACAAGTAGAGAGGCCCCCCTCGCCCGGCCTCAAATACCGCCACTACGCTCCACGAGCCAAACTTTTTCTCTTTGCTTTAAGAGAAGAGATGCAAAGCTATGCTGATGCGAGCAAGCGACGCTCGCTTGTTGTGGGATTGGATGAGAAGAAAAGAGTGTCGCGAGAGAATCTTTTTGACTGCCTGCGGTTAGCCGACAGCGGCGGCTATGACGAGATGTTGATCTATTGCGATCCTCAGATGCGAGAGGATGAAGCTCTCATGGATCGTTTGACAAGAGCGGCAGGAGGCTCTTCTCTTCTCAACGTCTCCGGCTAATCGTGCAGCATCGAGAGGATCTGGCCGGAGAAGTGGTGCCCGTAGCGGGAGATCTCTTTTAGCCATAAGTGAAGATCGGAATGCAGGGGATCCTGCTCTCCATAGGAAGCGGCGGCCTCCAATAGCGTTGTCTTTATTACAAAGGGCGCTCCCCATGGGGTTGTTAAGGAGAGCAGGATGCGCTCTGCCCTCTCTTTGTATTTGGGAAACCTCTTCAGTTTGAGGGCTTCAACATAAAGATGCTTGAGGTTGAGAGCGATGCGCTGGATGAGGCGTGGGTCATGAGGCGATCTCTTTTTTTCAAAGAGAAAAGAGAGATCTCTGTCTAAAAGAGCAAGCGTCTCCTGGAAACTTAAGGCAGGATTCTTTGTCTGTCTGCCTGCGCCTTTTTTTAAAATGCGCATGGTTCTTCTCTTGTATCGGGTTGCTCTCATAGGGATTTCGGGCTCTTTTTCATAAACTATCGCCGGATATTTAATAACTAAATTCTTTTAAAGAAAAAGGCAAGTAAAAAATAGTTCTAGCAAAACAAAGCCCATTAAAAGAGAGAGCAGAATTTTCCCGCCCGGAAGTTGCTGATGAAGGAGCGAGTGCCCCCTGTAATAGCGACCTGCCCAAACCATGAGAATAGGAAGAGCCCCCAGGAGCAATGCGACGCCAAACCCTCCTGCAAAAGAGAGCGCCTGGATAAAAAGAGTGGGATCCCAAAGAGAGACCGCAGTCGGCAGGCCAAAGACAAAGAGACAAAGCAAGAGCTTCTTCCACCCTTTTTTTGCCACCTTAAGCCCGTCGGCTAAAAAATCAATAAAAGCAATGGAGATGCCCAGATAAGAAGTAGTGAGGACAAAAAAGGCAAGGATGCGCCCTCCTACGAGAATGCTCTTTTTGCCAATGTGGTGATGGAGAGGGCTGACTGCATTGAGTCCCTTTTCTAATGTAGAAAGAAGACCATTCTCTCCTTCCAAGGGGATGATGCCGAGGATGACAAACTCCCAAATGATGTAGATGCAAAGGGGAATGCAGGTTCCAAAGATGATCGCCCGGCGCACTTTTTTTGCATCGCGGTTCATGTAGTTGAGCAGGGTGGGAATCAAGCTCTGATAGCCAAAGGCCGTGAAGACGACAGGAAGCGCCACCCACATTCTGGACCAACTCATGTGCAAGAGGAGGTCCGGGCGGACGTGAGGAAGGGCGGAGAAGAGAAAAAAGAAGTAGGTGAAAAGCACCCCGGCCATCAAGATGAGATTTGCGCGGTCAACCCAGAGAGTGCCGAGATAGACCACTGGAGAGAAGATCAAAACATAAAGTAGGATGCTCCACTCATTCGAAAAGGAGCCGTTGAAGAGCTGCATGAAGACCGTTCCTCCTCCTGCGACATGCGCCACCATGAGAGAAGAAAACAAGAAGAGGTAAAGGATCCAGCATGCAAGACGGCCCCACTTTCCGAGTAGGCGCTGGGAAAGGGTGATGAGATTGGCCTCTTTGGGCATCCATAAGCACGCCTCCAATATCAAAAGACCTGTGCAGATCATAAAGATCCAGGTCAATAAATAGACGGCAAGGGAAGGAAGGAAGCCTGCTTCTGCCGTCGCAACGGGAAGGGCTAGCATTCCCACCCCTAAGGTAATGCCGGCCACCATCAGGGTTCCGCCTAACTGATGTCCCATCCTGTGAAAGAGGCGTTGCATGAAAAAAAATTTATCGCAACAAGAGCAAATTGTCGAGGCTAATCGCCTCTGTACCGGACAAAAGTTTTATACACAAGTTAGCTCAAGAATCGGCTTTGGGCCGCGCCAAAACCCCGGGGTTGACCTATCGTAAAGAGGTTCATATTAACTTAATATTGACCTCTTTACGATAGGCCAACCGCGGGAGTTTTCGCGCTGGCCGAAAACCGATTCTTGAGTTAACTTGTGTATACCAAGTTGAGCTAATCACAGTGTACAAGTTTAAGACCGATGATGCCGGTAATAATGAGAAAGATAGAGATAAGCCGGATAATATGATAAGAATCACCAAAAAAGAGAATCCCGCAGGAGACCGTCCCTGCAGCGCCAATTCCCGCCCAAACGGCGTAAGCAGTGCCGATAGGGATAGTTTTCATGGACTGGGAGACGGAAAAAAAACTCAGGACAACAAAGACGAAGGTAATGATGCTGGGAATTATCCTGGTAAAACCCTGAGAGTATTTGAGGGCAATGGTAAAACAGATCTCAAAAAATCCTGCCAAAAGAAGAAAGATCCAAGCGAGCGACATACCTTCTTCATAGAAGAAGATGGGTTAAAAGGCAAGATGGGGAAATTTTCTTTGATTTGGTAAAAGAGGAAGTGGAAATCATGATTAAAAATGAAACCCTTAAAGGGTTTTTTCAGGAATTAAATGTCGTCTACTTACCCGCTCTTTGCTATGTCAACGAATCCGTTAGGCAAGCTGTAGAGAGGAAATGTGCGCGCGCAGAGAGAAGAAAAAAAATCGAACGCGAACGGAAGTGGCTTGGGGGATTCTATGCCAAAGAGATGGAAAACGAGCTCTTTCCTCTTTTTGAAATTCGATGGATTGATGCAACTATAGGCTATGGAGTCTTTGCACAAGAAGAGATTCAACCCGGAAGATTTGTCGGTGAATATACGGGGTTTGTCCGCAAAAAGAGACTCTTTTTTTATAAAAGCAGCAATTATTGCTTTGGCTTGGAGACCCACATGGGCTTTTGGGGTTTTGTCATCGATGCGGAAAAAGGCGGCAATCTCACCCGTTTTATCAACCACAGCGATCAGCCTAATCTGGAGCCGATCGGTGTCTTTTGGAAGGGATCGCTCCATATCATTTTACGTTCCTTAAAAAAAATCCAAAAAGGGGAGCAGCTAACCTATGACTATGGCGCAGACTATTGGAGCCGGCGCAAAGATAAAGTCTCTCCCCCCGATGCCCTTCCGATGAACAGACTCTCAAGGCTTTAAATGCGAGCTCATGGAGTAGAGTGGCTATCGCCTTGAGGATTAATGGCCAGCAGCTCCATTTCAAAGATCAAGGTCGTATTGGGGGGGATCTCTCGTTGAAATCCCCTCTCTCCATAGGCGAGATAAGAGGGGACAAAGAGGCGCCACTTCGCTTCGACATTCATGAGCTGCAGAGCTTCTGACCAGCCGGGAATAACCTGATTTACGGTGAAATGATGCGGCTTCCCCCTTTCGGAGGAAGAATCAAAGACTCGGCCGTCAATAAATTCTCCTTTGTAATGGACCAAGACGGTGTCGACGAGCTTGGGATGCGGCCCCTTGCCTTCCTTTAAGACTTTGTATTGAAGCCCGCTGGGAAGTGTGACGACCCCTTCCTTGTTTTTGTTTTCAGCAAGAAAGGTTTCACCCTGCTTTTTTTGCTGTTCTGCAATTTTTGTCACAAACTCTTTTTGCTGCTGCTCGACCTGTTTGTGGAGAGCCGTTAAAAGAGATCGGATCTCATCTTGGGGCAGCTTGGGAGAGGCATGGGTAATGCCGTCTTCAAAGCCCTCAATCAGAAATTTGACATCCATATCCGCAAACTGGCTCTTTAAATTTTTACCTGTCTCCAGGCCGATCGAGTAACTGAGTTTTTCTTTATTGGTTTGCATGGAAAAATCCTCTTTGCGTCACTTTGCGACTTTTTGGATGTGTCTTCCAAGACTCTGCTATCCAAAAAGTCGAGATTCATGCTACTCGATGCAAGAGATGAGCTCAACCTTTTTGGCCGTTGTGATACAATAGCCGCATGCTTTTCGTCATCCAAGAAAAAATCTCTTTACTCGAAGCTTTAGAGCGCCTCTTTCCCGAGAGCTCAAAAAAAAGCCTTCATTCCTGGATTGCTTCCGAGCGGATTTTCGTCAACGAAGCCTTAGTGCAGGACGCAAGGATGCAACTCGTTCCGGGACAAGCGTTAAGAATCGCCAAAAAGAGCTCCTTTTTAGAAGGGGGAGTCAAGATCCTTTATCAGGACAGTCACCTCGTTGTAGTGGACAAACCCGCAGGGCTGCTCTCGGTAGCGACTGCCTTCCAAAAGGAAAAGACCCTGCATGGACTGCTCAAGCGGAAATTTTTTCGCCGAAGGGTCTTTCCCGTTCACCGTCTCGATCAGGATACCTCGGGGGTGATGCTCTTTGCCTTTACGCTTCCGGCTCAAGCGGGGCTAAAGCAGCAGTTCGCCCGCCATTCGATCGAGCGCCGCTATGTCGCCTTAGTCGAAAAAGAGATTTTAGAAGAGGGTCGTTGGGAGAGCTTTCTTAGAGAAGATGCTGCCTATTTTGTCAAGAGCTGTAAAAGAGGGGGAATGCGCGCTGTCACTCATTACAAACCGCTTCGAACTGAAAAAGGGTATACCCTTTTGGAACTCACTCTGGAGACGGGGAGAAAGAATCAGATCCGGGTCCACTGCTCCGAAGCCGGCCATCCCGTTGCAGGAGATAAAAAATATGGAGCGCGCACAAACCCTTATAGGCGTCTTTGTTTGCATGCCCATTTCTTGGAGTTCGTCCATCCCATCTTGAGAAAGACGCTCTCATTCTCTTCTCCCCTTAAGCGCCTTTGGTAAAAGAAGCGTCTTTTCCCCTTCGGACCGCGCCACCAGCAGGGCGCAGGTGCTGTCGCTAAAGACATTGACCGTAGTGCGGCACATATCGAGCAGACGGTCCAGAGCAATAAAGAGTCCAATGCCCTCAGTGGGAAGACCCACAGTCTTGAGGATCATAATGATTGCTACCAAACTTCCTGAAGGAACTCCAGCAACGCCGATAGATGTGAGGAGCGCAATAAAGGAGAGGAGGAGTTGGTGGAACAATGAGAGATGCACGCCGTAAGCCTGGATGACAAACATGGCGGCAACCAGTTCGTAGAGAGCAGAGCCGGACATATTGATGGAACCTCCGAGCGGAATGACCAAGCTCGCAATACGGTTCGAGACGCCTGCTCTCTTCTCGATGCAATCCAGCGTTACGGGAAGGGTGGCAGAGGAGGAGCTAGTAGAAAAAGCTGTGAAGAGCGCGGGATACATAGAACGGAAAAAAGAAAAGGGGCTCACTTTTCCGATGAATCGAATCAAAAGAGGCAGACCCGCAAACAAAAAAAACGAAAGACCTAAGAGTACGGAGAGAAAAAAGTATCCCAGACCCGAAAAGCCGTGCGCAGTGGTGGCGAAGGCTTTTGCAACGAGGAAAAAGACTCCAAACGGAAGCAGATGGATAAAGAGATGGGTGATATGGATCATGGACTGGAAGAGTCCTTGAAAGAAATGGATCAGGACTTTTGACGAACGGTCCCTAATCTTAGAGATGGCGTAGCCAAACAGGATGCTAAAGAAGATGAGCCCAAGCATATTTCCTGAGGCAAAAGCATCCATGATATTTGAAGGAACAATTTGCAAGATGATGCGCACAACCCCAAAACTCTGTCCGGAAAAAAAGGCTCCTTGGAGATGTTCCGCATTTTGAGCGTATGTTCCTAAGAGAGGGTCTCCCGCAGCGGTAATCCCCGGCTTGAAGAGATTGATAAAGATTAAACCGATCAGGATGGCAAGGATGCTTGTCAGAATATAATACCCGAACGTTTTGATCCCCAGACGGCCAAACTCCTCTTCACTTCCAATTTTCGCCACGCCCGAGATGATAGAGGAAGAGACCAAGGGAACCACCACTAACGAAAGGGCATTAATAAAGAGCGCTCCCAAAAGATCAAAAATAGAATAGAGATTCACTCCAAAAAGAGTTTTGGAAGTGCCGCTCCATGAGCCGACGAGGATTGCCAGAAGAATGGCAAAGATCACTTTCCATAGACCGTGTCTTTTTTTGGGCATCTCTTCTACTCCGCTCGGTCTCTCTATTTTTCTGGAGAGATTTTTTGAATTAGAAAGGTCTGTTCCCCTTCGGAACGGGCAACGAGAAGAGCGCACGTGCTGTCACTGAAGACGTTGACTGTGGTGCGGCACATGTCAAGCAGGCGGTCTACGGCAATAAAGAGTCCGATGCCCTCCGGAGGAAGGCCGACGGTTTTCAGGATGACAATAATGGCAACCAAACTGCCCGAGGGAACTCCAGCAATTCCAATAGAGGTGATCAAGGCTAAAAGGGCGACAAGGAATTGGGTAAAAAAAGAGAGTTGGACTCCGTACGCTTGCACCACAAACATTGCAGCGACGAGATCGTAGAGAGCAGATCCGGACATATTGACAGAAGTTCCTAAAGGAACGACTAAACTTGCAATGCGATTGGAAACGCCGGCCCTCTTCTCAATGCAATCAAGGGTGACGGGAAGCGTTGCAGAAGAAGAGCTCGTCGAAAACGCCGTAAAGAGGGCAGGATACATCGCCCGGAAGAACTTCCAGGGACTCACTCTTCCAATAAACTTAAGAAGAAGAGGAAGGCCGATGAAGAGGAAAAAAGCTAGTCCGGAAATGACGGACAGGAAAAAATAACCCAGACCCGAAAGACCATGAGTTGTTGTCGCAAAGGCTTTGGCAACAAGAAAAAAAACGCCGAGCGGCAAGAGATAGAGGATAAGATGGGTGACATGGATCATGGCATTGAAGATGCCCTGAAAAAAATGGATCAAAACTGAGGCGGGCCTCTCTGCGATTTTGGAGATGGAGTAGCCGAAAAGAATGCTGAAAAAGATGAGTCCCAGCATGTTGCCCGAGGCAAAGGCATCGATGATATTGGAAGGAACAATCTGCATGATCACGCGCGCGAAACTGGGCCCCTTATCAGACAGAATATCTTCTCGAATCTTTTCGACCGCGCCTCCTGCATCCGCAAGAAGGGGCTTTCCTGCAAGCGTGATTCCAGGTTTAAAGAGTTGGACAAAGAGCAATCCGATGAGGATGGCGATGAGGGTTGTCCCGATGAAGTAAACAAAAGTTTTGAGACCCACCCTTCCGAAATCTTTTTCGCCTCCCATCTTCGCCACGCCAGAAATGATCGAGGAGGTGACCAAAGGAATGACGATCAGAGTCAGGGCGTTGAGAAAGAGAGTTCCAAAGAGATCGAAGACCGAATAGAGGTTGACTCCAAAAAGAGTTTTGTCCGTTCCGCTCCAGGACCCGATGAGCATTGCTAGGACAATGGCAACAAGAACCTTCCAAAGGGTATTTTTCTTTTTGGTCATAACTCGCCTTTTAGGGATTCATTCTAGGCAATAGGGCAAAAGAAAGCTATACATGAACTCGACCAGATGACCTTCCTGTCCTTTAGGCTGTTGCCTCTTCTCTCGTTGAAGAAAGAAACTTGATCAGCAAGATAAATTTGTTGTAAGCATTTCCCGAGCGAATCTCTTCGTCCGCCTGCCGATAGAGTTGCGTTACGTCTTGAGGTGCAAAGGCGAATGCTCCCACTACAAAAATTGAAAAGAGTCTTCCAAAGGTATCTATGCCAACATAACCGAGATGTTGAAAAACAGCCATTCTTGCTTCCTCAGGCTTCACCTCCTTGAGCCAGGTGACGTCGGGAAAGAAATGTCGGGCCAGTCCCATTCCTCCCTTCAAGGCGGCCATAGAACTGTTCCAAAACGCTCCCACGAGCGCAAAATAAGGGAACACGGCATACGTTACAAGAATGGAGGAGATTTTTTTGACAAGAGGATTTTGAATCGTGATGGCTGAAAACCATTCTGCTTTACCGGCTTGTTCTACGAGTTCAAAATAACGATGCGAAACCGATCCTTTCGGCAAGTTAATGAGAAATGATGCGCTGACCATAGTGACTCTCCTGAGAGTTTAGATTTCATGAAAATGATGTTAAGATTAAACTTGATTAAAAAATTTCATGCAACAATTTTTTGGATGTTTCATCGCCAAGATCTATCGGAAGAGATGGAAACGCTTCGTTAAGTTGAGTTCAAGGAAAAGAATGCAAGACAATCATTTGATCGCCTTGAAGAACTCTTTTAAGGGATTGCGGTTTTTTTTTGGCTTGTCTATTTCTTGAGCTTTTTGCTGATTTTTGGAGGCGACTTGCTTTTTGGGTTTTTTGGGGGATGGCTGTTTTTGATCCCAAGGGAGAGGATTTTTGGAGGGAGGAGCAGGGTTGTCCTTATCGGGAAGGCTTGCCACGGTTCCTAGGAGGTCTCCCCAAAGCGAACCCTTTTCTTTTTCCTTAAAAGCCTCTCTCCAGGCAAGAAGGGTGGCGATCTTTGCTGTGGCCGCCACCTTGTTTAATGAGGCGTCTCGCGTGGTGCCGGTAAGAGGGAGTTGGAGGACGTAGTCCGGGGGGAGGTTTTTCAAGGAAAAGGCGCGCTCCAGACAGGGCTTTGTGAGGCCGAGGATCATCTTTACAGAGTCGTTGGAGAGGTCGATGACGCCCCAAAGAGCGATCTGAAGTGAGTCGGCAAGGAGGATGTCGGTTCTTTGCAGATGCACGACTCCCTGATAGATCTTAAGATCGATGGGAGTAAACCAGAGTTCCAGTTGCTGATCATGAGAGAGTTTTGAGCTCTTTAAGAGTTTTAGGACGGTTTTGAGATTTCCTCGACTTTCGCAGGCGATTTTTCCAAGCTCAAGCCTCGCTTCGGGGAGGTTGAGCTGGTTGAGCTTTAAAGGATAGAGAGGCAGGGAAAAACCCTTGTCGGAGATTTGCACTGTAATAGGGTCTTTAGATGTGAATGAGGAGATCTTTAAGGGATTGGCTTTCTTCAAGAAAAGCTTACTCAGATCCTGCGTCATCTGAAATTGGGCATGCACGGGAGCGGTTAACGTGAGGATGCCGTCTTGGAGCTGTCCCTCGAGAGAAGCTTTGGCGCGATCGGAGTGGAAGTTGAGGTGGAGTGCGCCGGAGCAATTCTTGAGGTGGGCGCGGAGGCTTGCGTTGATTTTTTCACCCAAAAGAGTGGTGAGGTGAAGAGGAGTTTTGCTTAAGGCTTTAAAGAAGAGATCAACGAAGGGGGTCGGGAATTGGCGCACCTCTGTTTCGATCTCTGTTCCGACAGTGTCCAAAGAGAACCTTCCTTCATCATTGACAAGGTGATTGAAGGTGGCCGTTAAATTAAGATCTCCTTGAGGCTGGCTTTTTCCTTCAAGAGAGAGCTTGATGGGAGCGCCGCTCTTTTTATCAACCCTAGCCTTGAGCTGGTTTAAGATGAGACCTTCTTCTAAAGAGAGGGAGTCTAAGAGAACCTCTCCTTCCAGAGTGGCAAGGTCAAGGTTCAGAGGAAGGTAAAAGCGGGAAACGGAGCATTTTAAAATCGCTGTCTTGTCGAGAGTAAAGGGAGGCCGTTCTTTCTTAAGCATCTCATGCAGAAATGCAAAGCCTTCTTTCGTGACTTTCCATTCGATTTTTGTCGGAGCCTCGCTTTGCAGCTCTTTTTTCTTATTGACGAGGAAGGAAGTTGAAGCTTTTAAATTTTCGGATTGCATGTCGAGAAGAAAGTGCGCCTCCTCATCTTTTGAGGCGGCTTCACATACGAGATTGAGGGTAGGGCCAAGAACGGGAAGGAGGGGGTCTTTGATTCCAAAGAGGTCTTCCAATACCTGAACCTTCAAGTGGGAGAGCTCGCACTTGCCCGTCAGATGGACAGCTTGGGAGGAAAAGAGCGGGGCGCATTGAAGAGAGAGCGCGATCGTCCCGCTCTGTTTCCCTTCAATTTTGCTCTTGGTTGAAAGATCGAAGAGGAACTTGGAATTTTTTTGATCGGCGAGAAAGGTAAAACCGATGCCGTCGAGCGTGGAAAATGCGGTGAGACGGGGGTTTTTGAGTTTGAGTTCATCGACTCTTCCCTCTCCTTTGAAAAGAAGGGGAGGCAGAGAGGAAGTGTTCAAGGGAATGGAAAAGGGATCTAAGGTGACATCGCATAGAGCTGGAGTTTCAAGTTGAGGATTCAAGAGGGGATGAAAGGAAAGGAAGCTCAATAGAGGATCAGTGATGAGGTATTTGAGATGGACGGGTTTTTTAAAATCCAATGAAGAGAGGGAGGGAGAGAGAGAGGCAAAGAGTTCGGTTTGAAGGAGGGAGCTTTCGATCTCGATGCGCATCTTTTCTAAAGAAGAGGCTTCCAAGCGCGCTGTGAGTTCGGGAAGAGAGATGCCCTCTTTTAAGATAGGAGGGAGGAAAAGAAGGTTCCGCGCGGAAAGCTCTCCTTTGCACTGAAGTGATTTCCACTCCTCGCCAAGAGGGATTTTCAACTCCTCGATAGAGAGAGTGAGAGGAGCAGGGGTTGTGACATAGAGAGAAGAGCGCGCGCGAATAAAATCAAAGAGTTGTTCGGGGGGGCGGTAGGAGAGCGTCACGGGATTGTCTAATGTCATGCTTTGATTTAGAGTCAGACTGGTTTGAGGAAAGGTGAGGTAGGGCGTTCGGAAGTGAAAGCGCAGAAGAGTCTCTTCCGGAGCCCACGTGCTTAATAGCTCTCCGCTTAAGGAATTTCCGAGAAGAAGGGAGACGTAGTGCTTTTTATCGAGTAAAGCTAAGGGGAAGCGGTCGATGTGCGCTGTGAGTTGGCCGGAAGAGAACTCCTTCCACTCGCCGTCTAAATCTACGGATGCCTCATCTTGGAGATAGGAGAGTTTGATGCGGAAGGCTCCGCTGATGAGTTCTTTTAAATTTTTCGATAGGATGACAGCCTTGAATTCTTTTAATGAGAGCGTCTGATCCCTTTTGGGGAGGGTAAATGAGGTGGGAGAGAGGGAGAGGTGGGCTTCTAGGCCGCTCTCTTGAAACCGGATGCCTTGGGAAGTAAGAGGAAGAGTGAAGGCCGGGATCTGGAGGTGGAGTTCGGCTCCGCTATGGAAGGAGAGGTCCGGAAGATTGGAGAGGGCCAAGAGGGTGTGCATGAGATCAGGTGTCAGGGAAAGCGAGAGGGTGGCGGGCGAGAGGAAAGAGATGGTTCCTTTTTCCTGTTTCGTATGCATCTCGGCAATGAGATGGTCGGAGCCGGCGCTCAAAGAGAGTTGGAAGCTCTCTTTGGAGAGGAGTCCTTTGAGCTGAAGGTCCAACGTCTCTCCGATTCCTTCCAATAACACTCCCTTGAGGCGGGGATACTTCCAGGCAAGAAGGTAATCGATTCCGGAGATGGGAAGCTGTCGCGCCTTGGCGTCGATTTCAATCTCGTCGTCCGGATTTAAGCGTGCAGTGAGGTTGAGGTTTCCCAAGTGATTGTTTTGAGAGGTTTGGCAAGAGAGAGAGAGCTCTTGGGGACGGGAGAACGAGGGAAGGAAGAGATGGGCGGAAAGATCGAGAAATTGAATCTTTTCTCCATTGGAAAGAGTTGCAAAAAGAGCTCCTTTTTCGATGCGCACTCTTCCTTTGAAGGGAAAGGGAGAACGCTCTGCAAAAGTTTTTAAAAGCTTATTTGAAGGGAGCGCATGGGGAAGGGAGGAGCTTTTGCTCGTCGAGCGGACAAAAGAAAGCTCTTCTGTTTTGTTCTCGTTTTGCACAGCGTGGAGCGCAAGGCAAGGCTCTGAGATGACGAGTTCGTTGACATTTTTTTTCTTCAAACAAAGAGAGAAAAGGTTGGTGGATAGATGGATTTTTCGAACGCTTAAGAAAAGACCGGAGGAAGCATCTTCAATACATAGACCTTCAATGACTTGAGGGCCGAGCCAAGATAAGGAAAGAGAAGAGAAGGTGATCTTTCTTTCATTCTGATTGATTAAATAAAGAAGAGCTCTTTTTCCAGGATTTGTAGAAAGAAGAGCGGGAAGAGAGAAAATGAAGAGAGAGAAAAGAAGTACGATTGCAAAGGCGGAACGAAAAAGCCATTTCATTTCGTTGTCCTCAAAAGACGTGCATATTTTAAGACGCCGACAAGAGTTTTTGCATCAGAGATTTCATTGCTATCGATTAAGCTCAAAGCCTTTTTAAGGCTCAAAGGCAAGAGATCGATGGCTTCATCCTCGTCAGCCGGAAGAGGGGATAATTTGAGATCTTTTGCTAGAAAGAAGTGAAGATATTCTGTGCAAAATCCCGGCGTGCTGAAGATCCCGCCAAAGGTAATGAGCTCCTTAGCTCTGTAGCCGGTCTCTTCCTGCAGTTCTTTTTGCGCCCGTTCTTTCAGGGTGTCGCCCTCTTCGAGAACTCCTGCAGGCAGTTCGATAAGGATTTTGCCCGCGGCTCTTCTGTACTGTTGGATGAAAAGTATTTTCTCTTTATTTAAAAGAGGGATGAGGACGACAGCTGCTGTATGGACGACGGTTTCGCGCACTCTCGTCCTATTCCGGGGAAGGTGCAACGTCTCTTTTTTAACGGAAAAGCGCTTTCCCTCAAAGGGCCATAGGGTCTTAACTTGCGCAAGCAATTCTTCCTTT
The DNA here is from genome assembly GCA_001796315.1 of Chlamydiae bacterium RIFCSPLOWO2_12_FULL_49_12. Classification (GTDB taxonomy): domain Bacteria; phylum Chlamydiota; class Chlamydiia; order Chlamydiales; family Rhabdochlamydiaceae; genus 2-02-FULL-49-12. Next base: position 26,784 of record MGME01000011.1, read on the forward strand.
TCCTGCTCTTTTGCTCTCTCCACGATTGGACTCTCGCATTTTCTTCTGTTTTAAGCAGGATATCCTAGCTGGGAATTTTTCTGATCCGCTTCTTCATTTTTTTTCTTCCGTAGGCCTAAACTCGAGAACCCTGTCAACGAGTTCTTGGGTCAATTCAGCTTGAATCCCTGCCTTCATTGCCTGCGAACGAATGGCGTTTTTCAGTTCGGGAATCAAGAAATAGTTCAAAAGAAAAAAACGCTTTAAGGAGGACTTGTCTCTTGGGGAAAGAAGAGAGTCTTTTTGAATGTGCTTGACTTTTCTTATTTCTTGGTGCATCGCAGCTTTTGATTGAACGAAAAGATCCTGTGTGCGGCGTAAGACGGAGATGTTTGCTTTTTCATTGTGCAGGATGACTTGTTCAGCATCCACCCTGTCCTTTAGCTCTTTTATGGCTTTTTCTCTCTCTGTAGCACGGGAAGAATATCCGCTATCAAGCACTCCTTTGGAAATCAGCAATTCCAAGTTCTCTTGGTTCTCGCTGGCTTTGGAGCGGGGGGACGCTATCAGCTGGCGGATGCATTTTGAGATAAGGATATGCATGCCGTGCGGCTGCGGATGATCCGGAAACTTCTTTGTTGCCTCATCATAGAGGTGTTTTAGAACTTTTTCATCGCATAAGAGCTGAGGGGCTTCTTGATTGACGATCTGATGTAAAAATCTCATGCAGTCGGATTCGCCCATGCTCTCTACGAGGTTCTTCTCAAAACGCCTATCCAAAGGCTCCCTGGGTTGAATATACTTCGCATATTCCTTATCGGTCGTGATGGCAATGACATGGCGCAAATCTCCCGTTTTATCTAAGGCCATTTTGAAAAGGTCGGCAAGAAAAGAGCTCTGTTCATCGTTGCCAACGTTGTGAAACTCTTCAAAAATCAAGACGATGTCATCGCGGTGCCGCCCCATCGCCTTTCCAATTTGTTTCAAGATCTTTTCAGCTCCATAACTCTGTGCCTTAGCTCTTAGTTGCGAGGTGTCGTAACAAAAGATCCGTTTTCCTTGAAGCTCAGGATAATCTCCGCGGTAAGCGGCATGTGCAAAGCCATTTTTAATCTCCGATTTTCCGATTCCAGAGGGGCCGTAGAGAAGGACATGGAGATGTGTCTTTTCGCCTCTGATGAGTTCTTCGGAGATGAGATCGTTGTAGTACGATCTTTCATAAGGGTGCGGCAACTTCCCTTCAGTAATGAGTTTCGTCAGATTTTCGGGAGCATAAGGTAACGTGTCGGGGAGAGGTTTTAAATATTTTTGATAAATGGAATTGAAAACAAAAAGAAAAATCAAAAGAGATGAAGCGATGATTCCGCCCGTTGCAGCGCCCAAAATTGCCACGGACGTTGCAGAAAGAGAAGAGAGCATCATGAAAAGAAATTGTAATTTTTGCAGCCTAAACCCTGCTTCCCAGTCATGTTCCAGAGGATCAAAAAAGTCGGCGATGCCGAAAGCTAAAAGAACGGTATCCATCACATGGATGGAGCCATTCCAGAGATTTTCAAGGAAGTTGTAGACATTGAAGGATGTCGTCTTTTCTCCTGCATATTTATGAAAATAGTCGGAAAAGGGCACTTTGGATTGTGCCGCCTCCACAGCATTTGTGAAGTCTTGAGGAAACCATGTTGCCAAGGCTTTTTCGAGTTGATTAAAATCGAGAAGGTCTCCGAGTCGCTCTAAGCTTTTCAGAGGGATGGGCCTCATCGTTTCCTCTGCAACTTTTTTTAAAACCAGCCCCAACTCTTTGGGATCCATCTCGGAAAGTCGGGAAACGATGGGATGTTGCTTCCATCGGAAAAAAGTCCATGCCGAGAAGCCTTCAGGTTGTAAACCCTTGATGACGTCCTTGGCAAGTTGAGTGATCCGCTCATCGGTCTTAGGTTCCCAAGCGCCGGCCGCATCTCCTGCTGGCAAAGAGAACGATGGAGGATTCAAATTTAAAGCAGCGGTTGCCATTATGGCCTCATTTTATGAAAAAAGAAAATAATAATAGATCAACTTGTATATAATCGTCAATTGAAAAGGCGAGTTTATTCGACTGTGACGGACTTTGCTAAATTGCGGGGTTTGTCGATCTCTCTTCCCAGGAGGGCGGCGATCTCATAGGCAAAGAGCTGCGTGGCGACGGTATAAGGGATGGGAGCGAGTTCATCGCGCGTTGCGGGGAGATAGAGGACGTCTTGGGCGATCTCTTTGATTTGGGACGCATCTTTTGGGACGAAGGCCAGGATGGTTGCTCCTCGCGCTTTGGTCTCTAAGAGGTTGCTGATGCTCTTTTCATAAGTTCTCTTATTTCCGCACATGCCGATGACGGCCAGCTGGGAGTCGATCAGGGCGATGGGTCCATGCTTCATCTCTCCGGAAGGGTAGCCGCTGGCAAAGAGATAGGAGATCTCTTTGAGTTTTAGAGCAGCTTCCAGGCTAGTGGCAAACATGTAATGGCGCCCTAAAAAGAAGAAGTGATTGAATGTGGAGTATTTTTTTGCAAGCCGTTGAATCTCTCCTCTTTGATTTAAGACCTCTTGAACGACTTGAGGGAGAGCTGCCAGTTCGTAAAGAAAGTTTTTCCCTTCCTCTTTACTCAGGTGTTTCAAGCGGGCCATCATAAGGGCAAAGAGGGAAAGGACGGCCAACTGGCTGGTGAACGCCTTGGTGGAACAGACGCTGATTTCCGGTCCTGCCCTTAAGAGGAGCGTGGAATCGGCCTCTCGGGTCAAAGTGGAGTGGGGTGCGTTGCAAATCCCTAATACCTTGGCTCCTTTTCTCTTGACTTCCCGCATGGCGGCAAGGGTGTCTAGAGTCTCTCCCGACTGGCTGATGGCGATGACCAGCGTGTTTTCGGAGATTAAGGGGTTTTTGTAGCGGAATTCCGATGCGATCTCAGCTTGGGTGGGGATGCGCGCCATCTCTTCAAAGAGGGAAGCGGCGATGCATCCTGCATGAAAAGAGGTGCCGCAGGCTAAGATGAGAATCCGATTTATCCCCAAAAGCTCTTTGGAGGAGAAGGACAAATTCTCAAACTCCGCTGTGCCATAGCCTTCGATCATGCGATTGTGCAGGGCTTGCTGGAGAGTTTTTGGCTGCTCCATGATCTCTTTGAGCATGAAGTGGGCAAATCCTCCTTTGGAAATCTTCTGTTTGGAAAGAAATAAGTGCTCGACGGGTTTCTCAACCTGGGCGGAGTCGGGATTGAAGACGTCGATCTTGTCCGTCTTAATGCATGCCACTTCGCCGCTTTTGAGAAAGATGACATCGAGGTCTTTCCCCTGAAAGGCTTGAGGGTCGGAAGAGACGAAGACTTCTTTTCGTAAACAATTCTTGCCGATGCAAAGGGGATTTTCTTTGGCGGCGGCGATGATGGTTCCGGGGTGGTCTTTGTGGATCAGGCAGATTGCCCAAAACCCCCGAAGGAGAGTAAGCGCTTGTTGGACGGCAGAGAGAAGATCGCCCTTGTAAAAATGGGAGACGAGATGCGAAATCACTTCCGTATCCGTATCTGAAGAAAAGAGAGTTCCCTCTTTCTGGAGCCTTTCTTTGAGTTCAAAGTGGTTTTCGATGATGCCGTTGTGCACGACGGCGATCTTTTTCTCGCTGTCGAAGTGAGGGTGGGCGTTATCGCGGCTCGGTTTGCCATGGGTTGCCCAGCGCGTATGGGCGATTGCGAGATCGAGCTTCAGCGGTCTTTTTGTTAAGGTCTTTTCTAAGACGGCGACTCTTCCCTCTTCCTTGCAGGCCACAAGGGCTTGATTGGAGATGCCGGCAATACCGGCCGAGTCATACCCGCGGTATTCGAGGGACTTTAATCCGCTTAGGCAGACTTTTGTAGAGTCCTGAGGGCCGATATATCCAAAAATTCCACACATGACCTTACCTTATTTCAAGACTATGTTTAGAAGCATCAGAAAGAGAGGAAACTCTTTGCGTGCCCGGTTTTCACTCTGCGCTCTTTTGCCTCGGCTTTCCTTTCCGCTGCACCATTCTTCCATTGAGGCGATAACAAAACCGGCTTCCTGCAGCCATCTCCCATAATAAGAGAGAGGATAATGGAAGGAGTGGGTTATTTCCGAGGATTTCTTAGAGGGATGCGTCTTGATCGGGATGGTCATCGCTGACATATAACGATCGATGCGGCGGTACTGCAAGCTCTTTGCTTCATCCATTCCCCAGCTGGATTGTCGGGGAATGCGAAAACAGGGGTGGTTTAGCACAAGGATGAGTTTTCCCTCTTTTTTGAGGTGACGCGCCGCATTTTTTAAGACCTGGCCGGGAGAAGAGATGTTCTGAAGGGACAAAATGAGAGCGGCATGTGTAAAATCTCTTTTTTCAAGCTCAAGCGGCTGTGACAGATCGTGGACCGCAAAGCTCCCTCGAGGGCCCTTCCCTTGCGCCGCTTGAATTAGCGACGTTGAGGCGTCGATTCCGACATAGTGGACCCAGGAAGGAAGATGGCGAGCCAGGACTCCTTCCCCGCAGCCTAAATCGAGAAGCGAAGGAGCCTCCTCCTTTTTGAGATTGAGAAGGCGTAGAACCCCTGGAAGAATGATCTCGCGATGGTAAAAATGACCCTCGCTTCCCACAAGCGAGTCATACCAGGGTGAGACGCTCTCCCAACCTCTTTTTTTTTCCATCCCTTTATACGCTCCAAGCGGGCTTCTTAAACCAAAGGATCATCGAGGGAGCCAAGCATCCCAAAAGGACGCCGAGGATCAAAAAGAGCGAATAGGCAAGTTCATTGCCCGTCTGGATCTGTTCGGGAGGAAGGAAACCGAAAAGAAAGGTCAGAATCGCGCCTAAAAGCCCGACGCCGGCCACCAGCCACATCCCGAAGTTTCCTCCAGGAATCCTGTAGGCTCTCTCCACTTCCGGTCTTTTATACCTCAGTTTGATTGCAGCTGCAAACATCAGGATATACATGACAAGGTAGAGGTTTGCTGCGAGCACGGTCGAGATCCAATAGACGCTGTTGACGGAGGGAAGAAGAATGAAGAGGAAGGAAAAGAGAGTGACAATCCCTGCTTGCAGAAGAAGGAGATTGACAGGCATGCCGCGGCGGTTTACCTTCCGCAAGGCGGGAGGCAGGTCTCCGCTCATCGCAGCGGCGAGCAGGCCCTTGGTGGGCCCGACGAGCCAAGTGCTCATGGTCCCCATAGCTCCTATCATTACCAAAAAGGCCATGACGGGAATGAGACTTTTGAGGTTGTAGGCTTCCATAAAGGTGGTAAAGGCTTGAAGTGTTCCTGCCGCCAGGCTGATCTCTTGTTGAGGGACGACCATGGCAATGGCAAGGACTCCCAGAGCCGAAAGTCCCAGAATGGTGATCACGGAGAGGAGAATGGCTTTGGGATAGTCCCGTTTGGGATGTTTGACGTCATTGGCGTGCACCGCGGCCATCTCCATGCCGCCCAAGGTGAGTAGAATGCCCGTAAAGATAGCCAGGTCTTTGGGATGGGTCATCCTGGGAAAAAATGAGGAGAGGGTAAAGGTGATGTGGATCTCCCGGCCCTCCACGAGCCAAAGAATGCCCAGCCCCACGATGATGAGTGCGGGGAGATAGGTTCCGCAAAAGGCGCCGATCGTGCTGATCCACCCGGAGGTGCGCATCCCTGTGAAATTGATGAACGTCATAGCCCAGAAAATGGCGATCACCACGCCGACCATATAGAAAGGATTTTCAGCAAGTTTAGGATCAAAGAGATAGGCCATGGTTCCTGCGATGAAAGAGAGGACGGTGGGGTACCAAAAGACATTTTCAATCCACAAGACCCAGACGGCAAGAAAGCCGACTCGGTGGCCGAACGCCTCCTTGACCCAGACAAAGATCCCGCCCGCCTTGGGCCATCCGGTTGCCAGCTCCGCGGCGATCAATGAGACGGGGATTAAAAAGATGACGCCGGCCAGGAGAAGATAAAAGAGGGAAGAGAAGCCGTATTCTGCCGTCAGGGGCCAGTTTTTTACGCTGCCCACGGCGGCAACGTTGATCATGAGCAACATAAAGATGCTGATGGTGCGGGGTAGTTTTTTCGATTTTTCTTCCATGGAAAAATATGGTAGTCTAGCGCTCTTCTAATCCGCAAGCGGAAAGGAGCGGCAAGATGGTAAAAATTTTTATCACAAGAAGACTTCCTCCCGTCGCAAAAACTCTTCTTAGCGCGCATTTTCAAGTGGAGGAGAGCCAAAAAGAGGGTTCGCTGGATCCTCACGAACTGCTTGAGGCTGTTCAGAAATACGACGCTCTTCTCTGTACTTTGGCCGACGTCTTTACGCGCGATCTTTTGGATAAGACCTCACGCCTCTCTGCCCTCTCGAACTATGCGATCGGATTGGATAACATTGACCTGGAAGCTGCCAAAAAGAGGGGAGTGGCCGTCTACAACCTCCCTGATGTAGTGACCCACAGCACGGCGGATTTGACCTTTGCCCTCATCCTCTCCTTTATCAGAAAGGTCCCCGAGGCCAGAGTCTTTGTCCAAGAAGGCAAGTGGGAAGGATGGAGTCCCGATCTTTTCTTGGGAGAAGAGCTTTTCGGAAAGTGTTTTGGGATCATGGGGTTTGGTAAGACAGGGCGCGCAGTGGCAAAGAGAGCCTTGGGATTTGGCCTAAAGGTCAAGATCTATCATTACCGTCCCCTGGACTTTACCGAGGAAGAAAAGAGAGTCTATACTCAGGTGAGTTTCGATGAGCTGCTGGAAGAGGCCGATTACCTCTCTCTCCACCTTCCCTTGAAGGAAGGGACGCGCTTTCTCATCGATCGTCGAGCTTTTGAGCGGATGAAGCGGCGTCCCCTCCTCATCAACATGGCGCGAGGTGCCGTCGTTCACACTGATGATCTCGTTTTGGCCTTAAAGAAAAAAGAGGTGCGCGGCGCTCTCCTTGATGTCGTCTATCCCGAGCCCATTTCCCACCGCCACCCTCTTACTCAGTTTGAAAACTGCGTCATCGTACCCCATATCGGATCGGCTACAGTAGAGTGCCGCCACAGGATGGCCAAGGTCGCTGCCGAAAACCTCATCCGCCATTTTTGCATACCGGGAGCTCTTCCCACTTAGAGGTATAGGAGGGGGAGCGGCGCTCAGAGCGGGGCCGCCATTTTTGAGCGAGGCCCTCTGCAGCAAAATGGACGCTGCGTCTTCCGTAGGTGCCGTTGATGCTCTCCATCACACGGATGAAGGCCTCTTTTTTTAAAGAGAGATCGGAAGGAGCGAGGAGGTCGAGCTGGACGGTTTTTTCATTTACGATCTCTGTAAGAAAGATCCCGGCCTTTTTGTAGACGGCGCCTTTGCTAAAAATACCGTCTAGACAGCGATAGGCAGCCTGGATGAGCGTTGGAGGATAGGCGGTCGCACAAGGAAGAGTCAGAGTGGCAGATCGATGGCCTTGCCTTGCCGAATAGACAAAGAGCCCGATCACGCCGGCGCATCCTCGATGTCTCCCGAGCTTTTCTGCTGCGCTTGCCGTAAAGTGGGCGATTGCCTCTTTAAGCTCCTCTAAAGAAGAGAGCGGCTGCCCAAAGGAGCGCGATGAGAGAAGAGTTTTCGGAAGCTCTTCTTTACGGATTTTTCCGATGCAAGCCACTCCTTTAAGTTCGAGTGCTGTCTTTAAGGCTTGCACATTGAGATGCGAGCGGATCCATGCTTCATTAGCCTCTCGAAGCTGCCATGCCGTTCGGACGCCTGCCTTTTGAAGGGAGAGGCTCCAGCGCTTTCCAATGCCCCAGACCTCTTCGACGGGAAAATGAGAGAGGGCCGCTTTGATCTCGCTCTCTTCCAAGAGGAGTCTTACTCCGTCTCCCTTCTTGGCCAGTCTGTTTGCCGCTTTGGCAAGCGTCTTCGTTTTGCTCACTCCAAAAGCCGTAGGAATGCCCGTCCACTTCCTGATGCGCGCGATGATCTCTCTTGCGCGCTTTTCCAGCTCGGATGGGGGCATATCGGGAAAAGAGAGAAAGGATTCATCGATGGAGTAGACCTCGACGGGATAGCCAAACTCTTCTATGACGGAGACAACGCGTTGCGAGAGGTCTCCGTAGAGAGCGAAATTTGAAGAGAGAACCTCGACTTTTTCCTTGAGGAAACACTCGCGGAGTTCGAAGGCGGGAGCTCCCATGGGAATCCCTAACGCCTTGGCTTCCTGAGAACGGGCAATGACGCAGCCGTCGTTGCTGGAGAGGACGACGACGGCTTGTCCTTCGAGCTTCGGTTGGAAGAGACGCTCGCAGGAGACGTAGAAGTTGTTGCAATCGATCAAGCCAAGCAAGCTGTTTTCGGACAAGGCTTTAGAATCCCTTGGGAAGATGACAGTTGTGGATGACGTAAGTAACCACTCCCCAGATTTGAAAATCCTTTTCGGAATCGACCTTGAGTGGAGGAAATGCGGGATTTTCGGCAACGAGATAGAGGGCGTCTTTCGTACGGCGGATCCGCTTGACGGTAAATTCTCCGTCTACCACGGCAATGACAATCTGACCTTCTTGGGGATCAAGCGCGCGATCGACAATCAAGATATCTTTGCTGTGGATGCGGGCGTCGGCCATCGATTCTCCGCAGACGCGGACAAAAAAAGTGGCGGCTCGATGTTTGATGAGAAGCTCGTTCAGGTCGAGACTTTTTTCAATGCAGTCGTCTGCCGGGGAGGGAAAACCCGCCCGCACTTGTGTCGAAAAGAGGGGAAGCAGACAAGCCGTCTTTGTGTCGGGGAGAAAAAACTCAAGCCTCTCATCCTTGTTTTTTTCTGCTTTCATAAAAACTTTGCCGATAGAGCGCTACTCACAGTTGAGGTTGTCTGCGACATAGATTCCTGGAAGCTCTCTGTAACGTTCTTTGTAGTCTAGTCCGTAACCGATGACAAAGCGATCGTCGATTTCAAATAGGGAGAAATCGGGGCGGTAGGAAGTGGCTTTGGGGCTCTTTTTAAAGAGAAGCACCAGAGTTTTCAGCGTTTTGGGAGCGTGAGCTTGTAATCTTTGCACCAAAGTAGAAAGCGTCATGCCGGAGTCGAAGATATCATCGATGAGAAGGACATTTTTTCCTTGAAGATCCAAATGTCGTGTCTCATCGACGATCAACTCGCCTCGTTCAGTTCCCCTTGCTCCATAACTGCTTGCTTTGAGGAACTCAACGGAGAGGGGGAGCCGGAGGCGTTTGACAAGGTCGGCAAGCAATAGAAAGGAGCCTTTAAGGACGGCTACAACAACAAGAGGCTCGCCTGCATACTCCTCGTTGATCTGTAGGGCGGCCTTTTCGATTCTCTCGATGATCTCTTCTTCTGAGATCATTAATTGGAGAGGGGGCAAGGCGGCAGGAAGCCTGAATGCGAACAAAAGAAAAAAAAGAAAAAAAAACAACGCGCGGCTCATGAAGTAAGAAGATAGCAGCCGGTTTTTTTTAACTCAAGCGACGCCATTTTCTTCCTTCGGCATAGTATCCGGGAGTAATTTTATGGATGACGGGAGGAATCTTGAAGGGAAGAAAGGGGAAGGAGCCGATCCAGAGGTGGAACTGGGTGCGCGTCGCCTCATCCAGGCAGTGCTCCCCGTAGGCTCGCTTCAAGTAGGAAAGAGGGTTTTTGAGACAGTTTGCAAGAAGAGATTGCGGACCAAAGGGACGCTCTTCGATTTCAAATTCCTCCTCCTTAAGCCACTCATTGGGAAATTGTTGACGGATCAGAGGGTGGGCAAAAATCCACCCTTGCTCATTAGAGGGGGTAGTTCCGTTCTCTAGGATGAAAATGTCACAGAGTGCATAGGCTTTGGGTTCATACCCAAGAAGGGAACGTCTCATTGCGGGATCGAGTTTTATGCAGTAGTGCCGGATCAGTTTAACAGGGAGAGACTCTTCAAACACCACTCCTTTGTTTTTTAAAAGCGGGATTAGGGAGTTGAGGAGGGGCAGATCTTCTTTTTTCACCGCGTAATCTATGTCGTCGTCCCAGGGAATAATCCCCTGTGTGCGCGCCTCTCCCAGAGCAGATCCGGAAAAGAGGATGTAGGGAAGATTGGCTTCTTTGGCTGTTTGATGCACGATGCGATGGATCTCGTAGAGTTGATCGATCACCTCTTTAGAGGTGGCGGGGATCTCTTTGTCCGATCTTGCCGAGAAGGTGTGGGGAAGAAGAGAGCCCGCAGCTTTGAAGATCGATCCGAGAAGCGTGAAGGGGAGGGTAAGCATTGCCAAGGCAACGGCGGCCACTTTTAAAACAAGAGGGGGAAGAGAGGCTTTGGGATCGGTCCAGAAATGAATCGCGGTGCGAAGAGATTCTAAAAGAGAAAAGCCGCTCCTTTCCAATCCATTAAACTCATAGCCGTAAGGAAGAGGATCGCACCCTCCAAAAAAATGACCCATCGAGTGGAACAAAGAGGAAGAGCGATAACCCGGATCCAAACCAAAACTGCTAGAACAGCTCATACGAGGACTTGAAATTTGAAGTGACTTGGATAGAAGCCGTCAGTTATAGAGAAAAAGAGAGAAGCATTCCAGAAAAATGGAAAAAAAATTGCGACTGCCCACTTCCATCTATCGCTTGCAGCTCCATCAAAAATTTAATTTTAGACAGGCCGCTGCCGTCCTGCCCTACCTCAAAGAGTTAGGGATCGAAGCGATCTACTGTTCTCCCTTCTTTAAGGCCTGCAGTCCGCATGGCTATGACATCACCGACCCTTCCCGCTTCAATCCTCTGATCGGAACCGAGAAGGATTTTTTACATTTATGTGCAGAGCTTAAAAAACATCAGATGGAGCAGATCATCGATATCGTTCCCAATCACATGGGCATCTGTAAGGGGGAAAACCGCTGGTGGCAAGAGGTGTTGAAAAGGGGGAAAAAATCGCCTTTTGCTTCCTTTTTTGACATCGACTGGGAGAGTGAAAAGCCGGCTTTAAAAGGGAAGGTGCTTCTGCCTCTTTTGGGAGCTTCTTACGCCGCATGCCTCAAGAGAAAGGAGATTGTGCTGTGCCAAGAGGAGGGCGAGTTCTTTTTTCGCTATCTCAACTACACGTTTCCCATAGCTCCTGAAACCTACCCTCTTTTCATTGACTCAAAGGGCGCAAGAAAAGAGCGGATGCAAAACACGCTTCAAACCATCAACCGCTCCTCACGCCGGCTCCATGCGCTTCTTGAGAGACAACACTACCGCCTTGCCTCTTTTCGAGCAGGAGGGCAGGAGGTCAACTACCGCCGGTTTTTTAATTTCAATGATCTTGTCGCTCTGCGCATCGAACGAGAAGAGGTATTACAAGCCCATCACCGAAAAGTCTTCGATCTTGCTCGAAAAAAGCTCATTCAGGGGATCCGTATCGACCATCCCGACGGCCTCTATGATCCCAAGCGCTACCTTGAGAGAGTCAAAGAGGAGACGCATCTTCCGCTCTTTTTGGAAAAGATCCTAGATCCGCATGAAAAGCTTCCCGAAGAGTGGCCTGTGGAAGGAACGGTGGGGTATGATTTTCTCAATTGTTTGACCGCACTCTTTGTAGATAAGAGACAAGAGAAAGCCATCAGCGCGGCCTATGAACGATTTGTTAAAAAGCGTCTTGATTTTGGCGATCTCCTCTACGAGAAGAAGAAATTCTTTGCAAAGAGCTACATGGGGAGCGAATTGAGGCGGCTGGGAAGGATGCTGGAGGAGATTGCCGAACTTGAGATCTGCTTTCGAGACTTGACCCGGCGCGACTTAACAGAGGCCGTTACAGAGGTGATCGCCTGCTTTCCCGTCTATCGCACCTACATTGGCCCGAAGACAAAATCGCCCTCGAAGCGAGATGAAAGCTTCATGCAAGAAGCGCTTCAAAGAGCCCGCAAGCGCAACCCCAAGCGCGAGAGCGCCCTCTTTCAGCTGATCGAAGAGCTTCTCATGCTCCGCCTTCAGGGAAACAAGAGCAGCCAAAGGGTCTTTCGCCGCTTTGTCTTGCGCTTCCAACAGTTTACAGGACCCATCATGGCGCGCGGGCTGGAAGACATCTCTTTTTACCTCTACAATCGCCTCCTCTCTTTGAACGAGGTGGGGGGGGATCCCCGCCATTTCGGGATCTCTGCCGAAGAGTTCCATCAGTACGCCAAAGAAAAGCACCACCGATGGCCCCATACTGTTCTTGCGACCTCTACGCACGACACCAAGCGGAGCGAAGACGTGCGCATGCGTCTCAACGTCTTGAGCGAACTTCCTCAAGAGTGGGAGGCGTGCATCCTTCTTTGGAAAGAGCTCAACCATATCCGGAAGCGCCGCGATTTCCCGGGCCCCAATACCGAATATTTTATCTACCAAATGCTCGTCGGCCTGTGGCCCGAACACGAGCTCGCCTCCCGCGAGTGGAGGGAATTTAAGGGAAGGCTCTGGAACAATCTGTTAAAGTCGATCAGGGAGGCGCGGGAGGAGACCTGCTGGGAGAGTCCCGATGAACAATACGAGAAGTGCGTCAAACACTTTCTCTTTGGAATTTTAGACCGCGAGAAAAATGGCGCTTTTTTCGACTCCTTTCTTCCCTTTGTCAAAAAGGTGATTCCTCTGGGTCATCTCAATTCTCTTTCTTCTCTTGTGATCAAACTCGGATCGCCGGGAATTGTAGATGTCTATCAAGGCAATGAATCGTGGAATTTTGTCTGGGTCGATCCCGACAATCGAAGGGACGTCGACTACGGAGAGCTTAAGAGGCAGCTTGAGCGAACTCGCGTCACTCATCTTAAAGAGACGGGCGATTTAAAACTCTATCTCTATCAAAAAGGGCTCCGCTTAAGAAGAGAGCATCCCGCGCTCTTTTTGGATGGAGAGTATTTGCCCATCCGCGCTGTGGGGGAAAGAGCGGAACGTGTTGTTGCCTTCATGAGAAAACAGGAAAAAAAGGTCGTCCTGGTGGTTGCGGGAAGATTTTTTTCCCAACACCTCTTTTGGGAGGAGACAGCGTTGAATCTTCCCTTTGGAGGAACATTCGTCGATCTCTTTTCGGAACAGAGGTTCTCCCTTAAAAAAGGAAAAAATCCCCTTGCCCCCCTTTTGAACGCCTATCCCTTTGCGCTTTTATACTCAAACAACTTGAGAGAAATAGGCTGATTTAGACAATCAGACCTTGAAACATGTTTCAACAACTTCGGAGGAATGGAGCGGCTCCGATAGCTTTGAGAAGCTGTGCAGCATGTCCTTTGATATCATCTCGACTTTGCAACTTTTTGGACCCGCCTGCCTCGTCTATTTGCTCTCGGACGTTCGACCTACGGTCGAACTGGGAGATTCTTTAAATCAGGAAGGGGTTTTTAACCCCTTCCTGGTTTAAATAACTCCCCCGAGAGCAAATATCTCGAGGCCTTCGGGCCCAAAAAGTTGCATGTCGAGATCATTCCTGACCCATACGAGGGCCATTGGATTTCTTTTCCTTAATCTTCTACTGCACGGATATTGTGAAAGGGCAACGTGATCAAAGGTACTATGCTTACAGACCTTCCAAGAAGAGGCTGTGTGTATGAGCCATCGCTAGCAATGGGTTCTAACGTTTCTAGTTGGGATTTTGAAAATTCAATAGGATTCGTCAGAACAATCCATTTGACAGCTGGAGCGAGGTCTCCTGATGTTTTGCCCCCTAGATATCTGAAAATACATGAGTGGCGCAAGGGTAGCAGTTTTGCTATACAAATCTCTTCTTTTAACACCATCTTCTTTTCTAAGCTTTCTTCTGAGGAGAGTTCTTTGGATGATTTGGGAAATTGATTTAAGAGTGCTTGATAGGCTGCGTTCATTGCACCTTTTATTATAAAGGCGCCAACAACAGCAAGCTTTTTACTATCACTTTGATGAACAAAGTGAACCTCTGCTCTTGCGCGCTTACCATTGACTGTATGCTCAGAGGGGACGTGAAAATGAAACTGTATTAAGTGGTATGTGTCACCGTCAACCACAATATCATTACCATCGATAATCGCCCCTTCTGTAGGGTCTATCTGAACCATATATTCGGAAGATAAGTTTCGTTCGGACAAATCTTCATGAACCACCTTAATTGTTCCATTAAAGGGTTTTGTATACGAAAATTCAACTGTTTGTGGGAAACTAAAATCTATTGGGGATTTTAACTCGGCTTTAGACTGGGTCTTTGCAGTAGATCTAGGATTGTTCTCATCAGCATGAAGACTAATTAACGCAAATGAAACAAGTATAACGCCAAGTATCTTTTTTCTGTTTTTATTTAATTTCATAAATTATGTTCCAATTGAACTCGACTTTGTACGTTTTTTGACGCCATCTTTCGGGAGAGCGGCTCCCATGTCGCAATTAATTTCTTAGGAAGGGTTGCTTTAACCCTTCCTTCGAAATTAATTGCAGCCTGGGAGCCGCCTCCTCGAAATCCGGCTGTCAAAAACCGTACAAAGTCGAGGTTACGATGTTAGCCTGTTGGAAGGAAAGATTATTTATTTTACCAAAGAAGGTATACCCAAACAACTTCAAAAATTGGATGTTTTGATTGGGAACATATTTTCTCGACTTTGTACGTTTTTTGACGCCATCTTTCGGGAGAGCGGCTCCCATGTCGCAATTAATTTCTCAGGAAGGGTTGCTTTAACCCTTCCTGCCTGATTTACCAGCTGAACAAAATATACGGGAGTTATGCTTTACAAAAGGAGGACTGCTCGTTAAAGAGTTCGAAGAGATATTTTCTGATATTTTTTCTCGCAGTGTTGCTACCCATCGTGAAATCATCGATTGTCTGGCTAATGGTCCTAAAGAGCTGATGCAAATTTGTAAGGATTTAGGAAAAAATCAAGGAGGTAGATACAGCAAACATTTAGATGAGTTAGTTAAAGCGGGATTTGTGCAGAGAGATTTTGCTTGGCATTTGAAGAATGGAAAACAAAGTAAACTGAGTAGATATCGGCTTAGTGATAACTACCTCCGATTTTACTTAAAATACATCGCTCCAAATCACGCGAAAATTGATAGGGAAGGGTTTTCGAACTTAATGTTAGCTAACTTACCAGGATGGGATGGTGTCATGGGGTTGCAATTTAAGAATTTAGTGACCCACAACCGTAAAATTCTTTGGGAAATGATGGGATTACCTCCTGAAGAGATCGTGATGGATGGACCTTTTTTTCAGAATGCATCTGCAAGGCAAGCTGGATGTCAAATCGACTACATGGTTCAGACACGCTTCAATACTCTTTATATTTGCGAGGTAAAGTTTGCTAAAAATCCTGTGGGTCATCGGATCATTGACGAGATGGAAGAGAAAATTCAACGACTAGCAGTTCCGAAAAGGTTTTCAATCAGACCCGTTCTTATTCATGTAAATGGTGTAGATGAAAGTGTTTTAGATACAGGTTATTTTGATAAGATAATCGATTTTGGTAAATTATTGGAATAAATTAGGATGAATTTAATAAACCATAAAGTCAATTTTTATTTGTTTTTACTATTATCAGTGTTGTTTGCATTGTTGGAACAACTTCAATGCAGGCGGCCTCTCATGCACAAGAAAAGGGGAGTAAAGTGGACTACGAACTTTCTCTCATTCGGAAAGATTGACTCCCGCCGGATGTCTTTTGCTGAATTGAAACATAAAGAACGCGGAGAAGAGACAGCAGGTTCCGCCGAGCAGCACTACCCATGAAGCATGTCCTGTGACCTCTAAGAGAAAAGCCCCGAGAGCGGGGAAGAGCAATCCTCTTAATCCTACGGCGAGGACATTGATCGAGCTAAAGGGAGCGCTGTTTTCATTTTTGGAGAATAAGGCGCCGGACATGCGCCAGCTCAACTCGCTTCCGCTTTGCATGATCCCATAGAGGAAATAAGAGAGATAGAGCAAAAGAGGCAAGGCAGGAGTGCTGATCAAAAACAAGAGCGAACAGGCGGCGAGAAGAGAGACGCATGCGGAAAGAGAGTAGATATTTTTTGTATTACAAAAACGCACCCAGGTCGGAGAGGCGAGAGCAAAACCGATTCCCTTCATCGTGGCGATAGCTCCGGAAATCCCGGTATAGGAGAGATGGAGAGAATCGACAAAAAAGCTCGGCAGGATGGGTTGGACGATCATTAACCCTGCCCCCCCTAAGAAAAAGCCGATCTGAAAATTCAAAAAATCTCTTCGGCTGTTCAGGACATTCCAACAGCTCGTCCAAGGTTTGAGAAGATAGGAAAGGGGGGAGTCGGAAGGGGGAGGGGTCGAAGAGGGGTGAGAGGGGATCTTGAGAAGATAGTACAAAGAAAAGAGGCCGATAAGAGCAAGCATCGGAAAGAGCCAGCGCCAGGCTTGGTCAAAGTGGTCCAAAACGACTCCCAAACAAAGCGGAAAAAGAGCGCTTCCCACATAATCCAATGTCAAGGCAAAGGAGCAGATCTTATTGCATTCTTTGGGAGAAAGATGGAGTTTCAATAATTCCATCCAGGCAGGAATGGTGCCCCGGCTGAAAGACATATAGAAACCGCAGGCTAAAATATAAAAATAAGGAGAATTAAAGAAGGGAACAAAGAAAAACGGGAGATGTTTTAATAGATTTGCCCAATAGAGATTGGTTTTTAATTTATTTTGATTGTTGTGCACATATTGACTCCAATAAGGAGAAAAGAGAGAGGCTAGGGGTTTGCAGGCAACGAAGGCTGTCATTTGAAAGGGAGTGACTTGTAAATCCCGGTAGAGGATCATAGGAAGCAATAAAAAGAGTCCCCAAAAAGGGAGGGAAAAGAGATGTGCCATCAAATAGCCGCGGATGATGGTTTTTTGCAAACTTGTTTTCATCCCGGAGGAGATCCTCTCGGCAGGAGAGCGAGTGGAGATCATAGAGACGAGAATAGCGCTCAAATTGAAAAAAATAAAGAGCTAAAATATATCCAAACAACTTCAAAAATTGGTTTTAGGCTTGAGCGAAAGCTCCCGCGGTTAAGCGATCGTAAACGGATGAATATTAATGCAATATTGATCCATTTACGATCGCTTAATCCCGGGGCTTTGGCGCAGCCGAAATTCCAATTTTTCAAGTGCGTTCGGTATAGTTTTTGACTTTTTAGCTGTTGTTAGATGATGCCATCTATTGACAACTAAATTAGTTATATTATCTATTTTTTTTGAAAAACTATGAAACAGTCGGTTTGGCAAGGAGAGTACTATAGCGCGCACTCTCAGATTCAGGAGGGATGGTGTCGAAGAGCTCTCTCTTCCATCTCCTTGAAAGGCGATGAGAGTCTGTTGGATGCCGGGTGCGGAGACGGGCGTATCACGGCTCATCTCAGCTCTCTTGTGCCGCGCGGGAAAGTTCTGGGGGTCGATTCTTCGGCATCCATGATCGCCTGGGCAAAAAAAAAGTACGAACGTCCTCCTTTGCTTCTTTACCAAGTTGGAGATGTCGAAACGATGGGCATGGAGCAAAAATTTGATGCCGTCTTTTCCTTTTGCTGTCTGCATTGGGTCAAGGATCATCGAGCGGTTTTTAAAAATTTTGTACGAGCCCTCAAACCAAACGGCTTCTTTCACCTCTTATTTTCGGCAGTGCAGGACCGCTCCTTTGTTCAATTGGCAATTGACGAGACCCTCTCTTCCTCTCAATGGCGGAAGTACTTTCAGGATTACGGCCCGCGCACCTTTTCTTATTGTCCGAAAGAGTATGAAGAGTGGGCGCTTCAAGCAAAACTCTCTAGTTTTACATTAACGAAAATAGCTGTAGAGGAATCTTTTAAAGATCTCTCTTCCTTCATCGACTGGATGATGGCCTGGCTGCGTCCCCTAGAGCGGCTCCCGCATTCTTTGCACCGTATGTTTGCCGATGAGGTGGGGTCGCGCTATGCGCTCAATCCCTCCGTTTGCGACGCTCAGGGCAGGATCCGTTTTTTTCAAAAACTCTTTCTGATGCGAGGAAATTGCCCAGAACCGGAGCGTTCTCGAACCAATTCCTCGAGGGAATGAAGCAAAATCTTTGAGCTTGAGCCCTTTATCAAGGTCAAGCCCTGCCTCACAAACCAGCGGGAAAAGAGCGGATCTAGCCTAGTACAAGCACCTCATAAACCACAGAAACTAGTTTTTGCGGATTATGGGGATATATCAGCGGCTCCCGCTGAAGCGGCAGCTGCTGCTTCTCCTACTCACAGCGCTGCTAGCAAAACGGCGGAAGAACCTGCTTTGAGCTGTTGCGGAGTATTGGGTGGGGGGAGCTGTCCTCGGCGGAATTGTCGGCTTTGTAGGAAACTATGCGCTCAAGCTGTTGGCCGGACAAGCACAGAAAAAAACAAGTGAAGAAAATCTGTCGAATGCGATCGGCCTGGCGATGGTTGTTGCGCCCCTAGGGGCATGTCTATTTTTGTGGTGTTGTTGGTCATCAATAAAGCGAAATTAGTCTACTGAGAGCAGTTCCTTAGATCCTTCGATGTGAGCCGGGCCTTTGAGCTCTAGACCCTCCTCTGAAATCGTGATTTCCAGATCGCCTCCTGGAGTGGCCACATGGATAGATCCGCTCTCGCCTCTAAGAAAAATTGTTGAGCTGCAGGAAGAGCCCGTTCCACAGGAAAGCGTCAGCCGCTGCACCCCTCTTTCGTAGGTTTTCACTGTGATTCGATTTTTTTCTTTTTCTTGGCAGCCATTGACATTGATCCCCAACGGAAAGAGCTCTTTTCGCAGATTGAGCTTTTTTCCAATTGAAAAAAGCTCTTCGTCGGTTAGACTCCCCAGGATCACAAGATGGGGCTCGATCGCTTCGGCATAGACGAAGCGCTTCCCCTCGAAAGAAAGAGAGTAGCCTATTTTTTCCTTTTGAAAGAGATCAGGCCGTCCAATGAACTTAGGATTAAGCTCTAGGCGCACTGGAGGAAGCTTAATAGAGTAGAGGTTTTCCGAATACTTTAACAGTGGGCGGTCTCCCTGATTCGTTGTGAGATAGTAGCGCTGAAAACCCGGATATCGGGAAAAGAGATAGGCGGCGCATGTTCTGGAGCCGTTGCCGCAAAACTCTCCCCACTCCCCATCGATACCCAGGACAAGCATGCGGGCATAGAAGGCGCCCTCTTTGGAATGGCCTTCCACCAGAATCAGGGCATCATCTCGTTTTTCCTCCAAGAGAGTGCGATGAATTCTGTTTGTCAAGCTCTTCTCGAGAAGAGAGTGATCCATTAGATCGAAGAGGACAAAGCTGTTTTTGCAGGCCTCGGTTAAAAAATATCTCATTTTCATCTCCATTCTATTTTCCTGTGAGAGTCAAGGCAAAAATTCCATTCGAATGTGTGTGGGCAGCAGAATGAAACACATTGGTAATTGCCTTCACATAACGAGAATCCGTTTCATTATACACCTCCTTGTAAAAGGAGGGGTAGAGAACAGTACTGACATCACCGGGAATGAAATGCGCAGGTCCAATAGCCTTGATGTAGGCATCTCCATGGAGCTCAAATCCATCTCCGCATTTTACCGCCTGCCCGAACTTAAAAGCGTTCATGACAAATTCAGCAGTTTGACAGAAGGAACTTCCGCCCTTCTCATTCAGCAAGAAGTCCATCTGATCCGGAGTAAATCCTCCATGTTCCAGAAGGTTACGTTTAATAGATCCCTCGCCGATCATGAACTGGACATTTCCCGCTTGCAAGAGTGTTCGAATCTGTTGATAAGCAGTATCCGATGTTCTCTCTTTTTCGGTAGGTTTTGTTCGAAGGAAATCTGCCACTATCAGTTCATTTGTTTCCAAAAGAGAAGGACATTGGAGGCAAGGGCGATATTTAGTGTGGGTGTCTTGAAGATCTAGCACAAAGACGCGCTGCGTCTCCACGTTATATAAAGGAAAAATGGATATGGCTTTTTGGACGTCCTCCAGATCGCCTTTGTGAAGGATGTGCTTGAGAACACGTGTCGAGCCTCCGCCATTCGCGCCTCCATTTTTTAAAGTCCCGTTTAAAGAATAGACATCGAGAATCTCCCCTTTTTGCGGCACGCTATGTTGAAAGATTTTAAAGAGTGTCTCCTCGATCGCACTCTCTCTCTGAAAGACAACTTTATATTCATAAGCCCCTTTCCCTTGAGAGGCTGTTGAAAAGGTAACATTTATAATAGACATATTATTCTCTTCGTTATATACGTTCGTTTTTAATGTTTTTACAATTCAATTATAAAATTTACTATATTAAAATTCATTAAAAAAAAAGATGTGTGTTTGACTTAAAAAAGAGAGGGGACTTGACAATTTTCTTGAAAACACCCAATATTATTAGTAGTACACAAGAATATATTCAAGTGAGCTTTTATGAAGTTAGACGACTTTTTTTCCTTACATAAAGCCTTTACTTTCAAGGAATTTGAGTTAAACCTATCGAGTGATAAGGATTCTCCTGCCCAAAGTTCGACCCTCTATAACTTAGTTACTTACCATCAAAATCAGGGGCACATTCTCCGCATTCGACGAGGATTATACTACTCCATCCCTAAAGGTACGGATCCAACTCACTGTTCTGTTGATCCATTCTTAGTGGCTAGTAAAATGGCAGAGGATGCTGTGATAGCCTATGGCTCCGCACTTGATTTGCATGGAAAGCTCCATACTGTTCAAAGCCGAGTGGTTTATCTCACCAAAAAACGAGTGATGACCTCTTTTGATTTTCAAGACATTAAGTATCAAGCTGTGGCTATTCCTTCAGCTCTGAAGACTGCCAATCAAAAAACATTTGGAGTACAGCCGATGGATCGACTAGGACAACAAGTTTTTGTCACAAGCCTGGAGCGCACATTAGTGGATGTGTTGGATCGACCATATCTATGCGGTTCATGGGAAGAAATATGGCTCTCCCTCGAGAGCATCGAATACCTGGATATGGATCAGGTGCTAAAGTACGCTCTTCTTTTAGCCAATTCAACTACTATCGCTAAGCTGGGATTTTTCTTAGAAACTCATCGAGAAACCTTAATGATTCCTGAGCATTATCTCGAAGAATTGCATAAGCATCGTCCAGCCAAGCCTCACTATATGGACCGTAACCAAAGTGAACCTCAAAAAATGATCGCTAAATGGAATTTAGTAGTTCCTCTAAGCTTGATCAATCGCTCGTGGGAGGAGCCTAATGCAAACATCTGAAAGAGAATTGATGCGAGAAGCTAACGAAACAGGATTTCGTCCTGAAATCATGGAAAAAGTTTGGCATCTGATGGCCATCCTTGATGGTATCAGCATACATCCTTTTTTGAAGGATCGATTGGTGTTAAAGGGGGGTACAGCTTTGAACCTCTTTTTCTTTGATCTTCCTCGATTATCCGTGGATATCGACCTAAACTATATTGGGCAGCTTAATCGACAAGAGATGTTACTAGAGCGTCCAGAAATAGAAAAAGCTTTAGAAGCTGTATTTCAGCGAGAGGGCCTGAGCATTCGACGTATCCCAGAAAAACACGCTGGAGGGAAGTGGCAGCTGCGCTATGCAAGTGCGCTTGGAGGGAATGGTAATTTAGAAGTCGATCTAAATTACATGTTTAGAGTGCCATTGTATGGAATACACAAGAAATCTTCGCACAACATTGGGACACGAAACACTAAAGAGATTCCACTTTTGGATATCCATGAGCTGGGTGCAGGCAAGCTCTCAGCCTTGTTTGGAAGGCATGCCTCTCGTGATCTCTTCGATACTCATCAACTGCTCACGAAATGCTCTTTAGATATCGAGCAATTAAGACTTGCATGTCTGGTCTACGGAGCAATGGGGTCGAAGGATTGGCGGCAGATATCGGGCGATGAAATTCACTTCGATGAAAGAGATCTTAAAGATCAGCTCATTCCTGTGCTTAGAAAACGTGCATTTCGCAACGACGATTGGCTAAGCTGGACAAATCAGCTGCTAGAGAATTGTAAAACGGCATTGAAACCTCTTTTTCCTTTAAGGGAACGTGAGAGCGCTTTTCTGCAAAACTTGTTTGAGCATGGAACAATAGATGCAACGCTTGTCACAGACGACCGTAATTTGGTTGAGAAAATCAACATTCACCCTCTCTTACAGTGGAAAGCAAAGCTTGTTTTGGAAAACAGGCAAAAATCGAGGAAGCTGTCAATAAATTGAAGTATAATACAACGAGAGCTGCTGACACGTTGGTTAGCCTCCTTTCCCATTCAAATCCAACGATTGTTTCAAGCGAGCTTTTTGACAAAGTTCAAATCATTCTAGCAAGAATTTTTGAAAAGAACGCGTCTCGTGCCAAAAAGATCAACTATCGGGATGAGTTACCATTGAGAGGGTTGCTACAATGCCCCAAATGCCATTCTTCTTGGACAGGTAGTGGCTCAAGAGGAAATGGCGGCACATACTTCTACTATCATTGCCAAAATGGCTGCAAAGAGCGAATTAAGGCAGAAGAAGCCAATGTAGCCTTTTCTGCTTACCTGAAGAGTTTCCAGGTATATCCTGAAGTCTCAAATCTTTATATGGCGATTATGGAGGACATTTTCAAAACGAAAGAGGGAGATCGAGATAAGGAAATAGATCGGTTCCAGAAAAGCTTATCCGAACTTGAAACCAAGCTTCTTAAGATAGATGAGATGTATATAAACAGAGAGCTGGAAAAGGATTCCTATCAGCGAGTGAAAACATCCACGAAAGACGAAATCCAGCGGTTACAAAATCAAATATCTCGATTGACGAGCACGGACACAAACTTTATGAAGTACTGCCGCTATGGCATGTCGCTTTTAGGTAATCTCGATTTTCATTACCAACAGTCATCCCCGCATGTAAGAAAAAAACTTCTTGGTTCGATATTCACTGGAAAATTGGTTTTTGAAGATGGAAAATATCTAACCACAGGACTTAATGAAGCAGTGACTCTTATCGGATTGTTTCAGAAGGACTTACAAAATAAAAAAGCCGAACGTTTGGACATTTCTGACAAAACGTTCGGTAATGTGCCCAGGATAGGACTCGAACCTACATGCCTTTTAGGCACCAGATCCTAAGTCTGGCGTGTCTGCCTATTCCACCACCTGGGCATGAGTTGTCATTTTCTCCTTTAGACTGAGTTTTCGTCAATGAGGACGGAGAGGCGATGCGGCCTATTCACAGAGCGTTTTCCCGGTAGACGGGGTGGATGGTGAAACCGGCTTCGCGTACTGCGACGATAGCCTCGGCAATGGGCTGCCAGGGCGCTTTTTTGTCGATATGGAGGAGCACTTTGGTATGGCCGCGTTTCAATCTCCCTTCCCCCTCTTCTTGGAGAAGTTTGCCATGGATGGCTCTTGCGGTGTCGAGCAGGATCTCTTTGGATTCACAGAGCCACTTGTAGTTTCCGGTGGCGTTGATGCTTAAGTTGATGAATGAGGAGGTTTTTTCCGAAGCAGGCGGGCTATCGGCCCGGCCGGTAGCAATATTAACCAGGCGGACCTCCTGGTCAAAAAGGACGGTGCGCGTGACGGTGATGGTGGCAAAAACGGTCAGAATGATGAAGAGAAAGTCGACCATGGGGGCCCAGGGCACTTTTTCAAAACAGCTAAATTCTTCTTCAGGGATGAATTGCATCATTGCTTACCGTTGGCAAGTTTTACTAAAAGGGGAAGAAAGGCGTGTGTCTCGCTTTCCAAGAGATTCAAGCGGCGGATGAGGCGGTGCTTTAAAAAGGTGTGCAGCAAGAGTGAAAAGAGAGCCACAAAGAGGCCTGCCACCGTAGTTGCTACAGAGATGCCCAAGCCGTCAAAGAGTTTGGTGATGCTATCTAAGGAGCGATTGAGATCGTAAAATGCGTAAAACATGCCGAGAACGGTTCCCATCAAGCCGAGCATGGGGGCCAAAAGAGCAATATCATTGAGCAGCCCGATCCTCTGCCAGGTTGCGCAGGTCGCCCCTTTGATCTCTCTTTGCATGACCTCTTCATACTCCTCTTTCAAGGTGCTGCCGGAGGTTAGGGCGACAGAGAGCATCCGGGAGAGGAGATCGCCTCTGTTGTTTAAGAGGAAAAGCGTCTCTTCCTGCTTCCTCTCTTTCAATTGCATTTTCACTCTTTTCATCAGCGCGTAAGGAAAGTTTCCCAAGGTCCTCCAGCGAAGGACTGTGTAGAGCCAAAGGAAGAGCGCTGTCATGGAGAGCGCGATCAGAATCGAATAGATAAGCGGAGAGCCATAAAAGACCTGCTTGAAGTCGATATGCAGTCCTCCCGGCTGAAGCATCGAGGGCGCTTCAGAGCTTTTCTCAGGGGCTGCAGGGATCATTTGGGCGGCTTCTTCAAGTTCATCTTCGGTAAAGAGGAAGGCATTTTCGTCGCTCGCGGGCTCCTCGGGTTCTATCGTCTGGTTGGTGATGATGCTTCCTGTGAATCCCTTCGCATCTACAAAAGGAAAGGTGAAGAGAGTTAGCATCAAGGACAATAGGAGATGAAAAATTTTCATATTAACCTCGACTTTGTACAATTTGCGACAGCCGACTTTCGATGAGGCAGCTGCAGGAAGTTCTCCAACGTCGAATTCCAGTTCGAGTTGCAGAGGAAAATTAAAATTGAATCTATACCTCGAGTTTGTATATTTTTTGACGCCATCTTTCGGGAGCCGCCTCCTCGAAATCCGCCTGTCAAAAAACGTACAAAATCGAGTATACCTTTGCTTGTGAAATATTCAAGATTTAAATTCTCTCCTTTTTTTTTCTCTTTCCACAATGAAACCCAACGAGTTGAAATATCCCCATCTCTTTAAGGAGCGCAGGCCCCTGATTGCCGGAAGGGTCTTCTTTGTTCCCGACTATTATTTTGAGCACCATCTTTTTTCCTTTCCTGCTCTCGAGGATGAGAGGCTCTTTGGAAACAGCAATCCCGTCTTTGTGGAGTACTGCAGTGGAAACGGGTCGTGGATTGTCGAAAAGGCAAAAGCCTGCAGAGACAAAAACTGGATTGCCGTGGAGAGGGATTTTGAGCGGGCGAGAAAAATTGTCTCCAAGACAGTCAACGGAAAACTTGCCAACCTCTTTGTCGTATGCGGCGAGGCGCTGACCTTTACCCGCCACTATCTAAGAGATCAGAGTATCGAGGGGATCTTTGTCAATTTTCCAGACCCCTGGCCGAAAGAGCGCCACGCCAAACACCGTCTCTTTCAAAGCGAGTTTGCAAAGGAGACAGCGCGGGTGGTCTCTTTTCAAAAAGGGGCAGTTGTGGCAACAGACGACCCTGCTTATGCAGAGAACATCTCATCCGTGATGCTGGGGTCTTTGCTATGGGAGAGCGCCATACCTTTTCCCTACTACCGCACGGAGTGGCAAGAATACGGCACCTCGTTTTTTCAGGCTCTGTGGGAAAAAAAAGGCCGAACCATCCGCTATTTCAGTTTTTTGCGCAGATGAGCTCAAAAAAATCGGAGCAGAGGGATTCGAACCCCCGACCTACAGCTCCCAAAGCTGCCGCGCTAGCCAAACTGCGCTATGCTCCGAAGATGTATCATCTTACGTTTCAAAGCGCTTTCTGCGCAAGCAGGTTGGGGTCGTGAAAAAAAATGTTGAGATGGAGATAAGATTCGGTATACTTGGTTGCGGTATGTATTCTTTTTGCGCGTCCAAATCTTTTCATCGGTTGAGAGAGCTTGCGGAGGAGGTGATCGATTTGAGCGATGCGCATGTCATGTCTCCCAAACGCGTGGAATCCCACGTTGCAGAAGCTTTGGGGATCAAGCTCATTTATGCAACGGAGAGGGTCAATGAGGTCGTTCTTCATTCCCTTTTTGACCTCGCCCAAGAGGCCCGGGCCATAGAAAAGATGGAGGCAATGCAAGCGGGCGAGATAGTCAATTTCATCAAGGGATGCAAGAGCGAAGAGCGCGCAGCCCTTCATACCGCCATGCGCGATTTCTTCGAACAGAGAAACAGTGCTCTTAAGGCTATGAGAGCTTCTGAACTTGCTTACAGAGAGCTGGAGAAACTAAAAAGGTTTCTTGCCGAACTAGATACAAACGCTCTCTATACCGATATGGTGCAGATCGGCATCGGAGGATCTCTACTCGGGCCCAAGGCGATGTATGAGGGATTAAAGGCTTTTTCTAAGAAAGAGAGGCATTTGCACTTTCTCTCCAACGTCGATCCCGATGAGGGCGCTGCTCTCTTTAAAACCTTAAACCTTTCCCGTACCCTCTTTGTGGTTGTTTCGAAGTCGGGGACCACTTTAGAGACAAAGACGAACGAAGAGGCGGTTCGCGCCCAACTGCTTAACGCGGGACTCGATCCCAAAAACCATCTGATTGCAGTCACCGGAGAAAAGAGTCCGATGGATGATCCTTCCCGTTATTTGTCAAGTTTCTACATTTGGGATTTCATTGGCGGTCGCTTCTCCGTGACTTCGATGGTCGGCGGGGTTGCACTGGCCTTTGCGCTAGGGATGGATCGCTTTTTAGAGTTTTTGCGCGGAGCGAGCGCGATGGATAAGATAGCGCTCCGGCCCAGCCTTAAAGAGAATTTGCCTCTCCTTTCGGCGCTTCTTACTCTGTGGAATCGGAACTTTTTGGGCTATCCTACTTGTGCTGTGATTCCCTATTCCGCAGCCCTTCATCGCCTTCCCGCACACCTGCAGCAGCTGGAGATGGAGTCTCATGGGAAGAGCATTGACAAGGAGGGAAATGGAGTCCATTTCGACACAGGCCCCATTTTTTGGGGGGAGCCCGGAACGGATGGACAGCACTCCTTTTTTCAGATGATTCATCAGGGAACGACGGTCATTCCCGTCCATTTCATCGGTTTTTTTAAGCCTCAATATCGAGAGGATATCCTGTTTCAAGGCACGACATGCCAGGAAAAGCTCATTTCCAACCTCTTTGCTCAAGCTATTGCTCTTGCGACAGGACAATCAAGCGACAATCCCAATCAGCTCTTCTTGGGAAACCGTCCCTCGCGCATCCTCTTTGCAGAGGAACTCAACCCCTATACTCTGGGTGCTCTGCTCTCATATTTTGAGCATCATGCAGCCTTTGAGGGCTTTATTTGGAATATCAATTCGTTCGATCAGGAAGGAGTTCAGCTGGGAAAAGCGTTGGCTAATCGGCTGCTTGTGCAATTTGCTCAGTTGCGAGAGGGAAAAGAGCCGAGCCATAAAGAGTTTCCTCTGGGACAGGCTTTTTTGCGCCATCTGAAACCATGACGGCACCTTCTCGAATATGAAAGTGGCGTCTTTCTTTAGTTTCACAAAAAGAGAGGGGTTTGGGAGAGGTTAAAAAGAGTTGTCCTAAAGGGAAAAGCGCCTCTTTGAGAAACTTCTCTCTCATTTCATCCAAATGCACGCCAAAATCGTCGATGCAGAAAAGGGGAGAGACGCCCAAGCGCTCTTTCAAAAGCTGCCATTCGGCGAGGCGCAAGGAACAGGCGCAGCACCTTTTCTGTCCTTCGCTGGCATAGAGTCTTGCCTCTTGAGAATTTAAAGAGAGGAAGAGATCGTCTCGATGCGGGCCGATTAGGGTCGATCCTAAGCGTCTCTCTTTCTCTCGTCCTTTTGCAAGAAGCGCTGCAAACTCTTCTTTTTGCCCCACGGGGAATGAGGTGTGATAAGCCAAATCGATTGTCTCCTTTTGTCCCGATAAGAGCGCGAGATTGCGTTGAAGCGGGACGCAAAGGGTTATGAGAGCCTCTTTTCTTTTCTCGATCAGATAAGCTCCGGAGCGGGCCATCTGCTCTTCCCAGATCGAGAGAGAGGCCTCTTCCTGGGATTTGAGTAGATGGTTGCGCTGCTTCATCGCCTGGAAATAGCGGACAAGATGGGCGAGGTAGAGGGGGTCGTATTGAGAGATATGAATATCAAGGAAACGGCGTCTTTTTGCAGGAGCTCCGGTGATCAGCTGGACGTCATCCGGACTGTAGATGACAACGGGCAGGATGCCGAAGAGCTGAGATAAGCTGCGAAGAGAGGTCTGGTTGTGAAGGATTCTTCTTGTTTTTCCATCGTAGGTGATCTTAAGCGCCTGAGCGACGTTCTCTTTCACAAAATGCGCCTCGAGAGAGAAAAAGGGAGCTTCTCGGCGGATGAGATGAAAGAGATGGGGAGTACGAAAGGATCTGCCCGTGCTTAAAAAATAGAGCGCCTCTAACAGATTGGTCTTTCCTTGCGCATTTGCGCCCACGATACAGTTCACTTTCGGGCTAAACGAGAGGCGGGCCTCTTGGTAATTGCGAAAGTTGGTCAGAATCAGATGAGAGAGCCGGCACTCACACTCCATGATCCTCGAGACGCATCGGCATGATGACAAATTCCGCTGCCGTTGAATCCGTGATCAACCCCGGATTGTAGGCGTCCAAGAGATCAAAATGGACGGATTCATCCCTGCTGTGTCTTAAGATATCCAAAAAGTAGTGAGGATTGAAGGCGATCTCTTTTTTTGGTCCGGTGTAGTTGACAGGCATGCTCACCT
Organism: Chlamydiae bacterium RIFCSPLOWO2_12_FULL_49_12; assembly: GCA_001796315.1. Taxonomy (GTDB): domain Bacteria; phylum Chlamydiota; class Chlamydiia; order Chlamydiales; family Rhabdochlamydiaceae; genus 2-02-FULL-49-12. The sequence continues at coordinate 55,091 of MGME01000011.1, forward strand.
TTCCCTCGCCGAGCTCCGAGCTGGCAGCGGAGAGATGAAGCTCTCCCGTTGTAAAGGTAAAGCGCGCGGAGCTGCTCATCTCCGTTGTAAAAAGTGAGATCTGCCTAAGAAGGGCCATCAACTCCTCTCGATGGAGCAAAAGAGGGTTTTGAGTTTTTTTGGGAATGATGCGCTCTACGTTGGGATATTGTCCCAGTATCAGTTTGGCAATCAGGGTGACATGATCTAGTTTCAAGCCCATTTTGTCAGGGAGGAAGAGGACCTCCGCGCACTCTTCTTTGTCAGAGAGAATTTTGAGCATCTCTTCAACAGCTTTGATGGGGAGGACGTAGGATCCTTCCCCCGTAAGTGGAACTTCTAGCGTAACTTTCAATTTGGCAAGCCGTTTTCCATCGGTTCCGATAAAGGTCGCCAGGTGGTTTTTTAACTCCATGAGAATCCCGTTGAGAACCGGTCTGGGGTCTTCCCGCGCCGCTGCAAAGAGAGTGCGTGAGAGCAACTCTTTCAGCTGGCGTTGGGAAAGAGGCAGGCGAACCCCTTCCTCAAGGGCAGGGAGGGCAGGAAATTCCTCTTTGTTCATCCCCTGGATTTTGAAATGCGAGCTGCCTGCGTTCAGATAGGCAATCTCTCCCGTAAGGGCGTGGATTTCCACCTGGGGGGCCGTGAGCTCTTTGACAAGCTGGAAAAAACGTCTTGCAGGCAAAGCAAGAGCCCCCTCTTCCATCACCTGGGCTGAGGTGAAAACACGCATGCTGACAATGAGATCGGTGACGCTTAAGATGAGCTGGTCGTCCTGGGCTTCTAAAAGAACGTTGGCGAGCAGGGGAATAGCGGGTTTCGGCGGCACGACCCCTTGAATCTTGTTGATCAGTTCGCACAGTTCCACTCTTGGCAGGATCAGCTTCATATACAACCCTCTGGTATCATTAAAACCCGAGTTTAAAAAAGAGAGGGTGTAAATGCAAAGGGAAAATCACTAGCCATGGTATTCGTCTTTTTTTTTGCGCGCTCGAGATGTTCTTTCAGCCATACGTCGGTACTAATCCAAACAACCTGAAGAATTGGGATTTTGACAAGGAGGTTTCTCTGAATTTTCTTCTGGAGCGAGCGCCCATTGCCGTGAGGTAAGGCGCGAGCGAAGAAGAAAATTCAGAGAAAAAACCGACGCAGTCAAAAACCAATTCTTCAGGTTGTTTGGATCTAACGTCACTCTCTCTCTTTGAGCGCGCGATCGATGGCCCGTTTGTGCTGCCGCTCTTTTAAGGCAGCCCGTTTGTCGTAGGCCTTTTTTCCTTTGGCGACGCCGACTTTGACTTTGGCAATTCCACGTTTCAAATACAAAGACAAAGGGATGAGCGTCAGTCCCTTTTCTTGAGAGAGCGCTTTGAGCTTAAGGATCTCTTTTTTATGAAAGAGAAGCTGGCGGTCTCGTCTCTCCTCGTGATTGTAGTGGGTTGCGAAGCGATACGGGGCAATGGAGGAGTTCTTGAGCAGAACCCGGTGATCCGTAACGGTAACATAGGCGTCTTGAAGGTGTCCTCCGTGATCTCTTAAGGACTTGATCTCGCTTCCGAGAAGAACGACGCCGCCTTCGAGGGTTTCTAGGATTTCATAGTGATGGTAGGCGCGCCGGTTGGAAACAAGCTCACTCTCTGGATTCTTTCCCATTTAACTTCCGAAGAGGTTTTGTCCAAAGGGGGTAGCGCAAAAGCAAGGCCGGTCATCTTGCATGCCGACAGCTACAATTCCTGCTTCAAAGAGCCATTCAAAGAGCGTGGCGCGAATCAGCTCGATCTCTTCTTCGGAATAGTGAGGAAAGCTGTATTTCCACCCCTTCCCCCGCCGGGTCAGTTTCACCCGTGTCTCTTCGGTAAAGGGAATGAGCGCTCCTTTGATGAAATCATCGAAGAAGACCCAGCCGGTGTCTAACACGCGGGAGATGGCTTTTTCCGCCTCGCGCATGTTTCTTTCATTTAAAATATGGGAGGGAAGAGAGGTGTTGAGGATGCAGTTGAGGGGATGGCGATAGAGAAAAAGGGCTTTGTTTTCCGTACGCAAATTCAGAAAATCGCGCGCCTGTTCTAAGGGATAGAGTTTCTCCTTGGCACAGTCTGCAAGACGGAGCAGGCGCATCTTGTCAATCAGATGATTGAGATAAGACTCTGTCTTCGCTTCATCTGCGTTGAGTCCGTCGCATTTTTGAGCAAGCTGCTTGAAGTCTCGAAGAGAAAGGGGCTCTGCCATGCTTGCTTTCAGAAGAGCGCTCATATCGAGAACGAAGGCAAAATCTGCAGGACGCCGGCGGATAAGTTTTGAGGTTTTAGGAAGGGGTTGGGGACAAGTCTCTCTTAAAAAGAGGAGGTATTCCCTCCATTCCCGAAAAGGAGTCACCACTTCTCTCCAGTGCGAGCCTCTGCTGTCATACCCCTGGCAGCAGAGAAGGTTAAATTCCAACAAAAGAAGGCACTCTTCAAACCTCTCTTTGGTTAAGTCGTATTTGTCCATGAGCTCTTGAGAGGGGACTTTGAGATCGTCATTGTTGAAGACATCTTGGACAATGCCTGTGAGGACAGGGTCTCCGAGATTGATATCGAGCAGGTAGCGCTGAAAGGCTTGCGGCGTTAAAAAATACTTTTCGATCAGAGATTGAAAGATGTTGTCCGAGGTGCGCGGGATGGAATACCAGTTCGGAAGGACATGAATAGGGACTTTTTTAAGCATTCCCTGAAGAAATTCCAGGTCGGGGATAAAATTGTCTTCAAATTTTAGAATTTGAAATTCATAGTATTTGCGCATCTCCTTGTCCACGACGATATGACTCTCTTCAAGGTGGAAAAGGGCAGTCTCGGACAGCTTGTCAATAATTGGCAAAAGTTCCTCTTTGGAAAGCGAGAGATTTTTTTGGAGTCTCTCGATGGGAAAGTTCAAGGAACTGTAAAGAATTTCTTCAAGAACTAACAAGTCAGTTTTTGAAAATTGAGACATCAGAATTCGATTCTTTATATCTTTTTGATAATCGTAATCTGACAAGCAAATTTTATTTCTTTTGGACTGGGTTAATTCCATTGTGAAACTAAAATAAAGAGAACTTCATCCAAAGATAGCTGGGAATGAGATTTGTGACAAGTCTGAAATTTTGCCTGGCAACTTTCTTGATAAGTTGTTATTTTTCACGGGTATGGTTCAAAAATACGACCACGCAAGGATTGAAAAAAAGTGGCAGGCCATTTGGGAAGAGCGCCGCATTTTTGAGACGGAAGTGGATCTCAAAAAGCCCAAGTTCTACATTCTCGATATGTTTCCTTATCCATCCGGCGCGGGGCTTCATGTCGGGCATGTCACGGGCTACACGGCAACGGATATTCTTGCCCGCTACAAAAGGCAAAAAGGGTTCAATGTCCTCCATCCCATGGGGTGGGACAGTTTTGGTCTGCCTGCAGAGCAGTACGCCATGCGGACGGGAACCCATCCCGCCGGCACGACGGAAAAAAATATTGCGACCTACAGGCGGCAGCTGAAATCGTTGGGATTTAGCTATGATTGGGGGCGCGAAGTCGCCACTTCCGATCCTAAATACTACAAGTGGACCCAGTGGATCTTCACCAAGCTCTTTGAGAGAGGGCTTGCCTATGAAGCAGAGATGCTGGTCAATTACTGCCCCGAGCTTAAGACGGTTCTTGCCAATGAAGAGGTGGAAGAGGGGCGCTCGAAGGAAGGCGGCTATCTTGTTGAAAGGCGCCCGCTTAGACAATGGATTTTAAAAATCACGGCCTATGCCGAACGCTTGCTTGAGGACTTAGAAGAGTTGGATTGGCCCGACTCTCTTAAAAAGCTGCAGAGAAACTGGATTGGAAAAAGCGAGGGGGCCCAGATTGATTTCTCTTTGGAAAAGAGGCTTGAGGTCATCACCGTCTTTACGACACGCCCCGATACGCTTTTTGGCGCGACCTTTTTGGTGCTTTCTCCTGAGCATCCTCTTGTCGGTTCCATCACTACAGAAGATCAACAAGAGAGTGTTCTTGCTTACCAAAGCGAGGTGGCAAGAAAAAGCGACAGAGAGAGGAGCGATGTCGCCAAGGAAAAAACGGGGGTATTTACCGGCGGATATGCCTTGCATCCTGTGACGGGAAAGAGGCTTCCCGTCTGGATTGCCGATTTTGTTCTCATGGGTTATGGATCGGGAGCGATCATGGCTGTCCCTTCAGGAGATGAGCGAGACTTTGAATGCGCGCAAAAGTTCTCTCTTCCCATCATTCCCGTCGTCCTTCCCGATTTGGAACAGCTTTCCAAAGAAGAGATGCCTAAGAGTGCGCAGCAAGAGATTTTAGACGGCACAAGGAATTGGACGGGAGAAGGGAAGTTGATCCACAGCCAGTTTCTCGACGGCTTGGATACGGCTTCGGCAAAAGAGAAAATGATTGCCTGGCTTGAGCAAGAAGGAAGAGGGAAGAGGCGCGTGAGCTACAAACTGCGCGATTGGCTCTTTTCCCGCCAGCGCTATTGGGGCGAGCCTATCCCCATCCTCCATTTTGAAGACGGCAGCTGTCGTGCGCTCGATCTTTCCGAGCTTCCCCTTACTCCTCCCGAACTCAGCGATTACAAGCCTACCCAAGACGGGATGAGTCCGCTTGCTAAAGTAAGAGAGTGGGTGGAAATCATCGACCCCAAGACGGGAAAAAGAGCTCTTAGGGAAACCCATACCATGCCCCAGTGGGCGGGGTCATGCTGGTACTATCTGCGCTTTTGCGATCCCCATAATGACGAGGCCGCATGGGATGGTGCAAAAGAGAGGTACTGGATGCCCGTCGATCTCTATGTCGGGGGAGTGGAACACGCCGTTTTGCACCTGCTCTATGCGCGGTTTTGGCACAAGGTTCTCTACGACTCCGATCTGGTCTCGACAAAGGAGCCCTTCCAGACGCTTCGCAACCAGGGACTGGTCACTGCGCATGCATACAAACGTGAAGGGGGCGGATACGTTGCGCCCGACGAGGTTGCAATAAGAGACAAAAAGGCCTATGACAAAAAAACTCAGGAGAAGCTCGTTACTCTGGTCGAAAAGATGTCAAAATCCAAGCTCAATGGCGTGGCGCCCGATGAGATGGTTGCTGAGCATGGAGCCGATGCCTTGCGTCTCTATGAGATGTTCATGGGACCCTTTGAACAGGAGAAGTTGTGGAATACCGACGCCATGCACGGCTGCCATCGCTTTTTGTCGCGCGTCTATGATCTTGTCTTTTCCGAGAAGCTCGTCGATCAAGAGGATGAGGTAGCGTCAAAGCTCGCCCATCGCCTCGTGCATAGCGTCGAGCGCGATGTGGAGACGCTCTCCTTTAATACGGCCATTGCAAAAATGATGGAGTTCATCAACGCTTTCCAGCCTTTGGAAAAGTATCCCAGGTCGGCTCTTTGTTTTCTCATCCAGGCGCTCTATCCCTTTGCCCCCCATCTTGCCGAAGAGGCTTGGGAGCATCTGGGAGGAAGCGAGAGTCTGACCTATCATCCCTTTCCATCAATAAATCCTGTTTACTTAGAGGATCTCACGGTCCTTTATATCGTTCAAATCAATGGCAAGATGAGGGGAAAGTGGGAGCTTCCAAAAGACAAGAACGAAGAAGAGCTTCTCTGCTTCATCAAAAAGCAGCCTCAAATTGCAAAATATTTGAAGAAAGAGATAAAAAAAGTCATCTATGTTCCTAACAAATTGATCAATCTTGTTGTCGATGGTTAGTTGCTTATATAATCTATTCTTATTCATTTTTGGTCTTTTTTCTTTACCCAAACTGCTCTGGAAGAAAAAAAACTCATGGAAGATGCTTAAGGCCAAGCTGGGCCTGGAGCTTCCCCTTCTTTCCAAAGAGAGGCCCGCTTTAAAGCCCGTTTTTTGGATTCATGCCGTCTCTTTAGGAGAGACCAGAGCGGCAATCCCTCTCGTTCGTCTGATCAAGCAGAAATTTCCCAAGAGTTGCCTTGTCGTCTCTTCGACAACTGAGACGGGATTCGATGAGGCAAAAAAGAGTCTTGCAGAGGCCGACTCCCGTTTCTTTCTGCCCTTAGATTTTTCCTCTGTGATGCGCAAACTCGTCTCGATGGTTAAACCCGACGTTCTCATTTTGATGGAAGGAGAGTTTTGGTACCATTTGCTTCAAGAGGCAAAAACACAGGGCGCCGCCATCCTGCTTGCCAATGGCAAGCTCTCGGAGATTTCAAGGGAACGGTTCGCTCTTTTTTCCTTTTTTACAAAGCGCCTCTTTTCTCTTATCGATCACTTCTGCCTGCAGAGCTCCTGCCATGAGGAGCGCTTTTTGGAATTGGGTATCTCAAAAGAGAAGATGACCGTGACGGGAAATCTTAAGTTTGACACTCCCGTTCAAAGACTCACTGCTTCGGAAAAAGAGTACTGGAAAATGGAATTGGGGATTGGCCCTGACGATCGCCTGCTGACCATCGGCTCAACACATGCCAGTGAAGAGAAGAGACTCTTAACGGCTCTACTTCCTCTTTTCCAGGAGATTCCCCACTTGAAAGTCCTTCTCGTTCCCCGCCATCCCGAGCGCTTCTTGGAGGTAAAGGCTCTCTTAGAAAGGAGCGAAATGCCCTTTCTCGTCTATTCCAAACGTGAGGAAAAGAACTTTCGAGAAAGAGTGGTCTTAATGGATGAGATGGGACTTTTGAGAACGTGTTATCAGCTCTCTGAGCTGGCCCTAGTCGGAGGGAGTTTTATCCGAGGAATCGGCGGGCACAACGTCTTTGAGCCGATTCAATGCGGAATTCCTGTCCTCTTCGGACCGCATATGGAGGCGCAAAGAGACTTTACTCACCTCCTGTTGCAGGCCCAAGCGGCAAGACAGCTCTCATTAGAAGAACTTCCCCGAGCTCTTTTGGAGCTCTTTCAAAATGGACAGCTGCGCGCCCGCATGACAGCCTCCGGTGATAAGCTTATCAAGTGTTCAAAGGGAGCTCTGCAAAGAACCTGGGAACAAGTTCTAGAGAGGGTTTAATAGATGATGCAAGATGTTGCTTCTCCCATCCTGTACATTCCGATTAAGGGAGCACAATGGCATCTGTGATCGATGCATTAAATAGATAACGGCTTTTAGTCGTCGGATTGTTTTTCAGGCCGAGCTCGTGATCGAGTTTCCAGCAAGATGGAGCGACATAGACTCCATGATAGAGAGTGACCACTTCATGCGCTGTATGGGAAAGGGAAGAGGTTCGACTCCTGGTCATGCGCTGATCGGAAGGGAGGCAAAGGGCGCAGTCGACTGCCACAATGTGATCTTTCCATTCGGTTGGGAGAAGATGCGTTACGCATCCGGGAAGAGAAAGATCCCTGGATCGATCACATAATTGAAAAAAGTAATATCCTTCACGGGTTAAGTTGTCGATCCGATAGATGCCTTGAGACTGCGTGGGAGAAATCGAGATCCTATCGCGTCTCTTCCATGCTTCAGAAGAGATCGGCTCTTTCGCAGAGAGGATGTGTCCATTGACAAGAATTTCCCCATCGAGACAAGAGACATCTTGAAGTGTTGTCTGTAGAATTTGTATGGCCATGACACTCTCCTCCTGAAAAAAATGAGGACTTATCATAGTCGCAGCCGCCATTTTTACTCACTATAATCCAAACAAATTCAAAAATCGGTTTTAGGCTTGAGCCTAAAAGAGGATAGGAGTATAGTTGCAACTTCTTTGAAGAGCTATCGCGGGGTAGAGCAGTGGTTAGCTCGTTGGGCTCATAACCCAAAGGTCGTAGGTTCGACTCCTACCCCCGCTATTCTTTTTGGCGGCATAGCTCAGTTGGTTAGAGCAACGGAATCATAATCCGCAGGTCGTTGGTTCAAATCCGACTGCCGCTACATCTCCTGTTTTCACAGACTGCTATTCAATAAGATAAATGAAGCTATAAAAATGAGTTTAGAAACAGTATTAAAAATGAGCAACAATATCATTCCAGGTCTCTCCTTGATCGAGGCGAATCATCACAGTAATGGATGACTGAAGAATTTGTGTTCTGAGATCCGGGTCTAACGCTAGAATTTGGTTAAATGTCACATTTCTACTCATTAATATGTTTACAGCAGCGGATGACTGAAGAATTTGTGTTCGGAGATCCGGGTCTAACGCTAGAATTTGGTTAAATGTCACACCTCTATTCATTAATATTCGTACAGCAGTGGATGACTGAAGAATTTGTATTCTGAGATCCGGGTCTAACGCTAGAATTTGGTCAAATGTCACACCTCCATACATTAATGTGCTTACATCATTAGGTGACTGAAGAATTTGTGTTCTGAGATCCGGGTCTAACGCTAGAATTTGGTCAAATGTTACACCTCCACTCATTAATATATTTACATCAGCGTATGACTGAAGAATTTGTGTTCTGAGATCCGGGTCTAACGCTAGAATTTGGTTAAATGTCACACCTCTATTCATTAATCTGCGTACAGCAGTGGATGACTGAAGAATTTGTGTTCTGAGATCCGGGTCTAACTCTAGAATTTGGTCAAATGTCACACCTCCATACATTAATATGCATACAGCAGTGGATGACTGAAGAATTTGTGTTCTGAGATCCGGGTCTAACTCTAGAATTTGGTCAAATGTCACACCTCCACTCATGAATATATTTACATCAGCGTATGACTGAAGAATTTGTGTTCTGAGATCCTGGTCTAACGCTAGAATTTGGTTAAATGTCACACCTCTATTCATTAATATGCGTACAGCAGTGGATGACTGAAAAATTTGTGTTCTGAGATCCGGGTCTAACGCTAGAATTTGGTTAAGTGTCACACCTCCAATCATTAATATGCGTACAGCAATGCCTAGGTCAAGAAGAGCAGGTGATATTCCTTCTCGCTGGAATTGCTGTTGCAGTTCAGCGAGATATGCTGCTTCTGTTAATGTTCGCGCTTCACCGGTTGGTGGTTGAGCCGTAGCAAGTTGGGCTTGCGTCCTTTGAACCTCTTCTCTTTGTTTTTGTTGATTTTCAATATAATCTTTTTTTTCCTGCGGTGACATTGTCTCAAACTCTTTTATTTTAGATTTTATTCTATCTATTATGATGTCTTTGAATAGGTTATAATTTATTTCGAGCTCTACGTAGATTTCTGGGTGGTCCAACAGTGCTTTTATGTCTATAACTCTTTCCCTTAACTCATCAGAGCCGGTCCCTACCTCGTTTTTTTCTAGTAAGTATTTAAGGCAGACTTCAGTAGTTTTGAAATCTGTTTCTGTATAGACAGGAATGTGATCTAAGTACGTATTTGCTAGTTCAGTATAATCTGCATTGAGTTTTGATGAAAACCCTTCTACTGACATGATAGGACATCTTTTTTATTGTTTCACAATCTCTGTCTTTATTTAATTAAATGAGCGATTTAATTGCAAATTTTATTCTTATTGTGTGTGCTTATTGAGTCTTCTAGCTTTGACAGTTACTTTTTTTTAAGGAACTTACATGCAATGATTTAAGTCTTAAAAATTAGACACAACAGCAAGCTTCTGTTATCGTAGGACGCTCGATGGGCAAGCCCAGCGCTTGAAAGATGTCTTTTTGCCTCAACAGTTAGCATCGAATGCATTTTTCCCAGCTTATTGGCGCTTGTATCCTCGAAAAATATTGTAAGCACCCCGGCTAAGGCGTGGTGTATTTTGTCCGGAGAAAGAGGCGTCCCCTTATCACGAAGCTGCATTTCCAAAAACTTTTCTAAAAACAGTGTTTAAAAACTCAGCAGAATATGCACCCTTATGCGCCGTGGCACCCAATGAAACATCGAATTAGGAACTTTGTATCGACATGAACCCTTGTTTATTGCTATTCAATAAGATAAATGAAGGTATAAAAATGAGTTTAGAAACAGTACATCTTCAGTTTGATCATCAAGGCGAACATTATGATCTCACTTTTCGCGAGCAAGAGAAGCCAACAGCTGAGAGTGTTCAAATAAATGGAAGACAATTTGCAATTTTAGGTGAGTCCTCTCAAATGGCTTTTTTAAGAGGAGCGATTTCAGATCTCTCATCTGAAAAAGATATGCCTCCCAGTGATCTTCGGGGACGGTTAAGTAGTCTTGCTGATGTAAAAAACCTTTCCGTAGAATCTTCTCTTACCTCTGCAGAGCTAGCAGCGCGGATGGAGGCATACATCAGAAAAATGGCGGATGAAAGGGGATATAGCGGCTCCGTACTCGTTAAAAAAAATGGAGAGAGATTAGTTTTTCAAGGATATGGCGCTGCAGATGCGGCCACTCCAAATACCCCGCAAACCCGCTTCTGTATAGGATCAGTAACCAAACAATTTACAGGCGTTGCTATCATGCTTCTGATTCAAGAGGGACGTCTTGCTTTAAATGATAAAATCAATACGGTTCTTCCTGAAAGATTTAGAAATAGGAAGTGGGAGGGGATCACCGTCAGACATCTCTTAACGCATGCCACGGGCATCCCCGACTACGGCCCCTCTCCTGGAGATGAGGATCGTGCGTCATTTTTCACTTTGGATGAGATCATTGCTCAATTTTCAGATAGGGATCCGGCCTTCAATCCGGGGGAGATGTTCGAATATAGCAATGCAAACTATGCTCTGCTTGGTGCGATTATTGAAGAGAGCTCTAAGCCTCCTCAAAGTTATGAAGATTTTATGCGCGATCATATTTTCCATCGCGCAGGCAGTGACATGCGAAACACAGGAATGTACTCCTCTTATGCAGCTGCTCTACCCGCTGCAGGCTTTTACCTGGATGACGATGGAAAGCTGAAAAGTGTTGAACATAGAGCAATGCCGATTCATGTCTCCAAAGCGCATGCCGCAGGCGCCATTATTTCAACACTTGAAGATATGGAAAAGTGGGATCGTGCGCTTTATGATGACACTTTTTTAACTCCTGCATCCCGAAAAGAAATAGCTAACGCAGAGGGTAGAATCATATTTAATCCAAAAAAAAAATCATATGATCATGATGCCCAGGGGAGAGCTATTCCAAAAGCCGGTGAAGAGTATGATCGAACATGTTACGGCTTTGGTGTATTCGTTGAAGGGAATGGAGAGGCATTGCTTCATCCAGGAGGCATTCCGGGTTTTACATCATTTATCGCTCGAAATACTGACGCAAAAGATTGTGTGGTTGTCCTAGGTAATCAATGTCGCGATGACGGATCCCCAATAAAAACACCTGTTACTCAAGTGGTTGCTCTGCATCTATGGGAGATGCTCAAATGGTAAACGCGTAAGCGGGAAATGAACCCATCTTTTTAACGACTTTGAAAACTGCTACATGCTCATTATTAAAAATGAGCAGCAATATCATTCCAGGTCTCTCCTTTATCGAGGCGTAGTATCACAGCAGTTAGATAAAATCCCATTCAATTCCTCTTCTTAATACTCTCATCTCATAAAAATCATTAACTATCTTTGAAGCCCGATGACAATTATCTTTGATTGTACAAAGTCGAGCTTCAAGGTTCGATGTCCTTTTCAGGGAGCTGGCTCCAGCTCTTTTGTTTGAAGCACAAAATAAAATTCGGGGTTAAACAGATGAGAATCAAAACGAGCGAAAACCAGGGGGTGTAGTGCAGGCTGCTTAAATTCAACATGTATTGAGGCAAAAGGAAGGCCAGAACGAAGACGATGACGGAAGTTGCCAATCCCAATCCTGCAACAAGCCAGATGCCCGGCATCCCTCCTGGAATTTGATAGGGTCTGGGAACATCGGGCTTAGAATAACGCAACTTAATTGCTGCGGCAAAAATAAAAAAATAGGCAATAAAATAGAGCATAATAATCAAGGCAACGGCTATCCAAGAGAGAGCCTCCGCTTGGGGCAAAAAGATGAATAAAAGTGAGAACGCAAAGCCGAAGAAGGCTTGCACGAAAATGAGAAGAGTGGGCATGCCTTGAGCATTGATGCGTCGAAAACAGGGGGGGAGATCCCCATGCTTGGCAACAGCAAGCAGGCCTTTAATGGGTCCAGTATACCAGCCATTCATCTCAGTAAACATCCCCAGAAGGATAAGGACGAGCATGAAAGGAAAAAGAGCCGGAACATTTAACGTTTTAAAAAAAAGTTCCAGGATGTCTGCGTCGTTTTGAAAGAGATTGATTTTTTTTTGCTCCACAACTGAGATCAGAGCTAATGTTCCGAACAAATAGAGGGCGAACGAGATGGGAGCTGTGAGAAAGGCCGCTTTGGGATAATTTTTTTTGGGCTCTTTGACGCCGAGGGCATGATAGGTTGAAATTTCGATACCGGCAAAGGTCGTCAATATGGAAGCGAAGGTGCTCCAATTTTTAATGTTGGTAATATCTTTTGTGAAGGATTCTAGCGAAAACGTGAGCGCCAGGGGCTCTTTGTTCCAAATCCAGAAAAATCCAAAAGTCATGATGATCCCTGCCGGAAGGATCATTCCCAGCATAACTCCGAAAAAGTTGATCCAGCGCAAGAGACGCAGGCCCCGTAAAAAGGCAACGGTCATCAACACGATGAGAGCGGCAACAGCCAAGAGCTGGAATCGCCTATTCAGGGTTAAAGAGGGGTAGAAGAGCGATGCAGAAGACGTGGCGATGATTAAAAGAGGAACGGGATACCAAAAGATCTGTTGAATCCACATGATCCAGACAGCAGTAAATGCGGCGCGATGTCCAAAGGCCTCCTTGACCCAGACATAAATTCCCCCCGTCTGATGCCAGGTAGAAGCCAGCTCTGCTGTCACAAAGACGGAAGGGAGGAAAAAGAGAAGGCCTGCCAAGAGAAAGAAAAAGAGCGAAATGGAGCCGTAGCTCCCGAGAAGCGCCCAATTATTGATGCTGCCGATAACTGCAAGATTAGCCAGAGTAAGAGAGAGAAATCCCCAACTTTTTGGCAGACGTTGCTTCATGACTCCTTGCTTTTAGGCGCAACAGCCGGAGCGCACAAGATGGGAGAGGTCATCCGACGCAATCTTGTGCGCTCCGGTTCATCTTTTTTACGCTAAACGAGTAAAAAAAAAAAGTCTATGGAAGCCTGCGCGAAAAAACGATCTTAGATTGTCAAGGTCTTTGTGAAACGGTCCTTCTTTCGTGAGGTTCAATCTTATAGACCTCCGGACTCTTGCCGGAGTTTACAGGCTTGGAATGTGACCTGGGTCTCTATCTCTTCTACAAGCTCAGATTTCCAGCTGGCTTTTTTGAACAAAAGAATAAATTGAGGAAGAAGGCAAAAGAGGGACAAACCGAGAACAAACCAGGGAAAGTAGATTAAGCTGCTAAAATTCAACACATATTCAGGAAGAAGAAATGAGAGAATAAAGATGGCGAGGGATGTGGTAAATCCCAAGCCTGCAATGAGCCAAATCCCGATCTTTCCTCCCGGAATTTGATAGGGCCTATTAACGTGAGGATTTGAGTAACGCAACTTGATCACCGCTGCAAAAATAATGAGGTAGACAATTAAATAGAGCATAATGACAAAAGCTATGAAAATCCAATAAATGTAATTCACATTAGGAAAAAGGATATACAAGATAGAGAGAACGGAAACAATCAATGCTTGCAGAATCATCAGCGTCGTGGGCATTCCGCGAGAGTTGGTATGGCGAAATACAGGAGGAAGATCCCCATGATTGGCGATCGCCAGTATTCCTTTAATCGGGGCCGCGTACCAGGCGTTCATTTCCACATAGAGTCCAATGATGAAGAGGACAAGGGCAAATGGAAATAGGCCCGGTATTGGAAAGGAATTGAAAAAAATCTGAAGCACATCGACATCATTTTGAAAAAGGGAGATGCTGCTTTGTCCGACAACGGAGAGAATCGCCAGTGTGCCAAAAAAAGCCAGCGTATAAGAGATAGGCGATGAGATAAAAGCGGCTCTGGGGTAATTTTTTTGAGGATTTTTGACGCTAGGGGCATGAAAGGCAGACATTTCTATGCCGACGACAGTCGTCATGATGCCAGACAAGATACTCCAGTTTTTTACATTGCCGATGTCACGCATGAACCCATCGAAGGAAAACGTAAAAGCCAGAGGATATCCTTTCAAGATCCAGATGATTCCGAACGTAATGGTCAGAACACCCATGAGGAGGATCCCAAAGAGCGCTCCGAAGGCATTGATTCTGCTGTGCACTCTGATCCCCTGGAAAAAGACAAAGGTGGTGATCCAGAGCAGCACCAGGACAAAGATGAGTTGGTAAAAAGTATGATTGCCCCAAGAGGAGTGAAAGAGCAAGGCGGACGAAGAGGCAAGGATCACCAGGGGAAGGGGAAACCAGAACATGGCTTGCAGCCATATCAGCCAGGCGGCTGTAAAGGCGGCCCGATGACCGAAGGCCTTCTTAACCCACATGTAGAGCCCTCCCTCCTGATGCCAGGTTGAAGCAAGCTCGGCAGTCACCAAGATAGAGGGAATAAAGAAAAAAAGGGAGAGAATTCCGGAGCTCCCAAAAATCGGCCAATTGTTCACGTTTCCCAAGATGGCGATATTCGTCAGGATGAGAGCGATTAAACTCAGTCTTCTTGGGAAGCGCGCTTTCACGGCGTCAACATCTCCTTGCTAGGACTCGTAAGAAAGGCTTGCACCTCCATCTCTTCCGGGGGGGCCGATTTCCAGCTGGCTTTTTTGAACATTAAGATGAACTGCGGCGCGAGACAGATGAGGACCAATCCTAGAGAAAACCAGGGAAAATAGGTTAAACTGCTGAAATTTAAAACATAGTCAGGGAGCAAGAAGGCCAGGATAGAGACGACCAGGGAGGTTGCCAATCCTGTTCCCGCCACCAGCCAAATGCCGATCTTCCCTCCAGGTATTTTGTAGGGCCTTGGAACATCTGTTTTCTTATAGCGAAGTTTAATGGCAGCAGAAAAAATAAATAAGTAAGACAACAAGTATAGCATAATTGTAAGAGCGACAAAAATCCAGTAAATGTAATTAACTTGCGGGAAGAGAATGTATAAGATTGAGAGAACGGAAATGATCAACGCTTGAAGGATCATCAGAGTTGTGGGCATGCCTTGCTGGTTGACTTGGCGGAAAAGAGGAGGGAGGTCTCCATGGGTTGCAATTGCAAGGAGTCCCTTTATCGAGGAAGCATACCACGCGTTAATGCTCATATAGAGTCCCAAGATAAAGAGGATGAGCACCAGGGGAAAGAGTCCGGGGAGATTAAAGGCATGATAAAAAATCTCGATCACCTCCATCTCGTTTTGTGAGGCAATGATCTGTTTTTGCGCTACGACTGCAACAATAGCAAAGGTTCCTAAAAAGGCGAGAATAAAGGAGATGGGAGCGGAGATAAAGGCGGCTCTGGGATAATTTTTTTTTGGGTCTTTGACGCTTTGCGCATGAAAAGCAGAAATTTCTATCCCCTGAAGGGTAGTCAAGACGGCGGCAAAGGTGCGCCAGTTTTTTATATGGGAAAGGTCGTGCGTGAAGGTTTTTACAGAAAACAAAAGACCCAGAGGCTGTTCTTTCCAGATCCAGATAAAACCTAAGATAGTAATCAACACTCCGGATGTGAGGAGTCCCATCCCCCCTATGGAATTAAGTCGGCTTTGAACTCCCATGCCTTGAAAAAAGATAAAGGTAGTGACCCAGAGCAGCACAAGAGAAAAGATGAGTTGGTAAAAAGTATCGGTCATAGCGGGGGAATGAAACAACAGAGCAGTGGATGAGTTGATCAAGATAAGGGGAAGTGGAAACCAGAAGATCTGAGAGATCCACATCAGCCAGGCTGCTGTAAAAGCGGCTCGATGGCCAAAGGCTTCTTTAACCCAAACGTAGAGTCCGCCCGCTTGGCGCCAAGTAGAGGCCAGTTCTGCTGTAACAAAGACGGAAGGAACAAAAAAGAGGAGTCCTGCAAGCAGGAAGAAAAAAAGAGAGAGCGCGCCCGCATTTCCGATTAAGGGCCAATTTTCAACGCCTCCAAGAACGACAATATTAGTCAGGATGAGAGAGATAAAACCAATTTGTTTAGGAAAACGAGGACGCATCTTGCTTTTTAGTTCCCTTCTTTTCAGGCTAAAAGAGTACTTAAAAAAAGTCTACCGAGGTTCCAAGTTTGCAAAAAAAGAAAAGCACATTACAGTAAAAAAGGACCGATACCGAGCAAGTCATGCTTCCTCTTTTTTTCATCTTTGTCTATTCGCTCGCCAAAGCGGGGATTGTCTTAATTTTTCCCTCGATCATTAAAGAAGAGGCTGCCTATTTCTTTTTTTTATCCTTTACTCTAGAGGCGCTCTGTTCTCCCATTCAGGGAGCTATTTCGGATCGTTTTTCGAGAAAAAAGAGCTTAGTGGTCGCTTTTTTGGCCATTGCTCTAGGACAACTCCTTATTTTTTTTTCCTTCCAAACCTCTCCTCTCTTTTTCCTTCCCGCCATAGTGATCCATAGCATGCTCGGAAATGGGGATGTCATAGCCAGAGCCGCTCTTGTCGACCTCTACTTTCATCTAAACAGGAGGACAATTATCGGATGGTCTTTTATTGCTCAATTCGCACCTTGGATCATCACGGCGTTTTTTTTGCTTTCAGGGGTCTATTCAGCCATCATCTTTTTATATTATTTCCTCTCCGCTTTCCTCTGCATGCTGCTCTCTCTTTTCGTTTTCAAGGATTTCCGAGACATCCCTAAACACAAAAAGATTCATCACGTGGTTCTCGAGGAGATCAAGAAAAGCGTTGTCTTTTTTACGAACAAAAAACATTACCTGGGATTCGTAGGTCTCTTTTTCTGGGAGCTGGCTTTTGCCTTCTCGTTTTATTATCAAGACGAAGTGATCTCCTTTCGCTTTGTAGAATCCCAGATGATCATCTTTTTCGTGATCGGCTTTATCGTCGGAACCCTTTCACTCTTTCAGTTGAGCATCTCCAATAAACAGGCGATCCTGGGAGGGCTGACAATTGGGATTGTTGGCTACGCCATCGCCTTGTTATTATCAGTGATCCGAACCACCTGGCTAGAACAGAGTTTGGGTTTTTTCATTTTCCAATTTGGATTGGGAATGAGCATTACGGCCATCTATACCTATTTTTCATTGGGGCATTATCCCCACCAGCAGGGAACTCTCTTTGGAGTCTTGGACTCGATCCAGACCGTGGGCGAAATGCTCTCCGCTGCCATTTTGATCTACGCCGTGGTCTTTCCCCCTGCAGTCGTGGCCTTCATCGTTGTCGGTCTTTTAATCCTCTCTTTTTCTCTCTTTAAAAGAAACATTCTAACAAGCGCCCAGAAGATTTGAATTATTTCTTGTCGCCTCGACTTTGCGCAACATCTCATAAAGTTGAGGTAACATTTCGGGCTGCGACCGTCGGACTCGAAAATTTTGTTCGTCGTCCATAGCGCTTTGGCTATGGACTTCTCACAAACTTTTCGACTCCTTGGTCTCGCCACGAAATGTTTACCTCAACTTTAGAAGAAGTTGCGACTTTGCAACTTTTTGGATCGCGTAGAAGGGAGCCTTTCGGCTCCTGTCCTCGCACACCACCGTGCGTAAGGGGCCGAATACGGCGGTTCATGATTACTGTGACCTAGCTTCTACTCCAGGAGCGCCTTGTTACGTTTGACCGCCTTAACGGCCTCCTATATGTTACACTCATCCACAATGCCTTCTATCGTGAGGTATAGCTCATATCGATAAGAGTGACATTACTTATCTTCTCTTATTAGTATTTTTGATCTTTTATCAAAATTGCTTAACTCGTTTTCATCATACAAGCAAATAGTGATCTCTTTTTGGTAATCTTTGCTAGAAAAATGCACATGTTGCAATTGAGGATTCTCAAGAAGTTTATTTACATATTTTCGCAACTGAAGCACTTCTTCTTTAGTTAAATACAGACTAACATTATCCAACTTATTGTCCGATTCATTATCTAAAATTCTCAAAACGCCTCCTCCTATTTATGCAGAACATCATTCGGATATACTCGACTGATTTCTTCCCATTCACCATTAATAAGTTGTTCAAAATGTAAATGCGGGTTTTTATGTGGAGCCGGTTTTATAAAATCAAATCGTAATTTTCTTTGGCCATCCTTCGACAGAAGGACAATATCTCCGGATTTATTATAAATTAACTTTGTATTTTCGCCAAGCCAGTAAGAAATATCATTTTCCAGAGCTTTGATATCTACTCCCTTCTTTTCAAGAATTATCTTTCTGAGTGTATCATATCGTTGGAGTGTCCACGCTTCTGAAGACGCTCGGATAGCGTTTGTTTGAGCATTTATTGATGAAAGAGAGTCTAAAGTAAGAATTCCATTTGCTTTTTTGATCTGACGAAGAGATTGTACAGTCTTAATAGAGCCTGGTACTAATAAGATATCGATGCCATACTTGCCAATAAGCTGGCCGACTTTTTCGCCTTTTATTTTATCTTCCAGAGAAGGCCATGCATAGATAATCTCTCGAAGTTCTGGCGCAACAATCATAGCTGCTTCTAAGGTAGAATCTTGAAGGGGATGTGCACGAATAAAATCAAAGATGCTGTAAATGCCATCAACAAACCCACACAACATTTTTTTAGGATCCGACCCAATGGCCCAAAGGCAATGGCTTAGCCCTTGAAGGGAGGAAAAAATCCCGGGAATAAATTCTATTGCTTCCTGAGCTATCCCTTGCGAAATGCCTGTGGCAAAGCCTAATGCAAACTGCACCTTATCGGTCACGCCACCTTTCTGCCCAGAAAAATCCGAAAAAGCAAAATCCACTGAGGCTTGATCAAAATCTCCCAATTCAAAATGAGCTAAAGCACGTTCATAATATGCTTTTTTATTATTCGGATCTCTTTTGATAAGATCTGATAATGTTTTGACGCTTTCATGATATAATCCTGTTTCAAGATAAGCTGAACCTAAAGTCAATTCAATTTCGTTTTCTAACTCTTCGAAATCTTCTTTTGAGGCTGTCTTCAAAAGAGTTTCGATAGCATTAATGCAGTTGTTATAGTTTCCTAGTTGATAAGCCATCAACCCCTGATCATAGGTCGTTTCGATGTTGAAATGTTTTGAGGCACAGATGCGATGAATCTCCTCAAATGTTTTAGTAATTTCACTCTCTATTTTATCTAATATAATTTGCGCTTTTATGTAATTGTCTTTTTCATTTTTTAATATAACTTGATCGCTTTTGAGATTTTCTGAAATTGCTTTTTTCCCGCCATATGCTCTACATTCACATTGGATGCCGCACCTATTCCAACTCAGAAAGTCTTCCCACTTCTCTATCTGATGATTTAGTGCATCTATTTCAACATCGATATATCTTAGAAAACTCTCTCTTAAGATTCCTATCTTTTCAATAAATTCTCTGTAGAATTTTATTTCTTGTTTTTTTCCAAAATCATTTTTCGTAAAACGTTTTTTCACATCCTGATAAGTAACCCGTGCTCCTTCGCTTCCATATCTTCTGCTTCCATTTCTAAAGTATTTCGGATCATT
>MGME01000012.1 GCA_001796315.1 Chlamydiae bacterium RIFCSPLOWO2_12_FULL_49_12
ACTTACTTTCCCTTTCCTCTCTCTCTCTCTCTTGTCGAAAAGGCCCTTCCATTCTTCATCGGAACGCACGATTTCACCTCCTTTGCGTGCGAGGTCCCCGAAAAGGGAGGCATCCGGACGCTCTTCCGCCTGGAAATGTATGCCGAAAGGGAAGGCATCCGCCTGGAGTTTGAAGGGAACGGCTTTCTCTACAAGATGGTGCGTAACATCGTCGGCACTCTTCTTGATGTCGGCACAGGCAAGATTTTTCTTGATAAGATTCCCGAAATCTTCGAGGCAAAGAACCGGCAAAGAGCCGGCCGCTGCGCTCCCCCTCAAGGGCTCTGCTTGATGAAAGTCTTTTACTCAATCTCCCAGTTTGCCGGAATGGACTCAAAAGAGTCGAAATGGGAGATGGCTTCCGCTGGCTTGAAATAGGAAGAAATCACAACAGGGCGGCACGGCACCTGACGAAGCGCCTGCAACCCGCGAAACGTATCCTCAAACCCAATGGCCCGGTCATACGGCTTTTTTAGAGCATGTATTGCTGTGATGTAGCCGTCCGGATGAGGTTTGGGCAGATTGTACTTCTCCCTCGTGAACCAATGAGGGATCGTTTCCAGGCAAGGAAGAAAAGAGCAGAGGATGCGCACATCTTCTAAAGAAGAGTTTGTCACGACACACCGTTGGATGTTCTTTGCCTCCAGAAGCGATAGAAGAAGGGCCGCGCCCGGCATGAGCTCAGCCCTTTCGTGAAGAAGCCTTCGATAGATCCTCTTTTTCTCCTGGTATAGGAGCTCCCAGCTCCTTTTTCCTTTAAAAAGATCGGGATACTCGTTATTCAGGCCCGCTTTAACCCCTTGAGAACTGAAGTGAGCTCTTTGGCAATACTCTTCAAAAGTCCAGAGAAGCTCTCTCCCCCACAGGGCGCAGATCTCTCTGTAAGCTTGAAAATGAAGGGGCTCCGTATTGACCAAAATCCCATCAAAATCAAATAAAAAAAGAGAAAATCGATCTACCCATTGCATCGAACAACTATTCCTATCCAACTTTTTTCGTATATACCGAACGCACTTCAAAAATTGGAATTTCAGCTGCGCCAAAGCCCCCGGGTTCGACGAGCGCATCTCGCCCCATATTTCTAATATTGGGCGACGTGCGACCGTCGAACAGGGGGGCTTTCGCGTCGGCCCAAATCCAATTTTTCAAGTGCGTTCGGTATAGATGCCGATGACTGGAATCGAACCAGCACCCTATTGCTAGGAGCAGATTTTGAGTCTGCCGCGTCTCCCTGTTCCGCCACATCGGCATGAGTGGCAAGCATGTGCAAAAAAGACATGCAATGCGCAATAAGGCTACCTGATTCAAAGATTATGCTCAACCGGAGGGGGGGGGCCGGAGACATTAGTTGCGGTGGAAGCCCTGATGAGCCAAGGACCAGCTGTAGCTCACCCGTTGATTCTTTTCTCGATCAAAAAGAACCTGAATCGAAAGATAGGGGTAAGAATGCTGATTGTCTAAATCACGCCCTTCTTCTCGCATGTATTGTTTTACATAGATCTCCTTATTGTAAAAAGGGGGGATCTTAAGGTCCGTTTTTCTCTTTTCATCCCTACAAAACAGTTCATATTCCTTGCGTCCCCGATAGCGGGTGTTCTCTTTGTAGAAGCGAAAAATAAGCTCCAAGACCGTCTCGGGAGCCTCTTCGAGACCGACAACATAAAAATCGACCTCTGCCCCGATCATATGTTTAGAAGTCTGATTTTCCGGCTTTGGATCGGAGTAGGAGTTATGGGCGGGACAACGGTGTCCGCAGGTAATCATCACTTTTTTTTCCGTACGCGCCTGGATGTAATTGAGAATCTCGATCAGGACAGGATAGATAAACTCTATTCCATCGCGGACAGGGAGAGTGTGCTGCAAGCCTCCATTGCAATCAAACAGAGGAACTTCTCTCTCCGCCTCTTCTTGCCTGAGATGTAAAAGATTAGAACTCTTACCCTTGCAGCGAAAAAACTCTTTGGTGATCTTCGGGAAGCGGCCGATATAATTCTTCTCCCAGGGATACTTTTCACGAGTGCGGCACTTGGGAGGGGGGATCAGGTAAAAAAAATCATCGTGATTGCGTAAAATAAACTCTCCCTTGGCATTGGCTCTTCTCAATTTTTTCTCATGAGCCCTCTCCGGGCCCGTACAGGCCGCAAGCACCAAAAGAAAGAGAAAATAGAGACAGGGCTTCATCGAACTTCTCCCAACTTTTGCCCTCTATCAAACCAAAAGAGGATATCCTTTGACAAGGATTTCCTTCTTATACCGTCCGAAGTTTACAGGATGGGAGCGGTATCTGATGCAAGTAGATCGCAGCAGAAGTCCTTATTTTTCACCAGAGGGCGGTATATAATAAGAAATTTTTATTAATAAACAAAAGAGGAGGAACCTAAAAACAAACATTTATCAATAAAAAATTTACTTTATATGCTAAAGTTCTATAATTGGGCTGGGAGCACATCCAATGGCCCAAGAGGTTTCAGCACATCAAGAGCGGCATCTGTCGGAACAGATGGAGAGCCTTCTTCTGGCTTTTCAGCAATTTTCCACAGAGACGGATCGCTTGGAAAAGGCGTACAAGAGCTTGCAAAAGAGGTTCTTGGAGGTCAACGCGAAGCTCGAAAAGAGCGATCGCACCTTGCAGAAGAAAGTGATTGAACTGGATCTCATTTCGCATTATTTGCAAAGCCTGTTGAGCCACATCAATGAAGGCATTCTCTTTGTCGGCCGGACGGGAATGATCAGCACTTTCAACGCTGCTGCGGAAAAGATCCTAGGTGTGAAACGAAAAAAAGTTCTCTTTGGACAGTTTTGGGACTTTTTTTCTGACGATCTCTTCGGATTTTCTTTAAATGACGCTCTGAAGACGGGGCGCGCCCCCGGATTCATCCCTTTAACTTTTTGGGAAAAAGAGCTTGAAATCGGCGTCAGTTTTATCAGAAAGGGTCCCAAGAGCACCCAAGGGATCATTCTTCTATTGCGTGACATGACTGAGGTCCGCTCTCTGCAAACACTGGCCCATCTTAACGAGCGCATGAAAGAGTTGGGAGAGATGGCAGCCTTTGTCGCTCATGAGATTCGCAATCCTCTTGGTGGTATTTTAGGTTTTGCTTCCCTCTTAAAAAGAGAGATGGCAAAAGAGAAAAAAAGTCTGGAAAAGATCGATTACATCATTGAAGGAACTCAAAGACTCAATCATCTCGTTGAAGAGGTTCTGCACTATGCCCGCCCATTAAGATTGCGCATCGCTCTTCTCAACATCAACCACCTCCTGTTAAAACTCGTGGAACTTCTCAAGGCCGATGTACGGTCGACAAAAAAGATCGCAATTTCCACTGAGCTTCCTTCCAAACCTCTGATGGCAGTTGTCGATGAAGAGCTCTTGACCTCCGCCCTGCTCAATATCATGCTCAACGGCGTTCAAGCCATGCCTGAAGGAGGAACTCTTATGATAACCCTTTCTCAAAAGGAAGATCTTCTCCATTTGAACATCAAGGACACAGGAACGGGAATTGAAAAAAAAGACTTAGTCAAAATCTTTTCTCCCTTTTTCTCAACCAAAGAGAAGGGGTGCGGCCTGGGCCTTTCCAAAGCCTACAAAATCATCCGCGCCCACTTGGGAAAGCTGGAGGTCTCTTCTCAAGTAGGGGTCGGCACGAACTTTCTCATCTCTTTGCCTTTAAGAGGTATGCGATGACCATTGAAAGAGTTCTCATCGTTGACGACGAGGCCTTGATGCGGAACTTTTTGGCAGAGACGCTCAAGCAAAAAAAAGTGGATGTCGTGACGGCATCAGAAGGGAGATTCGCCATCGATCTCATCAAACGGGAACACTTTGATCTCGTGATCACCGATATGAAGATGCCGGGGAAATCCGGAATGGACGTTTTGAAAAGCGCAAAAACTCTCTCTCCTAAAACGCTTGTTATCATTGTCACCGCCTATGCCAGCGTCGAGAATGCCGTCGAAGCCATGAGGCAGGGCGCCTTCAACTACTTAATCAAACCCTTCTCTCCGGAGACGCTGGATACCCTTCTCGAAAAAGCCAATGAGCATCTCTTTCTTCTGGAGCAAAATAATTTCTTAAAACAGGAGATCTCTTCCTGTTTTAGAAAATCCGGAGAAGGGATCATTGCGTCCTCTCCCCAGATGAAAAAAATTTTGAATGATCTCGAAAAGATTGCAAAGAGCCCATCGAGCGTCTTCATTACGGGAGAGTCGGGAACGGGCAAGGAGGTGATTGCCGAGGCGATCCACACGCTCTCTTTGCGCAAAGAAGAGCCCTTTATCAAGGTTAATTGCGCCGCTTTTCCCGATTCTTTGATCGAATCGGAATTCTTCGGCCATGAGAGAGGGGCTTATACAGGAGCCCTGGAAAGAAGGATAGGCCGCTTCGAACTGGCCAACAAGGGAACTCTTCTCCTAGATGAAATCACTGAAGTGCCCCTCCATCTTCAATCCAAACTTCTACGAGCCATCCAACAGATGGAGTTTGAGCGGGTTGGAGGCAATCGGACCCTGACGGTAGATATCCGCTTTATCGCTACTTCCAATAGAACCATTCAGGAAGCCATTCAGAAAAAGCTCTTTAGGGAAGATCTCTATTACAGATTAAACGTCATTCCCATCCACATCCCTCCTTTGAGGGAGAGAAGAGAAGATATCCTCCCCTTGGCGCTCCATTTTCTGCAAAGCGCCGCCAAAGAGAGCCGAAAAGAGCCCAAACGGCTCACTCCCGAAGCCAGAGAAAAGCTCATCGAGTACTCTTGGCCGGGAAATATCCGTCAACTTGCCAACATCTTAGAGAGAGCCGTCGTCATGATTCCAGGGGAAATCATCACTGTAGAAGATCTCTTATTGGAACACCTTCCTTTTGAAAAACGGGAAGGAACGGTCGCTCTTGCCGATCTGGAAAGAGCGCACATCTTAGAAATTCTTGCCTCTTATGATCATAATCGCACACGCGCTGCAAAGAGTTTGGGCATCAGCGTCCGCACGTTGCGCAATAAGCTTAAAATTTATTCCTCCTGAGGAGATGAAAGATCCAAGAGAATCTCAAGAAAGTTCTTCCACTTCCGGGCGAGCCTCTCTTTTTCGCTGTCATAGAACCGTAGCTCCGAACAATTCTCGGTTTCCTTTAAAAGGAACTGATAGATCGGTTCTTCTTGTAAATCATACTCATAAAGAACCATCTTTCCGGTAGGGATAATATTTCCCTTTTCTATCTCTTTAAGATAGGCGCGGCAAAGAACCAGGGCGCGCTGAACACTCTGATCAAAGCGCTCCTGAAAGGCCTTGACCATTTCCTTGCTGACAGGTAGACGATGCTTGTCCAAGAGTTGGGCAATGCGCTCTCTTAAATCGTACTCCTTTTGGCATGAGTCTTTTAAAGCCTTCTTTAAAGGAAGATGGCAAATGGAATCAAATCCCAGCCCTCCCGCGGTCGCATTGATAAACCGGCGATCAGAATAATATTTAGCGAAAAGAGCAATTGCAGAAGATTCCATCACCCACTGCAACCGGGTCAAGGTCTGATTTCCATAAACGTCCTCTCTCCACAGAGGTTGATGTCGTGTCTGAAAAGCCTTCTCCTTCAAGGTTTCATAATCGATCTTTTCTTCATTTAGCCCTCCTTTTGCATAGAGCCTTCCCTCAGTATAGGCAAGATCTACCCCAACCAAGATAATGGGGTCGCAACCCAAAAACACAGCTAGATGCAGCGCCAAGGAGGTAACTGATTGCTCCTCAATTCCAAAAAAGTCCGTCAGCGGCTGCTGATCGAGCCCAAGATCTCTGTCTATCCAGTTTCCAATCCCTCCTACTTGTGAAGTAATGCATCCAAGAGGAAGATCCGCAACCAAAGACAACACCTTGTGATTAAGGCGCGTCACAAAGATAAAAGGCGCTTGTTTGAGCTTCATATTCTGAAGACAAGAATACTCTAGGGTATTGGGGTCTATTGCAAGAGCAAGATGAGGCTCTACATTAGCCTGGCTGAAGACAGAGAGGGCCGATCCCCCTGCAATAATTAAGGCTTTTTTATCCACAGATCTCAACTCTTCAAGAGAGTGATCCAGGGAAGGGCCGGCTCCGCAAATGATCGCAGGAATGTTGGGAAAGGCTCCCCGCCATTGATTGACGTGGGAAGCCCGAGGAAGGTGGGAAAGATTTCTTAAGATATTCCTTGGACACTCAGCAGCATTTATTGTTTCCACAAAAAAACCTTCTGAGACGACATGTCTGCGAAGGATCTCCAGACGGCAGTATTCTACTCTATCCGGATCCGCATCCACTCCCCCTATCACATCAACACCTACAACGCGGAATTGAAAGGCGAGCCGCACGACATCGTCTTTCCACTTTTCGAGATTTTCGACATAGTGAAGATGCACCTGTCGACACTTCAGAACCTCTTCTGCCTCAGGGCATCGTGCAAAGGCATCGAATACGGCAAGATCCTCTTCCCAAAAAAGAAGCACGCGCTTTGCGTCCTGAGCGAGCCAGTCTTTGAGCAAAAAATAGAACTCCCCTCTTCTTAAACCCAAAACATAGAGCAAGAGTTTGTTTTGAAGAGTTAAAGAAGCCAGCTTCTTTTTCATCTCCTCGATCTTTTCAGAAGAGAGAGGAGTGAGTTCGCAGGAAGTAAACTCCCCGACGTTCAGATAAAAGCCAATCTTAGGAAACCGTTCAAATAACATCGCTGTCTCTATAAACCCGGGCATGAAGACCCGGGATTTTGCATGGTTGGAGAAGACTTCCACCGCTGCCCATTCGAATTCTCAACTACCCGGGCTTAAGGGCCGGATTTCTTCCTGAGGACGGAGAATCCGCCCATCTCGTTTTTTCAAGCAGTTGCGAATAAGACGGGAGGACATGATGAAAACAATATTTCCCTTGTGCTTTGTTAAAATAGCCCAACTCAAACGCTTCGGGAGCAGCTAAAGCGATAAAGAAGGCTTGTACAAAATGATTGTACCCCATCAGCTGCCTGCGCCCCCTCTCATCAATGCGATCCCGTTTGCATTCTACTAAAAGCAGCGGATAATAGGAATAGAGAGGATGGATCTCTTTGCAAAAGCAAATAAGATCCGCCCGCCTGTCGGGGAGAGGAAGCGCGCAGTTCTTTAAGTGCGGCAGCTCCTTTAGGTCTTTTTCAACAGAGAGCAGCTCTTGGGGATAGCCGCACGCATCTACCATCTTCTTCACAAGAGCCTGCCGCACTCGCTCTTCCGGAGTCGCCGTTACCCATTTCTGGCGGATGGGATCATAGAGCAGCTTCTCCTTCATCCGTCCTCCGGCGGCCGGCCCCGAAAGCCCTGGTTCATCCCTCCCCCATTGGGAAAAGAGGCCCTTAAGGGCCGGGTATTTTCAAAAGATAGCTTGGGCCGAGTTCGAAACTCGACCCAAAACCGCAAAAATTCTCGGGCCTTAAGGCCCGAGTTCATTTCCCCGCTTCCGTTTCGATGACGCCAAAATTTCCGTCCTCACGGCGATAAATCACCTTTAAATGACGATCTGTCTCATCATGGAAAATAAGAAAGGGATCTTCGGAAAGCTCCATCTTCATGATGGCCTCCTGAATCGTGAGTTCTTTGAGAGCGCGGGTCTCGTGCCCGATAATCTTTGGAGGAAGGAGGGCTTCCGCCATCTCTTTTTTTCTCTCTTCTTCCTCCTCTTCCATCTCTTTGTTAAATTCTTCCACCTCATCATAGGGCCTTTGCAAGACATTCACCTGCAAATCGATGGCAGGAACACCTTTATGGTGATGCATCTGGATCCGTTTCTTCCAGCGTCTCAACTTTGCCTGGAGCCGATCGACTGCCCGATCAATGGAAGCATACATATCCGAGCTGCTCGCCTGCACTTTGACCTTAAAGTGGTTCCACTTCATCACAATCTGGCACATGTGCTCGATTTTCTGAATGTCAAGAGTGAGGAGGACATCCATCATGTGCGTCCCGAACCTCTCGACTTTAGATATCTTTTCCCATGCATACTTTTTCATGGGATCGGTCACGGAGACGTTTCTACCGACCACGGTGATATTGTAGCCTTGGGTCTCTTCCTCGATAAACTTTCGTTTGTCCACCATAGAAACTCCTCATTTTTATCAAGTTATACCGTCCGATCACAGCTCTAAAAAACTTCGCACCGAACAGGACTCGAACCTGTAACCACCCGGTTCGAAGCCGGGTACTCTATCCAATTGAGCTATCGGTGCAAAGCATGGTATGGTAGCACTAAAAGACTTTTCCAACAATGCAGCTAGAGAAAACAGAAGGCATCACCCTGCGCTCCATGGAATATAAAGAAAGAGAGCGCATCCTGACTCTCTTTACGGAAGAAAAGGGCGTGATCAGCCTCATTCTCAAAGGCATCTCCCGGAGCAGGCCTCACCTCCTGGCGCTCAGCACTCCCTTTTGCATTGCTGACTTCCACACCCTCAAGGGATCCTCCGACCTCTACCGCTTGCACGACGCAACCCTGAAAGAGAGCCTTCCGGAATTGCGCCGTTCATTCGCCCATCTTTCAGCCGCAGGCGAGATGGTAAAAAACCTCCTCCTATCTCAAATGCCGGAAAAACGTGCGCCCCTGCTCTACCGCCTCCTCAAAAGCTATCTCTTCCGCCTTCCCTCTTTCCCGGATCCCACTCCTGTCGAAGTCAGCTTCACCCTGAAGCTCCTGCTGCACGAGGGCCTCCTCTCGCTCTCTTGCGCCCCTCCTCTCTTTACATCCGAAGAGTGGAGCCGGCTCGCTCCTCTTGCCTGTGCGGCTCGTTTTTCCTCTCTGCCCGCCGCTCCCATCAACCCACTTCTTCAAGACAAGATCCGGACGCACTTCCGAGAGACCCTCCAACGCTAAGGGAGCGCGGGTTTTCCGGCGGGGAAGGGATGAACGATTGGGCGGCGTCAAAGCGGATGAAAGAGATATCTTCCCTCCCTCCAACATCCTCCTTGGCTGTCTTTCCACCATCCCAGCTCTTCAAGCACCCCCTTTTCCCGGCACCTCTCCCAGACGGGAAGATGAACTCGCGACCCCTCGACAACCTTGAAAAGCACTAAAGTTCGCTCGTGAGCCAGTCCCTGTAAGGCAAAGAGAGTTTTCAACAGCAGCCGAAAATCTCCATTCAGATCCACGAGTATCAGATCCTGCCTCTTATTGGGAAACTCCTTGGCATACTCTGAGATCTTCTCCAAGAGCACCTGACCCGTCGGCTTCTCTTCCGCGCGGTTCTCCAGAAAAAAGAGCGGTTCGACCTCTTCAAAAAATGAGACGAAGAGCGCGCACTCCTCTTCTGAAAAGGAGCCCACGAACAGTAGGGATTCCAGCTCCGGCAGCCTGGCAGAAAGAATCGCTGCATCCTCCCATGACGCCTCCACTGAAAAAACAGAGAGAAAAAAGAAAAAAAGAATAGAAAGAAAATTCCTATTCACTTTTCCTCGAGTTTATATAAAAGAAAATTGCAGAATCGGCGCTTAAGAAATTCATGATTAACACGTTGCATGTCAAGCTAAATTTTTATCAATCCTTTTTTTTCATTCACGGACGGCAGGTATTAATCCGCGCCTAAAAACAGGCCGCAATCTGTTTGTTGCGGCTTTCCCATACAGTATGTCGAGTTTAAATGAGAGCATGCATTCAAAAAAAAGAATCCCTC
>MGME01000013.1 GCA_001796315.1 Chlamydiae bacterium RIFCSPLOWO2_12_FULL_49_12
AATGGAGCATTGCGTGACTGGGAAGACACCAAAGAGGAACCTTCTTACGAAGGCAAGGAAATTTCTCTGCAATTTGTGCTGGTTTATCCCAATCAAAGGCTTTTAGTAAAAAATCATCCTCTCGTATACATGCTGAATAGATACATAACACGCAGTCAGAGCAAGGATTATAACAGCTACACCCGTTTTCTGATGCCTTTAGTTCAGCGATTGACATCGAAAAAAAGATGAGAATTGAATACAGAAATGAAGCGATAACAAAACCCCTTTTGCTTCGGAGTTTCGTAACGTAAAATGATTCCTCCGATTCCACTGCACTCATAAGGCCTCTGTTCGGCCAAATTTCTTTGATATGCGCCACTCCTTCCTTAAGGACAGGGAATTCTCGATCTTTACCAATCGGCTCTCAGCTTCACAATTATCTACCGCTTAAGAACTCTTATTCAGGTTGATGTGGACCCATCGGGCTGGAGAACTTTTTAGGCTAATCCTGTTTGCCTCACCAATTCTTGCCTTTTCTCTCCCTAGGAGAAGAAGAAAGGCTGCTTCAATTGAGCAGGCTATCAAAATTCGATATTTATTGGTTATCATTGTCTGCAATTCATCCCTCCCCCGTTGGGAAATCCGGCCCTTAAGGGCCGGGTTTTTCAAAAGATGGGTTGGGCCGAGTTCGAAACTCGGCCCAAAACCGCAAAAATTCTCGGGCCTTAAGGCCCGAGTTCATCACCCCGAGAGGACCATACCTTCTCCTTGAAAAAAGCATGGAAGCCGTCGACAGATACTTCCGCAGTTGGGAATTTTACTTTAACTCGACATCAGAGAGGAGACTACGCGCCAGAATCGTTAGGCAAGAAAAGAAACGAAAATATTCTCAATCAACTTCAAAATTTGGTTTTAGACTTGGCCAACCCCTGGGGGAGGAGGGGGGCAAGCGATTGGCCTCTCTACCAAATAGCAGTTGAACTATAATCAAGAACGCTCTATTTTATTTCTCTAAAATAGAATAACTTGTGATGTCATTCAGTGAATTTATTCAAATCGTCTCTTCGTGGATTCTCTTTGCTTTTTGTTTGATCCTATTGGCGGGAAGTCTCTTTTTGTCTTTTCGGCTTCGCTTTGTCCAGATGCGCCTTTTTCCTGCGCTCTTTCGCATGCTTTTTGTCTCCCTTTTTAAACAAAAGCGAGAGCGCAACAGCCATACCATCGTGCCGCATCGCGCCCTTTTTACCGCCATGTCGACGACTTTGGGAATCGGGACCTTGGCCGGCCCTGTGATTGCCATCCATCTGGGAGGGCCCGGAGCTTTGCTTGGTTTTCTTTTCACAGCTTTTTTTGGCAGCGCGGCCACCTTTGCCGAAGTCAGCCTCTCTCTTTCGTTCCGGCAAAAGGGGGAGTCGGGAGTCATTGAAGGGGGGCCCATGCAGTATTTGAAGGTGCTCTTGTCGCCCCGGTGGGCACGGTGGTATGCCGTGACTTGTCTGATGCTCATGACGGCGTGGTCGGGCGCACAGGCCAATCAACTCAGTTCGCTTCTGAACTCTCCTTTATTGGGAGCCTATCGCATCGCTCCTCTGATCTCCGGATCCCTCCTCTCCTGTTTTGTCTTGTGGATTTTAGTCGGAGGCATTCAACGAGTGGGCTCCTTCTCTTCAAGAATCGTCCCCATCATGTTTGTCCTCTATGTCGGAGGGGCGCTCTGGATCCTGTTTTCCAACAAGGAGCGCCTGGGAGAGTGTTTGGCGCTTGTCTTTCGCTCTGCGATCCAACCCCAAGCGATGGGAAGCGGCGTGCTGGTAGGGGGGATGATGAGCACTTTGCGCTGGGGAATTTTTAAAGGAACGCAAGCCACCGAAGCGGGGATTGGCACGCAAACGATCCCCCATTCAATGGCTGAGACGCAAGATCCGCGCTCCCAGGGAACATTGGCTATGCTTTCGACCTATACGGCAGGCTTTGTAGCCTTTCTCTCCGGTTTTGTGACGCTTGTTACAAATACCTACCAAAATCCCAAACTTCCACTGGGCATCAGTATGGTCATGGCCTCTTTTCAAGAGTATTTTTCATTCTTTGGAGTGATCCTGCTGGTCGTTTGCACCCTTCTTTTCGGATTCGGGACCGTTTTGGGAAACAGTTACAACGGCAGCCACTGCTTCTTCTATCTCACGCGTCGGAACAAATCATTTGTCTATTTGGCAATAACAGCTGTGATGATCTTTGTCGGCTCTCTTTCCGAAGTTAAGTTTTTTTGGACAGCAATTGATACTGTTCTTGCCGCGATGGCCCTTCCCCATCTCTATGCTCTGGTCCTCTGTGCGTACAGAGAACGCTCTCTCTTCTTGAGCGAAGATGACATGTTGAGAAAAACAGCTAAAATTATATACAAATGAACTCAAAAGAGGTCACTATGGTAGCCCCCCCTCATATCTGTTTACAAACCAACAGCGGTTATTTGGCCATGCATCCCGTCTATTCCGATCCCAACCAGAGGGTGATTAGACTCTATAAAGAGAAGGAGAAGATTCCCTTTAAGACAGTGTTGGGAGTGAAGAATGGGGCAGGCATTAAAATTTACACTAACATCTGCATGCAGCATTTCGAAATGGACCAGTATCGTTCGGAGATGGAAGCGGCTCGTGCGCTCTTTGCTCAGTATTTCGGTCTGCTTCCAGATGAGATTCAGAATGCAATGCAAAGCGGCCACGTCGCTTTTTTTCCGCCAGAATAAGGAACCGCCAGCTTCGCTTCGATCAGCTTGTCGCTTAAGTCCTCTCCATCAATCAAAACATCCGCAAGGATCCGAAAGTATTTATCGCGCCTGGTATTTTCCAGGCGAATCTCTCGAGCTCTCCTTAGAGCAGCTTCTGTAAAAGCCTTGGCGCGAAGGGCTAAGGCTTTGACTTCCGGGTTTTCAGAAGAGAGTTCGGGTGTATCTATCCGGGCAAGACGGACGGGGATCGACTCGCCGATAAGTGGAGGGACGCCGGAGATGTTGACTCGGAAGGTGTCGCCATCGATGACACGAACTACGTTAGCAACTGTAAAGGAGCCGTATGTCTTGGCTTCTCTCGTCCAGATGCAGCTTGTTAGCAACAGAAGCGGAAGAAGTCCTCTTAGGAAAGCGTTCATTGCTTGAACCTCACATCCGTTATTTCATCGGAACGGTCTGTTGCCGGCGGAGGCTCCGGACTTAAAAGGGAGATCTCCTTTTTCAGATCAGGGGTCATTGTGATCTCAAGGGCTTTTAAGCACTCGTTGAGCTGCTCGACGTTTCTTGCTCCAAGAAGGGGAGAGGTGACAGCGGGGTGGCTAGCCACCCAGGCGATGGCAAGGGCAGTGGGAGAAAATCCTCTCTTTTGGGCAAAGTCCACAAAGCGGCTCGCACACTCTGGATAGGAGGCGTTTTGATAGCGGACCTGATACATCTCTCTTTCATGAAGCCGCATTCCCGGAATCCTTTCATTCAAGAGATATTTTCCCGTCAAAAGGCCGGCTCCCAACGGACTGTAGCTCAAGACGGCAAGGTTTTCAGCAAGCGCAAGAGGTAAGATCTCTACTTCGGCCTGTCTTTTGAGGAGGTTGTACATGGGTTGGATGACACGGAATGGAGTCTCGTTTCGAAGAGATGAAATGCCAAGACCTTTCATGATTTGCCAGGCGGAAAAATTGCTTGCACCCAGATAGATCACTTTTCCCGCTCTCACCAGATCCTCCATCGCGCGCAGGGATTCCTCCAGGGGAGTCTTTTCATCAAAGCGATGCATGAAGTAGATATCGAGGTAATCGGTTTTCAGCCGTTTGAGACTCGCTTCCAGCGATTGGAGGATATGCCGTCGAGAAAGTCCTCGGGAATTGACCTCTTTTCCCATGGGAAAATAGACCTTGCTGGTCAGGATAATCTCTTTTCTCTCATCTTGAATCAGACGGCCCAACATCTCTTCCGCTTTCCCGTTTTGATACATGTCGGCGCAGTCAAAGAGATTGATGCCCGCCTCGCGACAGCGGCGATAGAGAGCTTGTGCTGCAGCTTCATCGGACTCCTTTCCAAAGGTCATCGTCCCAAACGAGAGCGCTGAGACTTTAATTCCCGTGTTGCCAAAAGCGTTGTATTTCATCTTTTTTCCTCATGAGCAAGCGTTGAGAGTTTAAGATATTTGTAGAAAGTGGCGTGTCCATTGTAAAGAGAGATGACAAGTCCTTCTTTTCCGTCAAGAAATCCCCGCTTCAAGAGATAGCTTTTAAAAAAGGCGAACCAGCCATGCAGGAGGGCTTGGAAAAGAGAGACGGGTCTTTTTTTCTGATTTTGCAAGGCAAACAAAGTCGAATAGTTTTGCATTTTAGTAAGAAAATCCCCGATGGTGCGATAGGGGGTATGAAGCAAGGGATGGTTCAGACGCGCAATGGCGCATCCCTCCGTCACCACCTTTTCATGCACTTTGTCTAGAGTAAAGCGGGTCGAGCGCCTGTTAAAAAGCCTCACTACCCAATCAGGATGCCAGCCCCCGCATCCCTTAATGCGTCTTCCATTGAAGAAGTTATGGCGCTCAATTGCATAGACGCAGGCGGGATTCAGCGCTAGTGTCCGATTGCAAAAAACCCCTTGCGCATGCGATCTCTTTTTTTCACCCAGGCTTTGCGCGCGCACTCGACAACTTTCATTCACGCTGCCATCGCGCTCCGCGCTTAGTCCGGCAGAAAAATCCGGGCTCAAATATGACGACGGATTGTTGCAATCAGAGAATAGCGAGAGGATCTCTTCCACGGCTTGTCGCGTAAGCACTTCATCGCTGTCTAGTGAGAGGATCCAGTCATAGGACGCCAAAGCACAAGCCCGATTGTGCATCTGGCCAAATCCTGCAAAACTCTCCATAAAGACCTTTACGTTTGCAAACTTTCTTGCGATATCCAGCGTCGCATCTGTCGATCCGCCGTCTAAAATCACCACTTCCTTGAAGGCGCGAACCGATTCTAAGGTAGCACTTAACGTATCGGCGCAATCTTTGGTTAAAATTGTAACACTAATCATACGATGGTTGGATTTTAAAAAATCCCTTGGATTTTTTCCAGAGAGTTTGTATGATTAACGCATTTTTCATGACCTCACAACTTCCTTCTTTAAAAACCTTCTCTCTTGTTGCGTCCGCTCTTTATGATCCTCGCGTCCGGAAAGAAGAGATGCAAGAACTGCTTCCGAAAGACCTTTTAGAAAAAATCCACCGGATCCAGAGGAGCTGGGAGCTCTATTTGCAGTTTAAGCCTTATGTTGATTCTGGAAAAGAAGGCGAGACAGCCCTTGTCTGCGCGGCTGTAGGAAATTCCAGCGAAATCGCCGGGCTCGCTCTTCATTCTTTTCCATCCTTTTTTCGAAAAACGCTACCGGATCCCTTTCCGGAGGAGAAGGGAGAGAGCCCTTTTCTCTATTCCTTCCATCCCAAATGGCTGCCCGAGAGCCAGAAGATTTTGACCCTGGATCCTTCTGGAAAACGTGAAGATCTTGACACGCATCTTATCAAGTGGGCTCAGGCTATTAACGCAAACAGGGGAAGGGAGCTTGCTCTACACCTTGCCGTCTCTTTAGGCCACCCCGAAATTGTTTCAGAACTCTTTCAAGCCGTCTCCCTCTTCCCGATTGCTTCCGATGGCCTTTATGGATTTTCTGCAACACTGGCGTGGGCCATTCTCAGCCATCAGGAAGAGACTCTTTCTCTCATTTTGAGATGTCCCAACGCCGCCTTTATTTCCGATGAGAAGCTCACTGAATCTCTTTGGAGAGCTCTTTATATCAGATTCCCGCAAGGCGCTTTGGCTCTGCTCTCTTCTCCTGTATCGGATCGTCTCCTCCTTGAAGGAAGATGCGGACTTCTCTGCTCGCTCTCTTTAGCCATTGCCATGGATGAAGCAGACGTAGTGGCGGGGATCCTAAGACTACCGCAGGCAGGCTCTGTCGCTGTGGGTGAGTGGCTCCTTCGGGCCGCTTGTCTTTCCCATCCCGACACAGCTTCGGCGTTACTCTTTGCGCCGCAAACACAAGGGGTCTCGAGCCATGAATTGGAGATGGCCTTTTGGATAGCTGCCGCACAAGGATTGGACTCTGTTGTCGCTTTGATTCTTGCACGACAAGAGGAGAAACAGATCCTGGCAAGCATAGAATCGGGATTAGGCGGGGCTCTGCAGTGTTCCTTGGAACTCTCTTCTGCAGAGCTTGTGGGAAAACTGCTTGACTTGCCTCAGGCCGCCTCTCTCCCTGAAGAGGGGAGATGGGGGTTGGGTGAAGCGCTCTGTCGAGCCGCCGACGCTTTATGCGACGCTCCTACGATAGATGCCTTTTTGCGCTCTTCGCAAGCAAGCCGCATTCCCGATGAGCGCTTGGGAGAGGCCCTTTTTCGCTCTCTCAACACGCCCGTGCATGACCTCGCCTGTTCTCTCATCTGCGCCTCTCAAGTCTCTCGCATACCTCTATCCGGCCGCTATGGCTGGGAGAGGCTTTATGAGCTGGCACGGGAAAAAGATCCCCAGCTTGCAGAAAAGATGGCCTCCATGCAGAATCGATAATCACGATTTTACAATTCATTGTTGTCCGGTTCATTGTTCGATTTTTTTCCCATCTTTTTTATGCCCAGCGTTCCTAGGATATCATATCCTGTAGTATCTCCGAGCGCTTCAGCTGTAGGGATCACTGTTTTAAGCACTTCGGATAAGGAGGCGCTGAAGGAGGCTCCGGAAGGCGCAGGCCCCAAAAAAGTGATCTTAGGTTGCAGTCCTTTAAGCCCGGCGGCGTACTGTTCGGCCAATTTTGGAAGAAGATCTTTCTAGATAATGGAGAATTTATTCAAATTATCCACACTTCCGCCTACTCCACTTATCAAAGCCTGCAGTCCTTCCGCTTCGGCTTTGCGAGTGGCAAGAATGGCTTCTGCTTTTCGCATTTCCGAATACAAAAGACCATCAGCTTCCTTCTGTTTGGCAAAAAGGTTTGCTTCGGCAGCAATTTTAACAGCGGAGGCATTGCCCTCTGCCTTGCGGACTATT
>MGME01000014.1:0-79 GCA_001796315.1 Chlamydiae bacterium RIFCSPLOWO2_12_FULL_49_12
CGGCTCTTGCTTTCCATCATGGAAAAAGGGGCTTTGACGCGCCATGAACAAGAGATGTTGTCATTGCGTTGGAAATTAC
>MGME01000014.1:100-10389 GCA_001796315.1 Chlamydiae bacterium RIFCSPLOWO2_12_FULL_49_12
ACTCCTTTACCTCAGGGCAAAATCAGATGGCTCTTTATCTTCTGGAAGCGCGCTCTTCGCTTCTGCTTCCCAGGATGCTGTGGACAGAGGAACAAGAGATGGAGGATCTCATCTCCTCGATGAGGGAGCTGCATAAAGACGAGATCCTTCTTCGAGCTCCTTACTCTGTTTCCTTAAAAGATGAGTACGGGCTAACGAGAGGGGCTTTTTTGGATGCAAGTCTTGCCACAACGATACCGCAAAGAAAGAAAGATCCTGACCTTCATGACAAATTAGGATGTGGAAATCGCTATTATTGGGCGCCGGAAGTGATGGGACGCGTTTGTAAACCCGTTCCTAAACCCGTTCCCAATCAAACCTTAAGTGATGTGCCTCCTCCCACTCAGAAAATGGATTCTTATACAATGGCCAGTGATATCTGGATCTTGGGCTTGGTTCTTTGGGAAAGATTAAGCAAAGACCCTGCATCAGCTATGGGGCAAATCTACAAAGAGATGGTTAATCAGGGTATCCACCCTACCGAATGCATCAAAACGTTGGAAGAGCCCAAAGACAAGTTCACTTTGGACCATATGATCTTTAAGATGCTCCGGCCCGAGCCGAGAGAGCGTCTGACGATTTTTGAGGTTGAGAAGTGCTTTTGTTCCTACATTGCTCTGAAGATGATTGCTTCTGTTCCTTACTTGAAAAAAGAGGGAGAGAAAGACCATGAGAAGGGGTTCCGGAGCCAATGGACAGAGGCTGTAAAGAGCTCCGATCCGACAAAACTCCAAAAGGCGATTGCTCAGGTGCGGTCTATTCAAGCAACACCATCAGAAGGCTGGTCTCCTCTTGCCTTGGCGCTTTCTTTAATACATTTTTATAGTTAAGGAAGATTAAAGAGGCGGGTAAAGGCGCTTTGGAATCTCTGCTGAACCTCATCTGTCGAAAGAGCGAGGGGCTTATCGTCTGCTGTCGTGAAAGAGAGAAGCTTGATCTCTTTGCTGCTTAAGGGGCAGGAGCGATCGGCGAGTTGCACCACAACTTTATTCTTTCCATCATGCAGGAAAAATTCGTAAGGCGTGCGGCCTGCATTGTAGCGCGCTGTCGCGACAAAGGGCCATCTCTTATCTTTGAAGACGGATTCTCCCTGAAAGAGCGCGGGTGCGACCTCTTCTTCGCATAGAACATGAAATAGAGTGGGGAAGAGGTCCAAGGGAGAGGTCATTTCGGTTGTTTTTTTTGAGATAAGCTCATTTCTTGGGCCAAAGCGGTAGTAAAGGGGGATGTGCGTCTGTTCCTTTGAGAGATGGCTTCCATGAAAGAGAAATCCCTTTTCGCAAAACTCTTCTCCGTGATCTGCCGTAAAGATGACAAAGGAGTCTTTTCCGCGCTCTGTCGTATGAAGACGTTTCAAAAAACTTCCGAAAAGGGTGTCGATCTGAAAGAGAGCGTTGCGGTAACGATTCTTGATGCCGGGGATGTCCGCCTGTCCTAGCGTGGCTTTCCAGTAGCTGGCTCCCTTTGCGTAAGGGACGAAGAGAGAGCCCCTCTCTTCCGGCCAGCTGTAATCAAAGTGGGTGGCGTCTAGGAAAAGGATAAAGAGACGAGGAGGGCTTGAGCCGAGGGTGCATAAGTCCGTGCAGACGCTTTGCACGGCTTTTTCATCGCTCTCCCAAGGGGCGTTTGTTCTGTGGTGGGGAAACGAACGAAACGAGTCGGCGAGCGTTCTGTTCTCTCCAAAGAGAACCTCATCCATCTGGTAGTAGCTTAAGTGCGAGGCGGAATAGACGGAGATCTCATAGCCGAGCTCTTTGAAAAGATGCAGGGCCGGGCTCCCCCTTTTTTTGGGCTCTTTTTGAACCTTTTTCCAGTAAAAGGGGAGCTGAGAGTAGAAGAGAGAGAACCAGGAGAGATGGGTGCCGTTGGCAGAGGAGAGGGCAAGATTAAAAAAGAGATTCCCGTTTCTAAAAGCGTTTAAGTGCGGTGTGATCGTTTCTGTGATGAAGTCCTCGCGGAGGCTCTCGACGATGAAAAGAAAGATGTCGGGTTTTTTTTTAGCTTGAAGAAGGCAGGGAAGAGAGGAGGCTGAGGAAGGCTTAAGAGGCGAGTGGAAACAAAGCGTGGGGCAGCTGTGGGAAAAGAAGGTGAATTTGAGCGGTAATGCCTTCTCATGCTTTTCTGCAACGGCAAAAGAGAAGAAGGGGCGGGTTGAAAAATCCCAAACGGCAAGGGTGAAAAGGAGGGTGGAGAGAGAGAGAACTTGCATGGGGATTGAAAAGCGCAAGAGTTTTCTTTGCGAGAGACGGGCTGTTTTTGCGTAAAAAAGAAGGCCTAAAGAGACGAAGGCTATAATGGCTATGAGCACTCCTCCCCAGGCGATCAGAGAGACATTGCTGGCATAGAGGAGTTCAAGAAAGTTTCTCAATTCATCTTCGAAGACAAAGTCCAGCGCAAACCAGATGGTAAAATCAAGAAGGCGGACAAGAAAGAAATCGACGATGTGAAAAAAGAGGATAAAGAGAGTGAGCGCAATAAAGAGAGGGAAGAAGGGACGGGGAAAGTAGCTTTCGATGAGGGTTGCCATAAAGATGGCCAGGAGGACCTCGAGCAAGCTTTGCCCGATTGCATCCGTGAGGAAGAGAAAAGAAAAAGCGTTGCTGGAAAGGGTGGAGAGCTGGAGGAGGGAAAGAGCTAAAAGGACAAAGAAAAAGAGGGTAAAGTAGAAGTAGTTAAATGTCTTTTTCGAGCTCACTAGAGGAAGTAGTTGACCAGTCCTTTCCAATCGCGCCTCTCAATTAAAGAAGAGATGGCGGCGGGGTTGACGCCGAGCGCATGGGCAAAGCCCGGAACGAAGCGGCGTAAATTGTCCTGAGACGCTTCTTTATTTAAGCGATTCGAAAAGTTATCCATGAAATTGTTCCACTTGTAACTGCTTTTGCGGATGCGGCGCATGTCGTCTCGAAGTCCCCCCTCGCCGAAAATATAACCGAGGAAGCGAAGGGGATGCACATGTTCAACGGCATCTCCTTTTTTGCGGATCTCCTTGTTTTTCACTCCCAGTTTGATGACGCTGTATTTGGCCAGGGAGTGGATAATAAAGTGAATATTTTTCTTGTCGGACTCCGAGAGGTAAAGGGAGTAAAAAGAGAGATGCGCGTCCTCTGTATTCGAACAGAGAAGCAAGGGGAAGTTGGCCTTTATCCTTTCTTCCGTCGGAGTTTTTCCAAACGAGGATCCGAAGAGGAGAAGGGGAAAAGACAATCCCGCAATGAGGAAAGAGAGCAGCCGCATCTTATTTCTCATCCGAGAAGACCTCCTTGATTTGTTGAGCATTCTCTCTATGCTCCTGTATATATAGGATTGTTTTGATTTGGAGCAACTCTGTTGTAAATTTAGGGATTTCCTTGCTAGAATAGATTGTCTTAGTGCCTGAATTTTAAATAATTATGAATCCATGTTTAAAAATAGGTAGAGAGGGGATCGACGTCGATCAGGAGATGGACGCTTTTGGGGAGGGGGCGATTGTTGAGAAGTTGATTGAGGAGAAAAAGCGCTCCTCTGACGTCTCGCGCTTTGATGAGGACCTGGAAGCGATAATTCTCTTTTATTTTTGCATGGCCGCACGGGGTGACGGGAAAGAGTTCGTGATCGGATGAGAGTTTGTGCACGAGCTCTTGGCGCAAAGAGACGGCGCATCCTTCAGTCTGTTTTTTTTCTTTACCCGTAAAGACCAATTTGATGAGACGTGTAAAGGGAGGATATGCAAAGGTTTTTCGGCTTTCAATCTCTTGAGTATAGAAGGCCGTGTAATCCTGAAGAGCCGCCTGCTTTAACAAAGGGTGGTCGGTCAGAGTGGTTTGGATGAGGACCTCTCCCGGAAGGACTCCTCGGCCGGAGCGCCCTGCCACTTGCGAAAGAAGCTGAAAACTCATCTCGGAAGCGCGAAAGTCGGGGAGATGAAGGCCGCCGTCTCCTTGTAGAATTCCAACAAGGGTGACGCTGGGGAAGTGGAGTCCTTTGGCGATCATTTGCGTTCCAATGAGAACGTCTGCCTTGCCTGAGCGAAACTGTTTGAAAAGGGTCTCCAGGCTTCCCTTTAGTCTGGTGGTGTCGGCATCCATCCTCAGAGTGCGCACGGTGGGAAGCAGGGCGTGAAGCGCGCGCTCTACCTGTTCCGTTCCCGCCCCTTTGAATTTTAAGGTAGAGTCTTCTCGGCACTGAGGACAAGTTGCAGGGGGAGGAAAGAGGGAATAGCCGCATAAGTGGCAGGTTAAGGCATTTTGCTTGCGGTGAAATGTGAGCGAAAGATCGCAATGGGGGCATTTAAAGAGATAGGAGCATTTTAAGCAGATCTGGGAGGTGTGGTAGCCGCGCCGGTTGAGAAAAAGAAGCGCTTGCTCTCCAACCTCAAAGCGCTTTTTGAGCGCACCTAAGAGCGCTTCGGAAAAGAGAGTGAATCCTTTCGCTTTTTCAAACTCTTTTTTCATGTCAATGATCTGAATTTGTGGAAGGGTAGCTTTTTCCGGGCGCTGGGTCAGCATGCTTAAGCGGTATTTTCCCTGAGTTGCGTTGTAATAGCTCTCCAGGGCCGGAGTGGCGCTTCCCAACAAGATGGGGATGGAGAGCAGCTTTGCTCGCATGATGGCAGCGTCGCGCGCATGGTAAGTGGGGGCTAGTTCTTTTTGTTTATAGGAGGCGTCGTGTTCTTCATCGACAATAATCAGGCCCAAGCGGGGAAGGGGTGAAAAAAGGGCAGAGCGGGCGCCGAGTGCGATCTTGACGCTTCCGTTTTGCATCTTTTTCCACGTCTCCTTGCGCTCGCCGTCGCTTAAGCGGTGGTGCATAATGGCAATCTTTTCCGTAAAGCGGCTCCTTAAGCGCTCTGTAGTCTGTTCGGTGAGCGAGATTTCCGGAACGAGAAAGAGAGCGGTCTTTCCCAAAGAGAGAGCCTCTTCGATGGCCTGCAGGTACACCTCAGTTTTTCCGCTACCCGTGATGCCATAGAGAAGATGGACGGCAAACTCCTGTGCGACAAGGGATTCTGTAACGGCGCTCAAGGCAACGCGTTGCTCATTTGTTAAAACTTTAGGTTTTGTCTGAAAAAAATCGGAAACGAAAGACGGAGAGCG
The DNA here is from genome assembly GCA_001796315.1 of Chlamydiae bacterium RIFCSPLOWO2_12_FULL_49_12. Taxonomy (GTDB): domain Bacteria; phylum Chlamydiota; class Chlamydiia; order Chlamydiales; family Rhabdochlamydiaceae; genus 2-02-FULL-49-12. The sequence continues at coordinate 5,212 of MGME01000014.1, forward strand.
GGGAAGCAGCGAGGAGCTGAGAACTTTTTTTTCTATCAACCTTTCCACGGGGCTTTTTGAGACCTTGGTCCTTTTGAGAAGGTCGGAAAGAAAGCATCCTTTCGGCTCTTTAAGGAAGAGCTCTAAAAGAGCGGCTTGGGAGGGATGCTTCTCTCTCATCTCCCGGCAGAGAGCTGCAAGCTCTTTTTTGGATCGAAGAGGTTTGATGAAGAGCTCTTCTTTTTCTCTCGTCTCTTTTCTAAGAAAGGAGGGAAGGACAAGAGACATCACTTTGCTAAGCGGCGCGGCGTAGTATGCTGCCATCCAGAGGGCAAGATGAGAAAGGTCGGGAGTAAAGAGGGGTTGATCAACAAGCAGCTTTTCAAGAGGGCGGACATTTTTGCAAGCCTCATTTTTGAGAGAAAAGATCGTTCCCTTTTTCAATTGGCTGCGTAAAGGAACCAAGACGCGCATTCCCGGCGCCGCTAGTTTTGAAAGAGGCTCGGGAATCTCATAGTCGAGAAGGCGGTTCACTCCCTCATCTAGGATGACAGAGGCGAAACGAGGAGGGTGCATAGCTCCTTCCACAGGGCTTTTTTTAATTCCGGTGCAGTTTGATAATCGGCAAAAGGACGTAAGAAGTAAAGGGGTGTGCGCTTAAGCGATCCTTTTGCATCTTGATGAGCAACTGCCGCAAGAGAGCGGCTTTTTGTCACAGGATGTTCCACATAGAAAGAGCGCAAGGAGGGAAAAGAGGAAAAGTCTATTGGAAAACAGAGCACAAGCTTAAGGTTTTCAGAGGCCAAAAAGAGATCCCAGCTGCCCTCTTGTTCCAAAAGAGGGGCCAAAACAAGATGAGCGGGAGCGAGGCGGAGGGAAATGGCTTGCTTTAGGTTCTTAAGAAAACGATGAGAGAGGCTTTTTTGGTCAAAAGAGAGGAGGGCGACGGGGTGGGCCTCTCTTTTTTCTTTCCATCTGCCGGCAATCTTTTTGGCTAAATGATCATCTGGGATCGGCTCTTTTGAAAGAAGGTGCGGGGCGATCTCTTGAAGAGCGGCAGCTCCTAATAAAAAATTTGTTTGGGAAAAGGGCGCTGCGCCGGGCTCTTTTAAGCTTTGGCTAGAGCGTTGAGTCGTTTCAAGAGGCGCTTGCGGGGCTCCCTTCTTTTTTCCGGCGTCGCCGGAGTTTACAGGATCAAAGAGAGCATCAGATTCCCTCTTTGATCCTGTAAATTCCGGCTCGATCGGGCTTAAAGGATTGTTCACGACATCTTTTTTCCCCCGGTTCGCTCTTTGAGCTCGCTGACTTTCATTCAAGCCAGCTTCGTTTTCTCTAAGATGCAAGATCAGGTCGTTAACAAGCTCTTGATAGAGGCGCACGATCTCTTCGTTTGATTCCATAGAGTCTGTTCTCAGTTTCTGATGACATCCTTATTCGAGTGCGAAGAGAGCTTCTACGAAAGCTTTGGGATCGAAGGGCTGCAGATCTTCGATCTCTTCTCCCAGTCCCACCCATTGGATAGGGATTTTGAGTTTGTGATAGACGGCAAGGGCGATGCCTCCCTTTGCCGAGCCGTCGAGTTTGGTTAAGATGATGCCGGTGAGAGGAGTAAATTCGTGAAAGACGAGAGCCTGGTCGAGGCCGTTTTGTCCGGTTGTAGCGTCCAGAACAAGGAGGGTTTCCTGGGGAGCGCCGGGGATAAGCTTGGAACAGGTTCTCTTCATCTTGTCTAGCTGCTGCATGAGCTCTCGCTTGTTTTGCAAGCGCCCTGCCGTGTCGATGATCACCACCTCCAGACCGCGTGCTTGAGCGGCATGGAGCGCATCGTAGACAACGGCTGCGGGATCGCCTCCCATTTGCCCCTTGATGAGAGGGATCTTTAACCCTTCCGCCCAGTGCGTGAGCTGTTCCACGGCAGCAGCCCGAAAGGTGTCTGCCGCGGCTAAAAGAAGACTCTTTCCTTCTCTTTGAAGGCGCGCAGCCAGTTTGGCAATCGTCGTTGTCTTTCCGCTTCCGTTTACCCCCACGACGAGAAGGACATGAGGGCAGCTTGGAACTGAAGAGGATGAAACCGCCGGAGGTTCTTCAAAGATCTCTAGCGCCCGCTCTTTCAAGGAGTTGATCAGTTCTTGAGGGGTAGCCTGTGGATGTTTTTTTATAAACTTTCGGATTTTTTCGACAAAATCGAAAGTGCAGCTGCCCCCGAGGTCGGCCTCGAAGAGGATCTGTTCCAGCTTTTCATAGGTCTTTTCGTCGAGAGGATCTTGAAAAAGCGCCTTGAGCTTCCCTGTAAGAAGAGAGCTGCTCTTTTTTAAAGCCGCTTTAAATTTATTGAAATGGGCTTTGAAAAACTGAAACATTCCTCTATACTTAAGTTTAGCTCGACTTTGCAACATTTTGGGCCCGCCTGCCTCGTCTATTTGCTCTCGGACGTTCGACCTTCGGTCGAACTGGGAGATTCTTTAAACCAGGAAGGGGTTTTTAACCCCTTCCTGGTTTAAATAACTCCCCCGAGAGCAAATATCTCGAGGCCTTCGGGCCCAAAAAGTTGCAAAGTCGAGCTTAGAGGTGCATTTTTACAGATGATACGCATTCCCGGCAAGATTCCTATTCTCATCCATCCGACCTTTTTTTTGATTGCAGCCTTAATTGGCTTTCTCAACAGCATGACGCTTGTGGGGACGGTCATCTGGATTGTCATCATTTTAGTCTCTGTCCTCATCCATGAATTTGGCCATGCCCTGACGGCTACGCTCTTTGGCCTCTCTCCAAGGATTGAACTGGTGGCTCTGGGGGGATTGACGTATCATGAAGGAGGGGGATTAAAGACCTGGAAGCAGTTTTTGATTGTCTTCAATGGCCCCCTCTTTGGCTTCTTTCTTTTTCTTTTCGGAACCCTTCTCGTCCAGATTCCACCTGTGGCGCTCTCCTATTTTGGCAGCGTGCTCCAAACCTTTCGCCTGGTCAACCTCTTTTGGACTGTGTTGAATCTGGTTCCCGTCCTTCCCCTCGATGGAGGACAGCTGCTCCGTATTGTCTTGGAGGGAGTATTTGGAGTGAAGGGGTTTCGTTACGCGTTGGCTGCCAGCATGATGGTTGCCGTAGCTTTAAGCTTGCTCTCCTTTTTATTTCAGGCCTTTTTGATCGGAGCCATCTTTTTTCTCTTTGCCTTTAGCAGTTTTGACGCCTACCGGCGCACTCGGCACATCTCGGAGCCCGATCGCAGCGAAGAGCTAAAAAAACTCTTGGAAGAGGCAGAAAAGGCCTTGGAAGAGGGGCGCAAAGCCGAAGCGGAACATCTTTTGTCAAAAGTGCTTTCTCAAGCCAAGCGCGGCATGCTGCATACCCTTGCCGTCCAACATCTTGGCTTTCTAAAATACGAACAGGGAAATCATCAAGAGGCGTACGCTCTTCTTCGTTCCATCCGCTCGGAGCTCGCTCCGCAGGCGCTCTCTCTTCTGCATCGGCTCGCCTTTGAAGCCAAAGACTACGCCTTGGTTGTCGATTTGGCAGGAAGCTGCTACCAGATCTTTCCCAGCCCTGAGATGGCGTTGCGCAACGCCTATGCCAGCGCACAGCTCTTGCAAGTCAAAGCCGCCGTTGGCTGGCTTCACGCGGCATTTCAGGAAGGGGTGGAGAACCTCTCGGAGATCATCAAGGAAGAGGTCTTCGACTCGATCCGAAACGATCCCCTCTTCAAAGAGTTTCAATCTCAGCTGAAAAAAAGTTCCGATTGAACGAACGGATCATTCCAGTCGCAGGGAATAGAAGCGGGTGACGTTTCCCTGTCTTGCCCGGATGAGGACCCGTTTATTTGGCTGCTCCGTATTGATAGCTTCGTTGAAGTCATCGACAGTTTTTATTTTTTTATGGTTGATATCCAAAATCAAGAAACCGGGCCGGATGCCGGCTTGCGAAGCCATGGAGCCGGGCTTGATGCGTGTGACAACGACTCCTTCCGAATCTGGGCTGTAACCGAGTTGTTTGGCCATCTCGGGGCTTAAATTTTCCACCTCCATTCCGAGTTGTTGGACAACTCCTCCTGATGCAACGATATTCGTTGAGGATTTCCCGAGTTTGATCTTCAAGGTGAGGAGCTTACCCTTGCGGTTGATTTTCAACACGATGGTGGAATCGGGCTCCATAAAAGAGACCGCTTTAATGAGGTTTCCGGGATTTTTTACCGGATGCCCGTCGTATTCGACGATGATATCGCCCTGCTTGATCCCGCCCTTTTCGGCAGGAGAGTCCTTGATCACTTCCGTAACGAGCGCTCCTTCGGGCTTTTCGAGATTGAAGGCAGCGGCGATCTCTTTATCCACAGCTTGCAAAGTGACGCCCAAAAAGCCTCGAGTGACTCCGCCCTTTTCAATAATCTGGTTCATGACATTTTTGGCCATATTGCTGGGAATGGCAAAGCCGATCCCCATGTAGCCGCCCGATTTTGAGACGATGGCCGTATTGATGCCGATCACCTCGCTGTTTAGATTGAGAAGCGGTCCGCCCGAATTTCCGGGATTGATGGCGGCATCAGTTTGGATGAAATCCTCGAGTTTTGTGATCTGGAGGTTCTGTCTTCCCTTGGCGCTGATGACGCCGACGGTGAGGGAGGCTTCCAGTTGAAAGGGACTTCCTATGGCAATTACCCACTCTCCGATCTCCATGGCGTCGGAGTCTCCTAAAACGAGGGAGGGGAGATCCTTGCAATCGATCTTAAGGATGGCAATATCGGTTTGGGAATCGGCTCCAATCAGAGCAGCCTCCATCTCGCGGCCGTCATTTAAGACTGCGGTGATTTTATCCGCTCCTTTGACAACATGGGCATTGGTCATGAGGTAGCCGTCTCCATTGACGATGAATCCGGAGCCTTGGCTGACCTGAGACTTTGGCTGCTTGGGTGCTTTTTCCTGAGGCTGGAAGCCAAAGAAGCGGTGCAAAAAGTCCTCGCCGAAGTAATCAAAGGGATATTGGCCGGAGTCATCGAGCCCGAAGAGATCCTGATCGCTCACATTTCCCTCGGCTTTAATAAAGACAACGGCCGGAATGGCCTTTTTGGCAACCCATGTGAAGGCCTTGGAAGTTTGCAGAGGATCGCAGCCGCAGGAAGGGGTCTCTTTTTCCTGAGAAAAAGAGAGAGAGAAGAAGGTGATACAGAGAAAAAAGAAAACTTTTTTTAAAATTATACCCCGCGCGGTCAAA
>MGME01000014.1:10417-37646 GCA_001796315.1 Chlamydiae bacterium RIFCSPLOWO2_12_FULL_49_12
GGACTTTGGCGCGCTCCAAATTCCAAGTTTTTGACCGCGCGGGGTATACCTGGTTCATTTGATTTCCTCATCAAGTAGGGAGAACGTAAAGGGGCCTGTCTTCTTTTGAGAGCTTCTTGCCTTCCTGTTCAAAAAGGGCGGAGCCCGCAAATGCTATAATAACTCCTTGGTCTTTTTTATGAAGCAACTCTTTCTCGACAACCGTTAAGATTTGCTCTTTTGAGACCGCCAGAAGATGATCTCTGAAGAGTTGGCGTACCTTTGGGCTCTTCCCTTCTCTGAGGCGCCCGTAGGAGAGAATGGCCCGTCCTCCCGGAGGGACGGGAGCGTCGAGGCCCTGTAACATTCCCAGTTTGGCCTCTTCTAAGTCGTTCGCGTCAAACTCTCCTTCTGCAATGATCTCGACAGAGCGGTTGAAGGCGTTTAAAGTACGGTAGAGATGAGGATCTCTTAGTCCATGGAAATAGAATGCGGCAATCGAGGAGTTATAGTGTGCTCCGGAACCGTAGGCTCCTCCTTGCTCCCGGATGGCGCGGTGGAGGTGCTTGTTTTCCAAAAGAGCGGTAGCTACATAGAGCGCAGGGGCGTAGGGGTGGAGGTAGGAGATTGTCTTGAAAGCCTGGCAGGTAAAGGCGACAGGAGAGGAGATGAGCCGACCGTGGGAGCCTACCTCCTCGATCTTAAAGGAAGAGAGCCAAGGTTTAAGGGGTTTTTGCTCTATCTCGCCCAGTCCGAAGAGACTCTCCGCTTTCAGCGTCTGATAGAAGGCGGCATCGCAGCTCAAGACGAGGTGAGGTCCTTCCACTGAGAAAAGCCTCTTTTTCAACTGGTTTAACTTTTCCAGAAGGCAAGGAAGCTCTTTCTTGAAATTGCGGGCGATTTTTTGAACAAGCTTGTAAAAGGGAAGCCCGTACCACGTATTCATGATATGGGGAGCCGGTCCAAATCCGCTTAAAGAGAGTTGAATGGCATACTTGAGAGCGTCGTGGTTTAAACGGTTTTCCAGGCTCGTGTAGAGTTGCGCTATGAGCTCTTCGATCCGCTTCACTTCATCAAAACGGGGAGCGCTTCCCATCTCTTTTAAAAGAGAAAAGAGCTCTCGGGCATTGCGGTAGAGCGCTTTTCCATGAAGATGCAAAGAGGGTTTCAACAGGCGGGGGTCTTCTACCTGTATGTGCAAGGAGATGGCGGCGTCCATCCCTCCTGTAAAGGCGTGGATGCGCTGCAAATTTTCTGCATAGCCTCTCTTCCGGCAGCCCACTTCCGTCAAAAGCGTTGTTAAGAGATGGAGGTAGGGAAGTTCTTCATCGGTCACAAAGGGAAGATCGAAGAGGAGATCGGCATAGAGGATCTGATTGGTAAAGCAGGGGTGATGGAAAATCCTTATCCCCTCCCACTCTTCCTCCGCAAGAAAAAAGTTGGTCGCAGAGAGCGGCACATCATCTAATGAGAGCTTGGGGAGGCAGTCAATTTGCTTTTGTTCTTTCTCCATCTGGTACTGCTGCAGCTCATTTGCCTCATTGACGATCCTTTGGGCTTCCTCTTTAGAAAGGGAGGCCTTGATCTTGTCTAACTGCAACCGCTCTTGATGGATCTCCTCTTGTAGAACCGTGTGGGAAGGCGCCAGCGTCAGCTGCAGCCGATGGGAGTTATTTAAAAGGTGCTTTTCGATCAAGGAGGAAAGATAGTTTGAGTCTTTCAACTTCTCGCGCAGCCCTTCAAAGAGGGAGTGGATCTTCAGGGCGTTTTCCGGAGGGCAGCCGTGCTGCAGAGCGAGCGCCGAGCGCATGAAGAGAGTCAGCCCGTAGGGAATGTGGTTGCCCACAATTTCGGTGCGGTGAAATTCCAGCTGATGCAATGAAGCTTCGATCTCTTCTCTTGGGATCTTTTGTGAGACGATCTCTTTTAGGCGCTTTTCGATGAGTTTGGAAAGGGCTTCTCTATCTTTTCCGCTGCAGCCCTTGCAGACGATGACAAAGGGAACTTCGCTCAGCTCAGGATCAAGAAGAGAGTCCGCCGTGGCGCACAATCCCGATTCAAGGAGCGTCGCTTTGAGAAGGGAGGCATCCGTGTCCATCAGCACCGAGTCTAAGAGCGAGAGGGCAAGAACCTCTTCTTGCTCGGTGATAGATGCTGTAAGGTAGGCAAAGGCGAGGATGGCCTTTTTTTCCAGTTCCAAATCTTCAGCAAGGGGATAGCGCTCTTCGAGAATCAGGGGCGCGGCAAACCGCTTTTCTTTAGGAAGGGGAGGCAGAAGAGGAGTTTTTGCGACATGTTTGAGCGCTCTTTCTTCGATAAAATCGAGATGGTTCTTTAGAAACAGATTGCCATAGAAGAAAAAGAGACAGTTTCCCGGGTGGTAGTAGGTATCGTAGAAGGAGATGAGCTCTTCATAGCTAAGATCGGGGATGTGAATGGGCTCTCCTCCCGAGTTATGGGCGTAGGGAAGAGCCGAGTAGAGGTTTTTCATCAGATGGTGCCAGAGGCGCGTCACGGGAGATGCAAAGCTTCCCTTCATCTCATTCAACACGATTCCCTGGTGCTGAAGGGGGGTATTAACATCTTGAGGATCGGAAAACTCCAGCCGCCACCCCTCTTGTCGGAAGCTCGTCTTTTTGAGCTGGGGGTGGAAGACGGCGTCCAGGTAGACATCGAGGAGGTTGTAGAAGTCCTTTTCAATTTGCGAGGAGGCCGGATAGCAGGTAAAGTCCGAGCCGGTAAAGGCGTTCATGAAGGTGTTTAGGCTTCTTCGAGTCATGGAGAAAAAAGGATCTTTTACCGGAAAGCGTTTGGATCCGCAAAGAACCAGATGTTCCAGAACATGGGCTACTCCATTGGAGCTTTTCGGCCAGGTCCTAAAAGAGAGAGAGAAGAGATTTTCAGAATCGCTGTTTTCCAGATGGAGGACGGTTGCTCCCGTAGGCTCATGCTTGAGGTGGCGCAGGGTCGTCTGCAGTTCGGCAATGGGAAGTCGTTTGGTGACGATAAACGACCCATAACGCTCCCCTTCTTCTTCGAGAAAAGCCGCCATTTTCTCTAAGTCCTTTAAGATGAGATAAGATCAAAGCATAGAGAAAAGCCCCCTTTTTTGCAAAGGAGGCAAGTGAGCAAGGGATGATTTTGTTCAACTCGACTTTTGGTGAAATTTCGTATAATACTTTTTGTGCTCTGTATTTGCCGGCGCGCCGAAAGCTGCATTGCGTTCTAAGAAGCACCGGATCTTTTGCCCAAGAGTGCCCGAGGAAGGAGATCGTGTATCTGCCCTGAGACGTCGCACAGGCTCGCTGGTATCAAAAAGCGAGAGGGGATTTCTAGGCGAAAGCGAGCGGTTAAGAGAGTCTTTTTTGGGTAAACGATGAATCTGCCCCAGGGTGGCGACCTCGAGTAGCCCGATGATGAGGTTTTGAAGTCCCCAGGCGAGAGTGTCTCGTGCCGTAGTGAAATCGCCCTCTTTGATGCCTTTGCGGGCGCAACAGAGAGTCACGAGAAGAGTTCCGAGAGTTGTTCCTAAAAGACCGACCGCAGCTCGCAAAGCGCCTGACAAGGGAATAAGAAAGAACCCTTTTGCGATCTTAAAGCCTGACAAGGGAGCAAGAAAGAACCCTTTTGCAATCTCATCGGCTTTTTGCTGGGGAGTGTTGAAGGTAGCGCAGCGGTCAAAAGATTCCTCTTGCTCATTATTAAAAAATTTCTGAAAGTTTTCGTATTTAGTTTCAAGCCATTCTTTTATTTTTACTGTCATATATTACCTATAATTAGATTTTGCAATTAATTACTATAATAATATTCTAATTTTAATTAGTTTTCAACTAAAAAAAAGATTTGCACTCGATTAAAATTTTTAGTTATCACACAAATGAACTTAAAAGCTGGCTTTTCGGCTGCCCCAAAGCCACGGGCTTCGACGATCGCAAGTCACCCAATATTAGAGATATGAGATAACCTGCGATCGTCGTATCGCGGGAGCTTTCGCGTTGCCCCAAACCAACTTGTGAGTTCATCTCTCCCCCGTTGGGAAACCCGGCCCTTAAGGGCCGGGTATTTTCAAAAGACAGGTTGGGCCGAGTTCGAAATTCGGCCCAAAACCGCAAAAATTCTCGGGCCTTAAGGCCCGAGTTCATTTTCAAAACTAGCCCGTATTTCTCACACAATCTCGCGGAAAATTGCCGCTCTGTTGATCGAGATGGGCTCTCTGGTGGGCGAGGACAGTGTTGTGTAATACGGCCTCGCCCACCAGAGAGTCAAGATCGGTCGACAGAGTGTGCAAGTTTCCCGAGAGGGTGTGAGAAATGCGGCTAGCTCCAGTCCAATACGGAAGAGGAGCGGTACTCGGTGACGCGGGTCTCAAAGAAATTCTTTTCTTTTCCTAAATCGATGGTTTCGCTCATCCAGGGAAAGGGGTTCTTGGAGCCCCACTGCGGGAGAAGGCCGATGCGTTCTAAGCGGCGGTCGGCAATGTACTGGACGTAATCGCGGAACAGAGGGGAAGAGAGTCCCAGGACGCCTTTGGGCAGGCAATCTTTGGCATAGAGAAATTCCAGCTCCACCGCGTGGCGGATCAAGTCGACGGCATGGCTTTGGAAGGAGGGAGTCCAGAGGTCGGGATTTTCCTCTTTGATGCCGTTGATTAAATCGATGCCGAAGTTTAGGTGGATGGTCTCGTCGCGCAAGATGTATTGGAACTGCTCTCCGATTCCGGTCATCTTGTTTTGTCTGTGGAAGGAGAGAATCATGGCAAAGCCGCTGTAAAAGAAGATGCCTTCCATGATGATGTAGAAGCCGATCAAGTTTTCTAAAAACTTCTGCGCCCCCGTGAAGGTATCTGTAGAAAAATCGGGCTTTAAGAGCTCTTCTGTAAGCTGCATCTCAAAGGCGTCCTTGTTGTGAATGGTGTTGATTTCGTTGTACATGTTAAAGATCTCCCCGGAATCTAAGGCGAGCGATTCGACGACGTAATGGAAGGTGTGGGTATGGATGGCTTCTTCAAAAGCCTGCCTTAAAAGGTATTGTCGCGCTTCGGGATTGGTGACGCATTTAAAGAGGGCAAGAACGATATTGTTGGCAACCAAACTCTCTGCAGTGCTAAAAAACCCCAGGTTGCGTAAGATGACGGCTCTCTCGTCAGAGCTTAAACTTTGGGATCGCCACAGTTCGATGTCTTTTGCCATGGAAACTTCGCTTGGCATCCAGTGGTTGGCGCAGCCGTTGAGATAGTGTTCCCATGCCCAGGTATACTTTAGGGGCATGAGTTGGTTGACGTCGACGGACTTGCAATTAATGAGCCGCTTGTCCTGAGCGAGAAGCCGGACGGACCTTTGAAACGAACACTCTCTTCTCTCGTTATTGGCAGCTTTCACACTCTTCTCCTAGGTTGCAGGCGTTTTTTTTCTCTTCTTTTCGATGGATCGTGATGTTGGCGGAGGCGGATTTGCTCTTCATCCACCGAGGTTGCAATCCCCTTTTGTTGATATCGGTTGTTGACTTTTCAATCTGCGTCGCGGCAAGCGTGCGGCAGTAGTAGGTGGTCTTCAAGCCCTTTTTCCAGGCGGTTACATACATGTCGCTTAGTTTTTTTCCGCTGGGCTCGGAGAGGTAGAGGTTTAAGGATTGTCCCATGTCGATCCATTTTTGGCGGCGGCTGGCGCACTCGATGATCCATTCGGGATCGATCTCAAAGGCGGTCAAAAAGAGTCTTTTGACCTCATCGGGGATGCGCTGGATTTCAGCAAGGGAGCCGTCGAAGTATTTGAGATCGTCGATCATCTCTTTATCCCAAAGCTTGAGGTTTTTGAGGCAGTTGACGAGATGGGGATTGCAGATGGTGAAATCCCCCGAGAGATTGGATTTGACATACAGGTGTTTGTAGGCGGGTTCAATGGAAGGGGTGACGCCCGCGATGTTTGCAATGGTTGCAGTCGGTGCGATGGCCAAGGTATTGCAGTTGCGCATTCCCCATCTTTGAATCGATTCTTTAACCGGAGTCCAGTCAAGATGCGCGCTTTTGTCAACATCGAGATATCCTTTGCGCTCTTGGGCAAGCAGCTCCAGCGTGTCTAAGGGGAGATAGCCGCGATCCCATTTGGAGCCTTTATAACTGGGGTAGGGGCCTCTCTCTTTTGCAAGTTCCGAAGATGTCAGCAAAGTCAAATAGGAGATGAGCTCCATGCTGCGGTCTGCAAATTCTACGGCCTCATGGCTGGCGTAACTGATATGCTGCAGGTAGAGCGCGTCTTGAAACCCCATGATCCCAAGACCGATCGGACGGTGGCGTTCGTTAGAATGTTTTGCCTCAGGGATGGGGTAGAAATTGATCTCCATGACGTTATCGAGCATGCGCACTGCCGTGCGAATGGTTCTTTCGAGTCTCTCTTTGTCGATGCCCTCCGGCGTGACGTGCGCTGCGAGATTCAAAGAGCCCAGGTTGCAGACGGCGGTCTCCTCAAAGGAAGTGTTTAACAGGATTTCGGTGCATAAATTTGAGTTGTGGATGACTCCGGCGTGGTCTTGTGGAGAGCGGATATTGGAGGGGTCTTTGAAGGTCAGCCAGGGATGCCCCGTTTCAAAGAGCATGCTAAGCATTTTGCGCCAAAGATCGAGAGCTTTTACCTGCTTATGCAGTTTGATCTCTCCCTCTATTGCCCTCCGTTCGTATTCGAGATAGCGCTTTTCAAAAGCCTCTCCATAAAGATCGTGCAGATCAGGGGCGTCGCTTGGGCTAAAGAGAGTCCACTCCTTCTCTTCGATGACTCGTTTCATAAAGAGATCGGGAATCCAGCCAGCAGTATGCATGTCGTGCGTGCGGCGACGGTCGTCTCCGGTATTTTTTCTTAGCTCTAAAAACTCCTCAAAATCCAGGTGCCAGATCTCCAGGTAGGCGCAAATTGCCCCTTTGCGCTTCCCTCCCTGGTTGACGGCAAGAGCCGTGTCATTGGCCACTTTTAAAAAGGGAACGACTCCCTGGCTTTTGCCATTGGTTCCCTTTATGTTGGCGCCTGTTGCCCGGATTGAGGTCCAGTCATTGCCAATCCCTCCTGCCCACTTGGAGAGCTTGGCGTCATCTGAGATCACCTTGAAGATGTTTTCTAAGTCGTCCTGGACGGTAGAGAGGAAGCAAGAGCTCAGTTGGGAATGGAGCGTTCCCGAGTTAAAGAGGGTAGGGGTAGCCGAGATAAAATAGAATTGCGAGAGAAGATCGTAAAATTCGATTGCCCGCTCTGTCTTATTCTCTTTTTCTTTGAGGGAGAGGCCCATGGCAACGCGCATCCAGAAGATCTGCGGAGTTTCCAAGCGGCGCCCCTCTTCATGAATGAAGTAACGATCATATAAGGTTTGAAGTCCCAGATAGTGGAAAAAATCGTCGCGCTCCAAAACCATCTTTTGGGCGAGCTTGTCTAAATCAAAATCGAAGAGTGATCGAGAGAGCCGTTCGATATGGATGGCGCGCTTGAGATACTTTTTAAAGTGCTCTCGGTGAACCTCTTTAAGGTTGGGGTCGGCAGCCGTAATAGAGAGAGTTTCGCGGTAGAGGGAGTCAAGAAGAAGTCTTGCAGCGACTTTAGAATAGGCAGGGTCGCACTCAATTTTCGAGCGGGCGGCAAAAAGGAGGGCAGAGTCGACTTCATGTTCCTTAATTCCCCCGTAGAAGTGGGAAAGGGAGAGCTCCAGGAGCTCGTCAGGAGAGATTCCTTCCAGATCTCGGCAGGCAAAGGTAAATTTTTGCAACAGATGGCGCTCGGTCAAGGTGCGTCTGGTTTTGTCTTCCAGTTCGACGGTAAACCCCCTTGCTTTATCCTCCTCTTTACAGCTCTCTTTTTTCTCATCTGGAAATTTTATCGTTTGCTTGGAGGCCTTATGCAGGATGTAGTCCTTTGCCTCTTTGAAATATCCCTCCTCCATTAAGAGGCGTTCTATCTCTTCTTCCAGATAGGAGGTATTGAGAAAGTTGCCTTTTTTAACGTGGCTGTACGCGCGTTCCACGACTTGTTTAGTCAGGTGGTTGATCTTGGGGAGCATCTCTAAGGGAGAAGAGCTTTTAGGCTGGCGGCTGCGGCAAAAGGCGGCTTCGAGAGCGGAGGCGACTTTCATGGGATTAAAGCGCACCACCATGCCGTCATGACGCAGCAGCTTTAGGTTTTGCGGGGAATCTTCTCTAAGCGTCTTATGCTTGTCTCTGTAGATGATGTAATCGCGCGCAACATCGTAATATCCGTTATGCATGAGTGTGATTTCAACAATGTCTTGGATTCCTTCGACGGTCAACGAAGCGCCCTTCGAGGCCAAAGAGAGCGCCTGGGCCGCGACAAAATGGGTGATCTCTTCGACCACGGCCAGAAGGTCGGATGGAAAGGTTGCTTCCTTTAAGACTTTTTTAGTATCGCGAAAAGCAGCTTCAATAGCGCGGTAGATTCTCTCTTTTCGGAAAGGAACAAGGGCGCCTGTCCTCTTGACGACAGTCAAGGAGCCTGTTGCATCAAAGAGTTTTCTAGTCCCTTTGTTTTCTTGAGCAGAGCTCTCTTTTCCTTCTCTTTTCTCTTTAAAGAGTTGACTTGTCATCGTGTGCCTCTCTGGGGGTTAAGGATGAATAGATCACAACATCTTGTAGGTTTGCTGTCTTATTCACACCATATATAGTAGCTTCTCTCTTTACGTCCAGCAAAATTTTGAAGTTTTTTTAAACCTTTTGAAAATGAAGCAGTTAGCACAATCCTTGAATGGACGCAAGGGGTAGAGTATCATTGAGTGCATGAAACGAATCCAATTTTTTCCTCACGTGATCACTGCCTTTGGTCTCTCCTGCGGCCTCTTCGTCATTTTTAAGGTAAACATGATCGAACCCGGAGCCGGCACCTATCAAGTGCTCTTTGTCTCCACGCTTCTTCTTTTGGTTGCGGGATTTGCCGATCTTCTTGACGGTGTGGTGGCGCGTGCGATGCATTCTGAGAGCTCCTTTGGCCTGATCTTTGACTCCCTTGCCGATGCGGTCTCCTTTGGGGTGGCCCCTTCTGTCGTGACGCTAAAAAGTTTATCTCTTGAGCAGGGAACCCCTCTCTCCTTTTTTGCAGTCTTTGGAGCGATGCTCTTTTCGATAGGAGGAGTGCTGCGCCTGGTGCGCTACAGCGTCCAAGCTAAAGAGGGAGGAGGAAAACAGGGAGTTCTTGTGGACCAAAGCAAGCACTTTACGGGTCTTCCGATCCCGGCTGCAGCACTCGCTCTCATCTCTGTCAATCTTTTTTTTGCCTCTCCTCAGGGAGAGAGGTGGATTTCTCCCAGCCTGGAACTTCGGGCCATCATCTTTAGCTCTCTTATGATCATTTTAGGCTACTTCATGGTCAGCCGCTGGAAATTCCCCAGCGCAAAGGCGCTCCACTTTCGGCTTGCCTCCACCGAACTTGTTCTCTCTGCCGTTGTCATTGCTATTGTGATTCTTTACGGCTCTCTCTATTTCTTTTCCTTAATCTTGGGAAGTGTGATGTGGAGCTATATTATTCTCGGATGGATTCTTTCGATCATCCGGCTCATTGCCGGAAAAAAATCCAAAACTCTTGAGGATTTCGAGCCTGACCAGGAGGATTAAAGAGTGAAAATTGTCTTAGGATTTGCTTTTTTGGTCGTTTTTTCTCTGATCTGGCAGCTGAAAAAGCTCCAGATCAACCTCGCAGTGGCAGAAGAGAGAATGCGCCATCTAGCGGAGCTTGAAAAGGCGCTCGAGAAGAGAGAAGAAGAGCTCAAGCGCTTAAGAAAGGAAGCTGCAGCCTCTGAAGAAAAACTCGCCCTTCTCGAAACGGCCCATGAGCAGCTTGCTCTTCGTTTTCAATCCCTTTCAGCGGAAGCTCTTCAAAAAAACAGCGAATCCTTCATCCAGTTGGCCAAGGCAACCTTTGAAAAGTTTCACGAAGGGGCGAAAGGGGAGCTGGAAAAGCGACAGAACAGTTTTGGACAGCTTGTCACTCCCGTCAAGGAGAGCCTCTTTAAGCTTGATGAAGGTCTGCGTAAATTGGAAGTTGAGCGCAAAGGGGAACAAGAGGTCTTAAAAAGCCATCTTCAGGCCATGGTTCAAACGGAAAAAGATCTCAAGAAAGAGACCACCACGCTCATCCAGTCGCTCCGCACTCCCTTAAGCAGAGGAAGATGGGGCGAGATTCAGCTTAGGCGCGTGGTCGAACTTGCCGGGATGGTGAACCAATGTGATTTTTTTGAGCAGGAGGTCTTGGAAGAGGGCAAATTGCGCCCTGATCTGATTGTCCGGCTTCCCGGAGGCAGACAGGTGGTCATTGATGCAAAAGTGCCTCTTGAGGCCTATTTGGATGCCATCGAAACGAAAGACGAGGCGGTTCGAGAGGATCGCTTTAAAGAGCATGCGCGTGCCGTGCGCGGCCATGTCGTAGCATTGAGTCGGAAAGCATACTGGGAGAGCATCCATCCCACACCGGAATTTGTTGTCCTTTTTTTAGCCTCGGAGTCCTTCTTTAGCGCAGCGCTCCAGTTCGATCCCTCCCTCATCGAAGTAGGGGCTGAGAAGGGAGTAGTGATCTCCACTCCCACCACTCTCATTGCTCTTTTACGTTCCATTGCCTATGGGTGGAAACAGGAAAATTTGTCGCGTCATGCAGAGAAGGTCAGCCGTTTAGGACATGACCTTTATAAGCGCATCATCGATATGAGCTCTCACTTTTCCAGGATGGGACGCGGCCTAGCCAGTGCCGTCGACAGCTACAACCGGGGAATCGGATCCTTGGAGACGCGCGTCTTGCCCACTGCCCGTAAATTTCAAGAGCTGGGAGCTGCTTCCTCCCATCTCGAGCTGGAACCGCTGGAAGTGATTGAGAAGATTCCCCGCCTTTTGCAGTCCGAGGAGTTTTCTTCTGGCAATTCGCGAAAAGAGGAAAAAGAAAAGGCGAAGATCCTTTAGAAAAGGATCTTCGCCTCATATCGATGCCTAAGTTTACTGGATATCGTGAATGAAATAGGCTGGAAAGGCGAAGTTGTTATTGGGCCTCAATGAGGCGACAAACGAGATTTTCTTTCCAATATACTGATCGAGATTGATGTGGGTGCTGTAAATGTAGGCGACGGGAAGGTCGCGTTCATCGCGTATGACATGACTTCCCGGCTTGTTTTTCACCGCTGCCATATAGGACTCTACGATGCCCGTGAGAACAATAGAGTTTAGTTTTTGTTCATCATAGTATTCATGCATCGTTCGGTCTTCGTTAAGACGCGCCCAAGTGAGGTAGAGAGACTCTTCAATGGGATCCCAGAGCTTCATCTTATCTGTTGTTCCCTCTCCCTTTTTACCGGCATCCATGGCATCTTCTGCGGCAAAACTCTCTTCGGAGACGGCAGCCCGATTTTCCAGGTGTTCGATTTTTTTGAGCAAATAAGCTTCCTTTATGGAGGAGAGTTCATTTTTTGCAAGTTCCACATAGTCAGGAAAATCCTTATAATCCTGAATGATCAGATTGCAGCTGCGATCGATCCTTTCCAGATCAATTTCCGGGAAAGACTTATGCAGTTCGGCTTTTGCAAGAAGAGACGTTGTTTCCAAGAGATCTTTTACCTTGCTTTTTCTTAACTCAAATTCTCGCTTCACTTCAGGCCCGCCCACATTCTCTACAAATTCCTTAGCAATATAAAAGCGGACAGAACTTGGAGGAGTGATCTCCAGCCATTTGTTGTTATCGGGATGAACAGTGCCTTCGACTCTATCTCCCGTATTCAAATGGGCGATGATGGCAGAATCCAGATTGGGTTCCAAGCGCACATTGACGCGATTTACCTCGACCGTGTTATCGAGAACAAAGCTGCGGAAGATATAGGCTTTGGTGTCAAGTAGAGGTTCTACGGCCCAAAAATCTCCTTTTTCACCGACAATGGAGATGAATTCTCCTTTGCCCACTTCTCTTAAGACGGGTCCGTCGAGTTCTGGATGGAGGCGCAACCTGACTTTACGGCCGCGAACTTTTCCGGTAAATGGAGAAAAAGGCGTCCGTTTTTCCACCACTTGAGCGACGGTCGGCTCTGTTATGAGTGGAAGGGCAGGGGTGGATGCTTCCAGCATCGAATCAGGTTGAGGCTCTTCTATTTCTGTTGTTGAAATGATTTGTGGAAGGGAGCTGTCAGGATCCTCAGCAAAACAAAAACTGAGTGAAACGAGACAGATCGTAATGAGAGAGGCTTGAAAAGGCTTGAACATAGGCAATCTCCTCCGGAGGATTAAATCTATACATCTAGTGAATTGCCATTTTAGTTTTTTTAAAATTTTACACAAAGGAAATTTGCAAGACTTATGTTCTCAGCACGGCGCGGAGATGTTCGCAATTTTTTTCACCGCAGGTGCAGCCTAAGGGTTTTCCTAAAAAAACGTTGTAGTGTTCTTTTTTATTCAGAGGGTTGGTGACAAGATAGAGATGATCATTGGTTTGTTCAATTTCCCAATCCTGAAACCGAAGATCTTCTTCCGAGATCTCTTCTTCGCCTTCGAGGGGCGCGCTTTCCTCGCTTGTCGGAAGAATGGCTTTAGCAATTTGACAGTGCGGACAGTTGCAGTGGGGCTCAGGATCAGGAAAGAGTGAGGGATCCATGCCGATTGCATGAATCGTTGATCTAATCTTATTGAGAAGATCTTTGGACAAAGGAGGTGAGTGTCTTTGGTCGAAATTGTGTTGCATCATGGAGCCGAAGTTCAAAAGTTGATCTCCCATCCCAAGCGGGATCTTAAAGCCAAGCAGGCCCTCTTTTGAAGAAGAGGGCCTCTCTTCGGCAGAAAGGGCCTTGGCATGAGTTTGAAAGATTTTCTCCAGCGTCTCTTTTGGAAGACGGGGGATCTCAACTAAGGTCCCTGAGGTCAAAACGATCTTTAAAACTCCCTTTGTTTCATCAAAAGAGAGAGCGGAGATATTGTTCCAGGAGCTGGAAATGTAAGGGGGGATATGTAAAAATTTTATGTTGATGTCCATGGTTTTCCTTCACTCTTTAACTGAATGTGTGCCTAGTGCTCTGTCAACATTGAAATTCGGCGCTTTGGCGCCGCGCATCCGTAATTTCAATGTTGACAGAGCACTAGATCGGCTTTGCAACCCGCATTATACGGAAATGGGAATTCCTGCGCTAGATTTTTTAGCACTCGCTTGACTTAACTGCTTAATTTTAACATAAAATGCTGATTACAAGGATATTACAGACAGTACCTTGGTTTTTTTTAGTGACGTTTTGATGGGAAAGATGGTATCAGGTGATAAAGAGGGTTAATGAGTGTGTCTTGTCTTCTTGAGCTAATGTCATGTAGAGGAGAACTTGAGTGAACCGTAAAACGTTTGTCATCGATACAAATATCTTGTTGCACGATCCCGACGCTATTGGGAGATTTGAGGGAAATGATGTCATTATCCCCCTTTCCGTCATTGAAGAGCTCGACAGCTTAAAACGGCTTTCGGATGAGCTGGGAAAAAATTCGCGTCATGTGATGCGCTACATTGACCGGCTAAAGCAAAAGGGTTCCTTGCATGAAGGTGTCTCTATTGAAAAAGAGATTACTGTGAGGGTCTTTCTTGATGGAAAGGGATATGACGCCAAAGGTTTTCCCTTTCCTTTGGAGAAAAACAACAAAATTCTCCTTGCAGCTTTTCAGCTCAAACCTTTTCACCGCCGCATCGTGATTGTCTCCAAAGATTTTGTCGTCCGTCTGAAAGCCGAGGCCATTGGGATTGAGGCGGAAGATTATCGAGGCCTTAAGATGTCTTATGAAAATCTCTACAAGGGATTTCGCAAGCTCGAGGTCCCCAAACAGATGATCGACATCTTTTTCAAAGATGGGGAGATCTCTTTTGATGCCCAAGACTTTTATCCAAATGAATACTGCTTACTGACCTGTCCGGAACAATCCTCGGCCATCTGCAAGTACAACCGTAAAAGCAAAAAGCTGGAGCCCTTGATGAAGGTGACGCGCGACGTCTGGGGAGTCAATCCTTTGAATCTCGAACAAAAATGCGCCCTTGATCTTTTGCTTCGAGACGACATTAAGCTGGTGACGCTCATCGGCCCGGCAGGGACGGGAAAGACGCTGCTTACCCTGGCGGCAGGACTTAAGAAGGTTTTCGACGACAGCATTTACAACCGGATTTTAGTCTCTCGTCCCATTATTCCTTTGGGAAAAGACATTGGCTATCTGCCGGGAACAAAAGAGGAAAAGCTCTATCATTGGATGCAGCCCATCTATGACAATCTCGAATTCCTCTGCGGCTCATCAGCTGGGCCGAACGGGTCGGAGACGCAGCGCTTTATCATGGAGAGCAAAAAGTTGGAGATGGAGGCGGTGACCTACATTCGAGGCCGCTCGTTGCCTAAGATCTATATGATCATCGATGAAGCGCAAAATTTGACTCCCCATGAGGTAAAGACCATCGTCTCCCGGGCTGGGCAGGGGACTAAGGTGGTTCTCACGGGAGATCCGACGCAAATCGACAATCCCTATCTGGACAAAGACTCCAATGCGCTGACCTTTCTTGTGGGCAAGTTCAAAGAATCACCCCTCTTTGGAACGATCTTTTTGGAGCGCACGGAACGCTCAGAGCTCGCCGCTGCGGCAGCGGAGATGCTTTAGCTCTTAGCGGATGAAAAAGAAATGCAAGGCGGCCACAGGAGCTCTCTTACCCAGGAGAGCGGGTAGGCTGAAGTAGCTCTGAAGGGCCTCATTGACGGAATGAAGGAAGGGAAAGAAATCCTCCACTCCTTCTTTTTCCAGCATCTCTTGAGGAGAGTCGTAATGGGCAATAGTTGTGATGACGCAGATCGCTCGCTTCTCTTCGCATCGGAAAATCAAACGGTCGCCGCTGTGATACCGCTCTTTTTCCTTTAGGGAAATCAGCCGTGCCTCTTTAGTCTTTCTGCCCGAAAGAATGGACTGAAAAAGCCGCTTGGGAAGGGTGAGGGTGTGTTCTTCAAGAGCGTCTTGTTCGCTCTTCTTTTCTGGGGAGAAGCTGACCATCTCCTCTCTTTTTCTCTTTTCAAGGCTCTTAAAGAGCGCATGCCTCCTGCCAAAGGTCTGGTCTTGGATCTCTCTTTTTTCAAATCCGAGAAAGTTCAGCGTTGCCGCTTCCTCCCTCTGTCGGTCCGACAAGGAAAGCGAGATCTCATTCTTTCCCAGCGAGAGGGCTATTTTTTTCATTTTTTCGAAGAGAGCCTTTTCAACTTCTTGCTCAGGGCGGCCCTCCGTCCACAAGAAGGAGGTGATGATAAGGGAGCGCGGCTTGTCTTCATATTCAGCAGTCTTAAGGTAGGAAAAGAGTCCTCTTGCCACTTGATCGACAACGATGATTTCACATGCGCGCTCCTTTCCGAGCCCTATCAGGAAGAGCTCTTTTGTCATGGGGCCGTAGAGGGGTTCCAAATACCGGCGCACGTTCTTTTCCACCCAAGAAAAATTGCCTGAAGAGAGATTGGTTTTTTCAAAAGCCGTCAAAGGGGATATAGCTGCCATATTGCCTCCAGCAACAGTTGCAAAGAACTCGAGCTTTGCTCGACTTTGTACGATTTTCCGTTGGTTTTTGAATCAAATTTAGACTTTAGTTTTTGAGATGGTATAGAGCGGAATGATGCCTCTTTTAGGAGTCGAGAATGCGCACGGCGACTTGCTGGTGGTAGATGTTGTATCCAAGAAATTCCGGTTTGAAGGCAGAACTTTCTAAAAATTCATGAAAAGCTTTGAATTCATGATTTTCGTAACCGGGATAATTATAAAATTCATCAAAAACAATGATTGTTCCTGCTTTAATAAGAGCCGCTAAATGTTTGAAGGCGCAGGCAGTAGAAGAGTATAAGTCGCAATCGACATGCAAAAAAGCAATCGATTGATCTTGAGGCGCGCGCGTCACAAATTGCGGTAAGCTATCTTCAAACCATCCCTTGATCAATTCCACATTATGAAGAACCGGAGGAGGCTGCGACGGATTCTTCAATCCCAGGGAGCCTTTGGGAATGATGCGCTTGCCGCATACCCAATCCTCAGGAAGTCCTTCAAATGAATCAAAACCGTAGATTGTGTGATGTGGGTTTAAAGCTGCAATAAAGTTGATGGTCATTCCCGTGCATACGCCCAATTCAAGAAATAACCCATCGATTGTAAGATGATCGGAAGCGAACTTCAACACCTCGGCATCGGAACAGAGTTGTTTTGCATGTTGAAAATAGCAATCCGCCATTTTTTGAGACTCGGAATTTTCCCAATAGGGAGTATTGTAAGAACGATAATGCAAAATTTGATTGCCCTTTTTAAAATTCACCCCTTTCTGGTAATTCACGTTGCGGCTCCAATCAAACTTTTCATTTTGATCTTGAAGAATTTGATTGCCAGAACATGGGGAGAGAGGCTCTCTATTTAGATTTTTTGTTTTTATAACGCTTTGCCTGTTTTACTGCGCGACGCAGGTGATTTTGGGTGTGCATGACCTGTGGAAAAACGATGTTTAGCATGGCCGGAAGAGCGTCTCAGACGAGCAGGGGCATTGCGTGGTTTCTGAAGCGGCTCTGACTTAATCGATGGATCTACTTCATAACCAGGAATAACCACCTTTGGTAGATCGCGCCTGATCAGACGTTCGATATCTCGCAGCAGTTTGTGCTCATCGACACATACTAGCGACATCGCCTCGCCGCTACAGCCAGCACGACCGGTACGACCGATGCGATGAATATAATCTTCAGGCACACTGGGGAGCTCGAAGTTGACAACGTGCGGCAGCTGATAGATATCCAAACCGCGCGCAGCGATGTCTGTCGCGACGAGTACGCGCACGCTGCCTTCCTTGAAACTTGCAAGCGCCTGCGTGCGTGCCCCCTGGCTCTTGTTCCCATGAATTGCTGTTGCACTGATCCCGTCTTTTCTCAGTTTTTCGGTCAGGCGGTTTGCCCCGTGTTTGGTGCGCATGAATACCAGTACCTGCCGCCAGTTTTGTGAAGTAATCAGGTGAGACAAGAGTGCAGATTTGCGCTCGCGGTCAACAGGATGTACCAGCTGCTGCACCAGTTCTGATGAAGGGTTGTGGCTAGCGACGTCGATCCTTACCGGAGCATTCAGCAGGCTGTCAGCGAGATTTTTGATGTCATTGGAGAAGGTCGCTGAAAACAAAAGATTTTGCCGCTTTTTAGGTAAAAGTTTGATGATCTTGCGGACATCGTGAATAAATCCCATATCCAGCATACGGTCAGCTTCATCTAGCACCAAGATATCAACTTGGGAGAGATTCACGGTCTTTCGGTTGACGTGATCCAGCAAACGGCCTGGCGTGGCCACTAGGATGTCCGCGCCTTGACGCAGTTTTGCGATTTGCGGATTAATCTTGACCCCTCCGAAGATAACGGTAGATTTCAAGGGCAAATACTTGCCGTAAAGCTTGACGCTTTCACTCACTTGGGCAGCTAGCTCGCGTGTAGGCGTAAGGATTAAGGCGCGTACGGGACGTTGTCCTTTACCCTGCACTTTCTTGCTCAAAAGATGCAGTAGAGGCAGAGTGAAGCCGGCGGTTTTGCCGGTACCCGTTTGCGCGCCACCCATGATATCGCCGCCTTCAAGGATGACGGGGATCGCTTGGCGTTGGATCGGGGTAGGAGTGCTGTAGCCCTGTTCGGTAACAGCACGGACAAGTTCAGCCAAAAGGCCGAGAGCATCAAATGATATCATAGAAGGATAAGGATCTTTGTAATTGTTGTCATAAAAATGAGAGTTGATCCTACCATTTTATATCATTAAAAAACAAGAGGTAAGATTGACGAGGGAATTGCAAAATTTTTTGTAATTTTACGCACAATTTCCGCTTTTCTTATTGATTTTGAGCAAAACGAATCCATTTCGACTTTGCAGCTTTTTGGGCCCGCCCGCCCCCTGGCTTTAGCCATGGGGAGGTTCAGAGGCTTAGCAACCACTTCCATATAGGAATGATCTTGATTAAAAAGTTTTCTGCTTCAAGCGTTTCTTGTTCATTTTCGGTGATGATTAATCCTTCTTTCAGGCCATAGGTATTCATTGCTTCAATTAGGCCTTCGACTTCTCGATTTTTCACTTTCTTATCGGAAAGTTGTGTAGCGACCTGAATTGCTTGAATGATCTGATTATTTTCTCTAATGACAAAATCGCATTCTTTTCGATCTTTATGAAAATAGAGTTCAGCACCCTGCATTTTCAAGTGAAGGAAAACTATATTTTCTAGCAGCCGGCCTCTGTCCTCGCTGACACGAAAGCCTATTGTACGAATCAAAGCGGGATCGATCAGATAACATTTTTTGTTGTATTGAATCTGCTTTCTGAGTGAGTGGCTGTAGCGACTCAAAAAGAAACAAAGGTAGCATTTTTCCAGGTAGGTGCAATAATTGGAAACGGTGTGTGGGCTGTTAAGACCTACGGTTTCACCAAGTTTGGTATAGCTGAACTCTTTTCCGATATTACTGGCAAAATAGTAGACCAGTTCTCGCAAGGGCATTTCATTTGAGATGTTATGTCTTGCAACAATGTCACGATAAAGAATGCCTTCGTATAATTCTTTTAAGTACTCCGATTTTCGAAATTTAAAATACTCTGGAATTCCACCATGCTTCAGATAATCGGAAAAAAGACGTAATATTATGCCGATATCGTTTGTTGAAAGAGCCTTTTTGGTGAGAGCGTCCGGGTATTCATGATGTACAATTTCCCTGAACGAGAGGGGATACACTTCGAACTGGATGTATCTGCCGGTCAAATGCGTCCCCAACTCCTGACTCAGAAGTTTCGCATTTGAGCCGGTGATGAAGATCTTGTTTCCTTGTTCATAGAGTCGGCGTACAAAACGTTCCCATCCATCTATATTTTGGATTTCATCAAAGTAGAAAGCGGACTGTTTGCCGAATAACTCTATAAAGACCTCCAGTAATGCCTGAAAGTCCTCAACCTTAAAGTGAACCAAGCGCTCATCATCGAAGTTGAAATAGTAGTCCGATTTTGATAACTCCCGTTGCAGCACACGCTGAATCGTTGATTTTCCGGATCTTCTGATGCCGCTGATGATCAGTATGTTCGGATCACTCACAAAGCTTCGAATGGCATCTGTTTGTGTGCGCTTAAAGAAAATTTCAGGAAGTTGATACTCCCGCTGATCCGCGATGATTTGCTTTAGCACCTCTCGATTCATCATTTATCCACTCCTGGTTTATACCCCATTATAGCAGATTACCGTGTATTGTCAATACACGGTTTTGCTTTCGAGCGTGCATTGTTAATGCACGTTTAGAAGCTAATCTGTGCGTTCCTGATGCATGGTTATGCACTAGAAGATGGCTTACGTCTAATCTTTTAGTGCGTCAAAAAAGATCGAAGTACACTACACGCCGAAACATGGGAGCTGGCTTAAAATTGAATGGAGGTGGAGAGACGCATTCAGAACTTTTGATTGGGAAAGATTCAAAATTCTCCCTAACATGGTATCCCAAAGTCTAAAGCTTAAAGGGGAGGGGCTATGTCTAGTAGCGAGGTCATTTTATATACTTCTCATGATGGGCGTGTATGTTTAAAGTTAAAGACTCTAGAGAATACCGTATGGCTTACTCAAGCAGAGATTGCAGATCTTTTTGGTAAGGGACGCTCCACAGTCGCTGAGCATATCAGTGCAATTTTTGACGATGGAGAACTGGAGCCAGATCGAGTTTGTCGGAAATTCCGACAAACTGCCGATGATGGAAAGCTTTATGACGTAATCCATTACAATCCCAAGAGTGATCAAGCTCAACTCTTTTTCAAGAAAGTTCAAAACAAAATGCTTTGGGCGGCGACACATCATACGGCCCCCGAGATCATTGCTGAGCGTGCGGATCCAAACCAGCCCAACATGGGTCTTACGAGTTGGAAGGGGAGTCGAGTAAGACAGCAAGACGTAACTATAGCCAAAAATTATCTCGATCAACCTGAAATCGAGGAATTGAATGAAATTGTCGTCATGTACCTCGACTATGCAGAAAACCAGGCAAAGCGCCGGAAAACTGTGACTATGGTTGAGTGGGAACAAAAATTGGACGCATTTCTTGCCTTCAATGAGAAAGATCTCCTCGGTCATGGGGGGAAAGTCTCAGCTCAAGTTGCCGAACAGCTCGCCCTGAGTCGGTATGATGAATTTGATCAAAAGCGTCGACAAGAAGAAAGGCAGATCGCAGACGCTGATGATCTCACTTTGTTAGAGGCTCTTCAAGAGAAAGCAAAGAAAATGGAATCCCAGCTGGTAGAATCTCCCCTCAGAAACGATCTCTAACCAGGAGCCTCGATTCCATATTTTTTAGCTAAATATTCCGAGAGGTCTTTCATCAAAAACTGTCTATTAGCAGGTTTTAATTTTGGGTGTGATGATGAGGTAGATAAAATCTTGGCTACACGTAGACACTCGCTTGCTTTTTGACAAGAATTTCTGGTTAGGGGAATGTTCCCTTTTCCAAGAGAATGTCCCTTTTATGAAGGTGCCCTTTTTACAAAGATACTCTAGCATTGATGCTCCTTATTTACAAAAAAGGTCGGGATTTTATCCCGGCCTTTGGTGTTTTGGAGGTGGAGAGACACATTCAGAACTTTTGATTGGAGCAGAATCAAGATCCCAAGTGTATTGAATTCTTCTCATCAAACGCAGAAAGCTACTGGGACTCCCAGGTGATGGAACGAGCACCTTGAAAAAAGAGAGGGGGGTATGCTCCTTAAATAGAAGCGGTACCTGTCCATATTTATGAAAATCGTTCTAAAGAGAGAGTTCTAAAAAAAATCCAAAATTTTATGAGAACGGTTCTGCTTTTATCTAGATCACAAAATTGGCAAAGCCTGATGCCATAAAGACTTTTTCCCTATCAAGGCCTGACAATTCTTTACGTTTGACAAGCTAGCGATCAGCATATTAGAATTTGCTGACTAGTTAAGGAAAAAGGTTGTTCTAACAATGAGATGTCGCTGGTTTTTGCTTATTGCATCGCTGCTTGGAGTTTTCTTTTGTCGCTATTCTAGCGAGAGCTACAGTTAATGAAACTATTTTGTACCTGAATCGGGAGAAACCATGAACATTCCAATGAAAACAATCGGTTTATTAGGTGGCACTGGCTGGTCATCAACTATTGGGTATTATACCCTCTTAAATCAGTTAATGCACGCACGGCTTGGTGCACATCATAGTGCTAAGATTTTATTGAAAAGTATTGATTACCAGTATCTTTGGAGTAGTTATGGCAATGACCAGAAAGCTTCTCACCTTTTGGAAGAAGAGCTTGCTGGTTTAATAGCTCTAAGACCTGATTGTATCATCATTTGCTGTAATACCTTACACAAATATTATGATATGATTAAGGATAAACTTAACTCTTCCATTCCTGTAATGCATGCTGTTGATTTGGTTGCACAGCACGCTAAAGACCATGACTATACAAAGGTACTTCTTCTGGCTACTAAATTTACAATGGAAGATGGTTTTTTTCACCAAAAGCTTGAAAATGCTGGCATAGAGGTAGTGATTCCTGCTCAGGAAGAACGTAATATTTTGCAGGATATTCATGGTCAATTAATGGTAAATAATGTCACTGCTGAAGCTCGAGAGTATTGTCGAAAGTTGATTCTTCAGCATAATAATTTAGATGCCGTTGTTCTTGGGTGTACAGAATATCCTTTGGTTGTAGATGAGACAAATTCCGTCTTACCGATCATCGACCCTGTTCGTCTTCAAACATCTTTTGCAGTTGACTATGCTTTATCTAAATAGAAGTTTGAATACATTAATCAGCAAGAGGTTGTAAGGCAATGATAATGAGATTGATGTGTTTGATTGGCTTGCAAGCGAGTGTTTTTGCAATAAATTGGAATGAAATTTTAGAGAGCCATGTTGAACTTCTCTCAGATAAAAGTATTGTAATAAGACAATACGAAGCTGTTAGCAAATCGGAAGCGCCTGCAATTGTCGATTCAAGGATTAAAGAGATACCTATTTGTGAGAGCTATGAAGAGCTGATAGACCTTAGGCTATTGAATGTCGAGAGAATCTCTATGATGCCTCAGCCCAAAAGTCCATTTGAAGGACCTGTATTCAATTCAGGGTTACCTAATGCATCGAAAATGAGAGCATCAGTTTTTCTTAAATTGCAGGGAATGATTGATCAGTTAGATAAACTGGCAATTGGTTTTGGATATGAGCCTGGTCAGGTTGATATTTTAGTATTTGAGGGACTAAGAGATTTGGGTACTCAAAAAATGCTTTTTGACAAGAAGTTAGAGGAGATTCTTCTATTAAATCCCGATATGAGTTTTGAAATGGCGGAAAAGGAAACTGCAAAGTGGGTTTCTCCTGTAAAAAATAATACTCCAGTTCATTCAACAGGGGCTGCAGTAGATATACGGTTATGGGATAGCAAAAATAATCGCTTTCTTGATTTAGGTCCTTTCGGGGTGATATGGGGAGATTCTCAGTTAGCTCCTACATTCTCAGAAAGGATCACCGATGCCCAGAAAAACAATCGACTTTATTGTCTGCTAGCAGCTGAAAGGGCTGACCTTACGAATTATGTTTACGAATGGTGGCACTTTTCGTTTGGAGATCGGTATGACGTTTATTGGAAAGATCAAAATGGCCAAGAAAAAGTAGCTCTGTATAGCTCGGTTCAGTAGTTGATTAGAGATCTATAGTTTTGCTTTTTGATGGTTTTTTCTTAGTTCTTTCAACATCAATTCAACATTCACTAATAGATTATTTTCAGCGGTGATTTTAACGCCGTTGAATTGAACACGGTCGCTATGAGATGTATGAAAGAATAGATTTTCGATGGGATTTTTTGATGTCTAAGCTACTAAAAACAAAAGGCTTCAGTCGTAAAACTGAAGCCTTAAAATTGAATGGAGGTGGAGAGATGCATTCAGAACTTTTGACTGGATGCCAGTTCATCAGACTCTTCAGAAATTTCAGTCCATGAGTCAGTTGTCGGCGTAAAGGGAACGCACTTTACTAAAGGGTTAGAGGGATTCCAATGAACTTTTAATTTTTCATAGGGAATTTTGATGATTGGATGGGTATCGGTCATACCTGCAACTGTATAAGGTTGAAAAATGATGCATAAAGCTTCAGGTTCAAGGATAAAGGTATGAATTAAGTTATAATCAAGAGAGGTAAGGAGGGGTGTTTTACCCGAAAAATAGGAAGAGGCGATAGCATCGGTTTTTAAAAATTGTTCGCAATAGTTGCGAAGCCACTCTTTTTCTATGGAGGTAGAAAACAATTCCTGAAGCGATATCGATACGAATTTCCCTTGATCTTTGTAAAAGGTGAGTCCTTCGTAGCGTTTTCGCTCATGGGGAAGGTGGTCGTAAATAGAAATTTGTCCAAATAACGAAATTGCATTA
The DNA here is from genome assembly GCA_001796315.1 of Chlamydiae bacterium RIFCSPLOWO2_12_FULL_49_12. Classification (GTDB taxonomy): domain Bacteria; phylum Chlamydiota; class Chlamydiia; order Chlamydiales; family Rhabdochlamydiaceae; genus 2-02-FULL-49-12. The sequence goes on from MGME01000014.1 coordinate 33,792, forward strand.
TCGGAAAAAAGGACAGTCGTTAGTGAATAGCTCATGTGAAAAGGGCTTTCATTAGAAGACTGTTTTAAAATTTCTTTGACAAACTCTTGTTTGCATGCATTTAGGCTTTTTAATGGATCATTATCAGGCTTTGTACAGCTTGCAAGAGCAAAAAGCAGAAGGAGGCTGATAGAAAAACATGAGTTCATGTAATAACAACGAATGAATGATTGTGATGTTCTGGACGAAGATAAATAGTTCCACTTTTCATATGAACAAGAGTGGCGTGTAATCTTCCTTCTAAAGCTAATTGAATAGCTTCTTGTTTTAAAATCCAGATGCTGTGCCCCGATTGGTTAACACAATATTCAGTGATTACGCCACGTTTTTTATGGACACCAGTGATGTACCATTTATCAATATTCAGTTGCATTATGTTTATCATATTTTTCAGGTAGATCAGAAACTGAAAGCTTTTGATAGTCAGCAGTTTTTAATAAAGCAATTAAAGCTTGTCTTCCCGTTGATTCATCGGGAAAAATAGCCATTCCACCAGCTGATCCAATCGCTCCATGACGTACGGCAAATCCCCTGGAATTATAAACGATATTTCCTGGGTTGTTATTTCTCCACGCCTTAGAGCCATCGCTGCGGATAACCATATTTCCATTTTCATCAAAATATTGAACAGTGTAAATCTTTGAGCCAACATTTGGGGGTCCTTCCTTTGCTGTAATGAATGGCATTTTAAGCTCCTTTAGAAAGTATGAATATAGCTTTTGGGTCTTTTTCAGAAGAAGCTATGCGGTGAATAATTCCCTCTTCCACCATTTTTTTGAGTCTTCCTCGGGCAGCTCTAGTAGTGATATTCCAAAGATCTGCAGCTCCTTTAGGGGTAATGGATCCCTTATTCTTTAATTGTTCTATTAACAAGAATTCCCAAGGATGTTTTTTCGCTACAGCAATACGAGTAGAGTAAAGAGTTAATTTAAATTGATTGTTCATTTCTTCAATGAGAGGCTTTTGGAGTCCTTGCCGTTCACAAACTGCTAAAATTCTCTGCAAACCCGATCCCCATTGCTCAATTAAATTTAGTTCTTTGAAAACACGACCTATCACTCGATTGCGTAATCTAGAAAATCCTTGCAGAGCTTTTTGAATCGTTTGACCAAAGGGAAGTCCACCTGGATTTGTAAACTCAATACGATCATCAAAAATTGCAATTTGGATATGACAACCTGTCATTGAGTAATCAGAGTGTAAAAGGGCATTTGTAAGAGCTTCTCGGATAGCAAAAGGAGGATACTCACCTACATCTTCTCTAAAAATTGGACCAATTTTTCCCTCTTTTCGAGTATTTTTCTCAATAAAAGCGATGACTTCAGAGATAACAAAGGGAAGAGGGACGAAAATTTCTGTTTGATCGATGATTTTTTCTTTATTCGAGCCTTTAAAGCGCGCGCATCGGATCAGAGAATCTGGAAATAGTTTAACTCGATTCATGCTAAAAAGAAGAACACCACCGATGGAAGGGCATATGTTTCCATTATGATTAGAATATATCCCCAGCATTTCGTATGTTTTTTCTGTAGGGTATTTATTAACCCAGCCAAAGGCTGTTTGAATTTGCGATTGATCAAGGACTCCTTTGGAGCAAGGTAATTCATCGTAGGTTTTATTCGTGGCAAATAATTTTAGAGAAGAGATAGTTTCAGATTCAGCCTTTCTATTGGTCGATCCAAATCTTACATACACTCCTTTTTCAGGTCCCTCGGATTTAATGTAATAAGGTCCAGCAACATGAGGAATGTTTAAAACAAGCAGTTCTTTGTTTCTAAAAGAATGGATTTCTATGTCAGGGATTAGTAGAGGAAAAATACTGTCGGAGATCACATTCGCTAATTTTTCTTCTTCTTCCAGAGCATTTGTTATTCCTACAATATCTTTTGTGCGATCTTTTACGCCAATAATGATTGTCCCACCAGAACTATTAGCAAAGGCCGCTACTGTCTTGACGATTGCTTGCAGTCCACGTGTATTTTCTTTAAATTCAAGGGTTTTTCCCTCGCTGCGAGATAGATATTCTTCTAACATCAGTAGGCTCTTTCCGAATTTAACTAGGAATTTAACACGGAAGAGCTAGGAAGCTAAGTTTTTCCGTGTTCTTCGAGTGAAATGGGAAGAATTTGATGCAACTACTTTAAAATAAACTAGTTACAGAATTAATCAGAGTCAGAGGTATAAGTTTGGAACTTTAGATTGATTAAAGAAAAAGTTCAAAATATTAAAGGTATTATTGACATCACCACGACAATCGACTGTAATGAAAATGGATAGGGGTTATTAAAATTTGGACAGAAAATGACAGCATTCATTTTTAGAAGGGCAAAGCAAAGTGATTTAGAGGATATTATTTATCTGTTAGCGGATGACGAGTTAGGAAAGCAAAGGGAGAAACTGTCTGTAACGATACCATCTAATTATCTAGACGCTTTTATAAGAATTGATGTCGTAGAATCAAGAGATATAATCGTGGGTACATGCCACTTAACACTTATGCCTTCTCTTACTTTTCAAGGAGGATTGCGCATGAATGTTGAGGCAGTTCGTATTGCATCTTCTTGCCGAGGACAAGGCGTTGGAGAGTGGATGATCAATCAAGCACTATCATTAGCTCGAAAAGAGGGATGCAAGATAATTCAATAGAATCAAACAAGAAATTGAAAAGATCCAGGTGGGGCTTGTAACAGCCGTTCAATTAATATCGGAAAAGCTTGCATGCGTCGTTTCAAATCTTCTTCCGTCCAAGGATAAATTCCCATATCTGTAAGAAATTGAATTGCTGAAAGGATAAACTCTGCACATTCGAGAGGGACTTCTGTTTTGAAAATTCCCTCATTGCAACCCTGTTTCATCAAAGTAGCCGCAAGGAGTCGGCTATGCAAGGCGTCGTTAGCGGGTTTGTGAAGCTGCTCTATTATCTTTTCGTTCTCTTGGGAAATATTTCCCGCATTCACCAGAAGTTGGATTTTTTGTAAGCGTCTAGCCATCTTTTTTCAATGGAGGAACTCAGGCATTTTATGATCTTTCTTTTTAGGAGGTCATATGCCAAAGCCAAAGTCACTACATAATCGCCAGGAGTGGGTAGAAAGAATTCGCCTGCAGGTTGAAAGTGGGGCGAACGTCTCGACTTGGATACCTGATTTTTGTCAGATCTATTTCTTGACGCACCGGCTTTGCAGAGAAAAACAGGATAAGCGTGATTGCCTGCCCCTTGAAGGAACGAGGAGAAAACTAAAACTTTTGCTTCCAGACATCCGGTAGGAGTTCTTCCAGCCGATTCGCCGGATGATCCATGAATCTTCGAAATAGATCTTCCAGGTAGACGCGAGGATTAATGTTTAGTCCCCTACAGGTTTGTACAAGCGATAGAAGGACAGCCGCTGCTTGCCCTCCATTCGCACTGCCGAAGAAGAGCCAATTTTTGCGGCCGATGGCTAAGGGCCTAAGGGCACGCTCAGCCACGTTGTTGTCCAATCTCGCATTGGGATAGAGTGTGTAATTCTTCAGATACGGCGTAAGCGAGGCAAAATATCCCAGCGCCTCTTTGAATTTTGATTTTGGTAATAGTTTTCCATCTATCAAACGATTTTTCACCTTTTCAATCATCTCGTCGATGATCGGCACTTCTTGCTCTTGCCGAATGAGCAGTCGCTCTTCCGGTGCTTGTTGCCAGGCGTGTTGTTCCAGGTCAAAGAGCTGACCAAATGACCTAAGCATCCAGTCTCTAAAATAGGGATCACCTGCCTCTACCTCGAAAAATTTGCGCCGCATGTGTCCATAACATGGACACCAATCGAAAATCTCGATTATATG
>MGME01000015.1 GCA_001796315.1 Chlamydiae bacterium RIFCSPLOWO2_12_FULL_49_12
TATCAAAGATGTGCATCGCCAAGTCAGGATCGATGCCCTTGTGGACAGCACCCTCGCGAAACTTTACCCGCTGCCGCGCCATCTCCTCTTTATCCTTTTTCCCCATGGCCTTGCGTAAGACATCCCCTTCGCCCAAAGAGTAATTGGCTAATCTTGAGGCAATTTCCATCACCTGTTCCTGATAGACCATGATCCCATAGGTCTCGGAGAGGATATCCTTAACAAGAGGGTGATCGATCTCGATCGGCTCCCTCCCATGTTTGCGATTGATAAAGGAAGGGATCATCTCCATGGGCCCCGGCCGATACAAGGCGCCGACTGCAATAATCTCTTCGAACCGGTCAACATGCAGCTGTTTGACAAGCTCTTGCATCCCCGCTGATTCTATCTGAAAGATCCCCTGCGTCGTTCCCTGATTCAGAAGAGCAAACGTTTGCGGATCGTCCAGGGGAAGATTGACCCAGTCAACCTCAACGCCCCTTCCTGTCCTGATCGCATCCACTGTGCTCTGGATAGAGGTAAGCGTCTTCAATCCCAGGAAATCGATCTTGAGCATCCCGACGGCATCGAGCGGCTTCATGGCATACTGGGTGACGACAAGTTCTGAGTCCTTTGCGAGGCAGACGGGAATTCTCTCGGTAATCGGATCCCCGGAGACAATCACTCCGGCAGCGTGGACCCCTGTGTTGCGCACAGATCCTTCCAAGGTGCGTGCAAGATCCACCCATCTCTTGATCTCAGGATCCGCCTCATACTGGGAACTCAACTCGGGGTCGATCTCCAGAGCCCTTTTGAGCGTCATCGTCGGGTCTTCGGGAACAAGCTTGGAGAGCGCGTTCACTTTCGCAAGGGGAATGCTCAAGACGCGCCCGACATCCTTAAGCGCCATCTTGGCTTTCATCGTCCCAAAGGTGATGATCTGCGCAACCTTCTCCTTGCCGTACTTTCTCACCATGTACTCGATCACTTTGGAGCGGCCCTCCATGCAGATGTCGACATCAATATCGGGGTAGGAGATCCTCTCGGGATTGATGAAGCGCTCAAAGAAGAGATTAAATCTCAAAGGATCAATGTTGGTCACTCCGATCAAGTAAAGGATAATAGAGCCTGCGCCCGACCCCCTTCCAGGCCCGACGGGAATCCCTTCTTTTTTTGCCCAATCGATAAAGTCATAAACGATGAGCAGATAGTCGCACATCTCTTTGGAGATGATGATCTCGAGCTCTCTTTCCAGCCGCTCTTTGACCGCCTCCAGAGGATCTTGACCAAGACACTTCTCCCGAATCTTCGCAAGGCTACCCTGGGGATAGCGCCTTTCGATCCCTTCATAAGAGAGTCTTCTTAACGTCTTTGCAGCCTCCTTGACGCGCTCTTTTTCGGTGTACTCTCTTCCCTCTAAATGCGGAGGCACAAAGACCGGATAGTATTTCGCCCGAAAATCGAGCTCTACAGTACACGCCTCTGCAATGCGGACTGTATTTTCCAGAGCCTGAGGAAAATCGGGAAAGAGCGCCTGCATCTCGGCCGCTGACTTGAAGTAAAACTCATGGGTCGCTAAGGCCTTCCTTTTAGGATTGAGGATGCGCTCCTTTAGATTGCCAAAAGAGTCCTTTTCCCAAATTTCCACCGGCTCTCCTGACTGAACATTCATCAAGATTTCATGCGCTCTCCAATCTTGCTGTAAAATGTAAGAGACGGTATTCGTCGCCACGCAAGAGATCGCGCGCTTCAAAGAGATCTCTTTCAAGCGCGACGCCACCTTTTCCTCTTTGTGGACCAGGTCGTGATATTTTTGAAAGAGCCACGCCTCTTTGTCGATCCCCTCTTCCAAAGCTCTTTCGCGTGTCATCCGGTGACATTGCACTTCGAAAAAAAAGTCTTCTTTGAACAGCTCTTGAAACCAGTCGATCTCCCGGATCAGCTCCTCCTCTCTATCCTGAGCGATGAGAGTCGAGAGGAATCCCTTAGTTCCCCCGGACAGGCAGATGAGCCCTTCGCGATGCTTTTTTAGAAGCTCTCGATCGATACGCGGCACATAATAAAACCCTTCCAGGTGGGCAAAGGAGCTCAGCTTACAGAGATTCTGGTAGCCGGAGCGATCCTTTGCCAAAAAGAGCAGCTCATAGCCGCAAGGAGAGCCGACCATCTTTTTCTTTTCATGGCGAGAAGAGGGGGCCATGTACAGTTCGCATCCCAAAAGGGGTTTCACCTTCCGCTTCCGGCAAGCCTTATAAAAATCGATTGCCCCAAAGAGGTTCCCCTGATCGGTAAGCGCCAGGGCAGGCATTTCAAAAGCAGCAGCCGACTCCACAAGACTCCCAATCGATGCAGACGAGTTAAGGATCGAGTACTGAGAATGGACGTGAAGATGCACAAAAGACATAAGCAAGAGAATATAGGATAGGGAAAAAAGGATAAAGCTTTAGCCCGCATTTCTCACACCCTCTCGGGAAACTTGCACACTCTGTCGACCGATCTTGACTCTCTGGTGGGCGAGGCCGTATTACACAACACTGTCCTCGCCCACCAGAGAGCCAATCTCGATCAACGTAAGCGGCAATTTTCCGCGAGATTGTGTGAGAAATACGGGTTAGCTCCCGCAGTCAAAATCGGGAATCTCGAGATCGCCGTCAATATGGATTCTATGTTCTCTGTGCGGGAGCGACCCGGCATTCTTGCGGTGGAAGAGAGCATAGAGCTGCAGCCCTAAGCAGATGGCTCCGGATCCTATAAAGAGAGCAAAAGGCAAAAGCCCTCCCGTCGCAAAAGAGAGCGCAAGAGCACTTCCCGCGGCCAAGCCGGCTAAAAGAATCAGGGATAGGACAGCGAGTATCTTACGATCGGATCGTCCCCCTCTCTCTTCTTTTACAGCATCCATGTAGTCCTTGATGTCATTGAGAACAAGGAAGAGAAGATTGAGCAGGATACTTGCTCCAATCATCAACACGCTGCCCAAGCCCGAGGTGAAAATAATTGCACAGACGCTTAAGGAAAGAGCTGCGATAAAAAGCGAGAACTCTTTGGACTCCACTCTGATTCTATCCTGAAGATCGCCTAAAAGAACGTTGAGAACCCTTTTCTCCATATCCAAGATCTCACCCGCTTGTTCAAGGCGGACATCTTCTAATTTCATCTTTGCCAAGCGAGTCAAAGAGGAGGCAAAGTTCGGATCGGACGCACACTTCTGTTGAATCTTTAAAAACGTCTGTTCTGAAGAAGCTTCAGCTCCCAAAGCCGTCTTGATCTTTTGCACGCCTTCTACAGCGCCTTTGATCTTTTCCAGTTTCCACTTCAGCGTTCGCTCAAAAGAGACGGCAAACTGTTTATCCTTCCGAAACATCTCTTCCAACCCTCGGATGATTTGATCTCCCGACGCCTCTTCTCCGAGCTCACTTCGGAACTTTTTCAGCTGAGCTTTTACGTAGCGCGCTTCGCTCAGTCGGAACAGAGAGCGCAAGAAATAGCCAGACCAGGTAACAATGGACAAAATGGCGACAAATTTACCAAATAGCTCCATCGTATCGAGCAGGGCAGGGCAGAGAACGAGGCAAAGACTCAAAATATGAATCACTCTTTGAGGAAGCGCTAATAGCGCGCGGACAAAGCTGGAGATCCCGATTTGTAAATTTGTCGCCGCCATCCCTTTTCCGGCAATGTCTTCTTTAGGGCTCTCGCTCCCCCCCCGAATTCCTTGAAGAGTGTAATGTATCCCTTTGACAAGAGTGCAAGCGTCTCCAAAGACCCCGAAGCAACGGCTCTCCACTCCTGATGAAGGAGCGGAAAGTCCCGTTTTTTCAAAAAGCCGGGGGACATCCGCTGCAAGAGCGCGCAAATCTCCCGTCAGATTCATGGTCCCAAAGGCAAGGCGGCCCACTAAATCTTTAGGCGGATCCGCTACCTTCGGAGCCGCTCCCTCTACAAGAGGGAAAGGATCCGTCTCCCTTCCGATGACTTCACATCCTGCCATATTCCCTTCTTCTTTTTTTTAGAGTTATCCTGAAGCCGCCGCCTCGGCAAGAGGCCCTTCTTCCTCTTCATCTCTTTCAAAGCCCAGCTTGGGGTTCGTCTTGACTCTCCATAAAGGAGCAAGCAGCGTCATGGCGATGACCCCGCATAGGCCTAAAATGCAAAAAAATCCCCACCAGCCCCACACTTCCGTGATCTTGCCCAGGGGATATCCGGCCGTCGCGGCTCCGAGATAGGCTACCCACCCCACAAAGCCCGTGGCAGTCCCCGCCGCTTTTTTATGGGAGAGCTCAGCTGCCGCCATTCCAATGAGCATCTGCGGTCCAAAGACCGTAAAGCCCAGGGAAAACAAAATCGCGGAATCGAGAAGGAACCAGCCCTGCGGCACCATCCAAAAGGCGCCGAGGGAGAGGATCACTCCGAGAGTAAAGAAAAGATTTACAGGCCCGCGCCTTCCCTGAAACAGCCTATCCGAAATCCAACCTGAGGCAAGACTGCCGAAGATCCCCCCCACCTCAAACCAGCTGATCGTCGCTCCGGCTGCCAGCAGCGAGTACCCCTTCTGCTCCACCAAATAGAGGACGCTCCAGTCATTGACAGCCGTGCGGATGATGTAAATAAAAAAATAAGAGAGCGCCAAAACCCAGATGTATCTGTTCCTGAGGACATACTCAAAGAGAAGCTCCTTTAAAGAGAGCTCCGTTTCCTTTTTCCTTAAGGAGCTGTCTCCGTCATTTCGAAATTTTTCAATAGAAGGAAGTCCCAGCGATTGAGGGGTGTCGCGCAGGCGATTGATCACAATTATCCCCATCAAGATGCAGAGCCCGCCCGGAACGTAGAGAGCATAGCGCCAGCCGAAATAGGTCGCACAAAGAGCTGCCAGAAGAGGGATGAGGGCGCCGCCCACGCTATGCGACGTATTCCAGACCCCCCACCAGGTCCCCCGTTCGTTTTGGGAATACCAGTGCAAAAGAAGCTTTGCGCAGGGAGGCCATCCCCATCCCTGGAACCAGCCGTTCAAGCTCCAAAAGAGGGCAAAAAAGAGGATGGAAGAGGAGAGGCCGAAAAAGATGTTGCAAAGACCCGTCAAAATAAGACCCACTCCCATAAAATAGCGGGGATTGGAGCGGTCGCCGAAGATGCCGCTGACAAATTTGGAAATGCCGTAGGTAATCGAAAAGACGCTGGCTAAAAATCCGAGGTCCGCCTTATCAAAACCCAAATTCTGCATGAGAGCAGGCATGGCGAAAGTGAGGCTTTTTCGGGAAAAATAGTAGAAAATGTAGCCCAGAAACATCCCGGAAAAGATGCGAAGACGCCAGTATTTATAGCGCTTCTTCACGACATTGTGATCCTGAATCTCCACCGCCGCTTTGGCAGGCCTCAAAAAGTCAAATAAGCCCATTTTTCTCTCCCGGTCTACAACCGCAATTCACCACTAATATTTTATCTTTATTTAAATTAAATGTACATTGCGTAAATATTATTAATAATAAGTAAAATGTTTATTCTCTAATTTTAAATAAATCCGCGTTCCGGTTAAAGGCAGGCGGTATAAACTCGACTTTGCAGCCTCAAAAATTGTTTATGTATAAGACGGATAGTTCAAAATAAAGAATAACAACATCGGCGCGAAGCGGACTTTGAATCTTCCGAAGAGGTTCTGAAAAAGGAGAATTAGAGGTCGGCCGAGGGCTCTTCGGAGACGGTCGCTTCCTGAAGAAGGGGAGGCTCCTTTTCTCTTTCTTTCGAACAGAAGCGCGGATGGGTCTTTGCCCTCCATAGGGGAGCGAGAAGAAGCGTGCTTAAGACGCCGCATACCCCGATGACGACAAAAAAGCTCGACCATCCCCATATTTGCGTGATCTTCCCCAAGGGAAAGCCGGCAGCGGCGGCGCCCAGGTAGGAGATCCACCCGATGAACCCTGTCGCAGTACCGGCAGCCTTTTTGTGAGAGAGCTCGGCTGCTGCAATCCCAATCAGCATCTGAGGTCCGAAGATAAAAAAACCAATGAAAAAGAGCAGCGCCGAATCGAGAAGCATCATTCCCTGAGGGGCATACCAGAGAGCCGCAACGGAAAAGATGCAAAAGAGACTAAAGAGCGTATTGATGGGCCCGCGTTTTCCTTTAAAAATTTTATCCGACGCCCATCCGGAGGCAAGGCTTCCAAAAAAACCGCCGACCTCAAACCAGGAGACGCTTGCTCCTGCGGCGATCATGGAATAGTTTTTTTCCTCAATGAGAAAGAGGATGCTCCAATCATTAATGGCGGTCCGGATGACATAAACAAAAAAATAGGCAATCCCCAGAATCCAGATGTAGCGATTGCGCAACACGTACTCGACGAGCAGTTCCCTGACGGAAAGCTCTCTATCATCATCGTGGTCATTGCTCGGGTAGTCATTTCGATGCTTCTCAATAGAGGGAAGACCGAGAGATTGGGGTGTGTCGCGCAGACGATTGATAATGAAAAAGCCCACTAAAATACTGAGAAGCCCCGGAATATACATCGCATAGCGCCATCCATAGTATTGGGCGCAAAACGCTGCCAAAATAGGAATGAGGGCTCCGCCCACGCTATGAGAAGTGCTCCAAAATCCCCACCAGGTTCCTCTCTCTTTTTGAGAATACCAGTGGGTCAGCAAACGGGCGCAAGGAGGCCATCCCCATCCCTGGAACCATCCATTCAATCCCCAGAACAGAGCAAAGAGGCTGATAAGCGAGGAGAGCCCGAAGACAATATTGAAGACTCCCGTCAAGATCAGGCCAAAGGCCATGAAATAGCGGGGATTGGAACGGTCGGCTAAAATCCCGCTGAGGAACTTGCTCAACCCGTAGGTAATGGAAAGAACGCTGACCAAAAACCCCAGATCGCTCTTGTCGAATCCCAGGTCGCGCATGAGAGCCGGCATGGCAAAGGTAAAGCTCTTGCGGGTAAAATAATAGAAGATGTAGCCCGTGTACATCCCATAAAAGATGCGCTTGCGCCAATATTTGTATCGCTCTTTGACAAGCTCCGGATCCTGAATCTCCGGAATGTGCGGGGCCGGAGCAAAAAGGCTAAATAGACTCACGCTAATTCCTCATTATGGTAAGATTAAAAACAAGTGAATATCTCATCCATTGCATTATGAGTGATCCCTATAAACCGATTGAACGCATTCCTCCGACAGATGAAGTGAGCCGCGTACAGCGCAGCGAGAGCTACAAACAAGAAAAACAGGACCAAAAGGAACCTTCTCCGAAGAAAGAACCTCCCTATTTTGCATTCATTGCCTCTCTCTTTAACAAACTCTTTTCATTATTTCAAAAAAAGAGCGCAGAAACTGTTAAGCGAAAAGAATTGATAAAGGATTTAGTCGCCCTCCACGACTTATTTCAACAATTAATCCATCAAGACAGAAGTCACGACCCTTCTTACACTCAAATTTTATCCGTATTATGGCAGACCCTGCTCGTTGATTGCAACCAGCTTGAGTCCTCCCTGGAGGAAAAAGACCCTGCCGTCCTGAAATTCAAACTTTTACTAGAAGAGATTGATCTCTACCCCCCATGGGAGGATCACTCCCTGGGTTTTTATCTGCATAAAAGAGCGGGGACCGACTGGCTTCCCATTCCATTCATGGACATTCTCTATTCTCTGCATGTTGAGGCAAAAAAAAGCCCTTTGCACAACTCTTTAGAAAAGTGGTGTGCGCTCATCGCCGAAATCCAAGAAAACTTGTGAAAAAAGGCCTTCTCTAATAGAGTAATTGCACTATTTGGAGGAGCTTTATGAAGTATTGGTTTTATTCTTGCGGAGTGTCACTTTGTTTCATCTTGGGAATTCAGGGAGCTGAAGAAAAAACCAAGGAGCCTTCTGAGATGAAGAACTCCCCGGATGTGACAAAAATTTCAGAAGCACTGGGACATCTAATTGCAAAAAATCTACTTGATATGGGGATCAAGATCGATATTGCCCAAGTGGTCAAAGGCCTTAAAGACTCATCGTCCGGAAAAGACTCCCCTTTAAGCGAAAAAGAGTGTCTTGAAGCGCTCTCTTCTGCTCAAGAGAAGGCCTTTAAAGAAAAGGCTCAAAGCAACCTGAAAGAGGCTGAAGCCTTTCTTACGAAACGCGGTCAAGAAACGGGCGTTACCTCTATAGAAGAGGGGAAGCTTCAATACAAGGTAGAAAAAGAGGGGGCCGGCGACGCGGTCCAGGAGCACGGATCGCCTCGTGTGATCTATTCGGGAAAACTTCTGGAAGGAAAGGTTTTTGGCGCCTCTAAAGAGAGCGAAGTGCTCTCTCTTGACGAACTCATCCCCGGTCTAAAGAAAGGGCTCATTGGCATGAAAGAGGGAGAGAAACGCACTCTATACATCCATCCCGATCTGGGATACGGCACGGCGGGCATGCTCTCTCCCAACTCGCTTCTCATCTTTGAGGTGGAGATCGTCAAAGCTCAAGAGATCTTTCCGCCTTCACCTCCCCGGATGGCCACGCAATCAACTCTTGTTGAAGAGGCTTTACCGCAAAAAGAACTCTCTTCATTGGAACAAGAGGACGCCGCATTACGCTAAAGAGTAGAGAAACAGCTTTCGCAGCCTGTTTTTCTCTTCTTCTTGAAAGAGACAAACTGTGAAACTCGAACTTTGCAACTTTTTGGGCCCGAAGGCCTCGAGATATTTGCTCTCGGGGGAGTTATTTAATTCGGGTAGGAAGGGGTTAAAAACCCCTTCCTGGTTTAAAGAATCTCCCAGTTCGACCGTAGGTCGAACGTCCGAAAGCAAATAGACGAGGCAGGCGGGTCCAAAAAGTTGCAAAATTGAGTGAAATGGAAATCATCCTCTTCGAGCCGGAAATTCCCCAAAACACGGGAAATGTCGTCCGCACCTGCGCTGTGACAGGGACGCGCCTCACTTTAGTCCGCCCTTTAGGCTTCTCCCTCTCCGATCGCTGGCTCAAGCGCGCAGGACTGGACTACTGGAAAGAAGTAGAGATGGCGGTCATCGATGATTTGGAAGCTCATCTTGCAGAAAAGGGGAGCCGTTTCTTCTTTTTCTCAAGCCACGCCAAAGCGCACTATACTTCGATTTCCTTTACACCAAGCGATCTTTGCATCTTCGGCTCTGAAACAAAAGGGCTGCCTCAACCCTTTTTCGAGAAGTGGAACTCGCTTTTTTTCACTATTCCCATGAAAGCAGGAGCGCGGTGCTTGAACCTTTCCAACTCCGTGGCCATCGTACTCTACGAAGCCTTAAGACAGCAGAACTTTATTTTGCAGAAAGGATGAACTCTTTGAGTTGCGCGGCGTCCCGCAGGCCGACAACGCGTCCGACCTCTTTGCCTGCTTTGAAAAGAATGAGGGTAGGAACGGAGGTAATATGATATTCGGAGGCAATCTCTTGACACTGATCGATATCCAATTTCACAAGAGTTGCCTGCCCGGCGACCTCTTTTGCCACCTTTTCTAAGACAGGGGCTAGCATTCTGCATGGGCCGCACCAATCGGCAAAAAAATCAACCAGCACGACTCCCTTGTTGATCTCGTCTTTAAAGTTCTCTCCCGCCACCTTCATCACCTCCGCATGGATCATACACGCCTCCTTAAAGTATACCGAACGCACTTGAAAAATGGGATTTGGGCCGATGTGCGATCGTCGAACCCCAAGGCTTTGGCGCAGCCGAAATACAAATTTTTCAAGTGCGTTCGGTATAAGGTCGCATTTTAGATGAGGATCAATTTTTTTCGCCAGCAGAACTTTTTTGGTTCGGAACATGAGTCGCATTATAAAGAGTCTGCAAGTTGTGTCGGACCGTATCATCCAAACCGGGCCCATCAAACACTAGGAGCGGGGACTTCCTTAAACTCCCTCTGGACGAAATCTCGCATTTTCCTCTATGATGTACTCTAATTTTTAGCTTTGAACGAAAGAAGGTCCGATGGAGACACGAAAACGGTGGCAACTATATCTGATTGTAGTTGTTGTCCTTCTTACAATTTATAATATTCTCCCGACTATTTTCTACTACTCCAAGCCGCTCCACGAGCCCATTGGAGAAAGGGAAGGCAACAGGGTGGCGTTAAGCATTGCAAAGCGCGTCAACTCCCTGGAAGGGGACGCCATCGATTGGCTTCGCTCCTTCTTCCGCCTCCTGAAAATCAAACCCTCATCTTTGACCTTTAATCTTGAGAGTCCGGAAGTCATCACCCTGCAATTCAAAAGCAATGAAGAGGCGGAGACGCTCCGCCGCTACCTTCCTCGATCCGGAGAGATGATCGCCTTCGCCCCTTCTCAACTCGCATTACAAAGCTCTTCTCAGGAAGTGGGGAGCAAACAGGTCGTCGTTCAAAGGCGCATTCCTATCCACTTCAACCTCGATCAGCTCAGTTCTTATTTTCAATTTTCTCAAAAGTGGGACCTTCAAGGAGAGGCGACTCCTCTCTACAAAGCAATTGTTCAAGACCGCGCCATCGAAATTGCTCTGGCTGTGGGAGGAACGAGCGAAAATGCGGAATATACGCTGGCTGCTCCAGGCAATCTGAAAGATCCCGAAGCGCAAGAGATCATTAATCAGGTAGCGCAAAATGTGGTCGCTTTTGTCCGCACCTTTGGAGAAGAGACGGCTATCGCCAAGCGCTATTTTGCAAGCTTTAGTCAGGTGGAATCAGACGATCGCTCCTCCCTGATCTCCGGGTTTTCACGCTCATTGGAAGAGCTAAAAAAGATGTATACCGCAGAAAAAAACGCCCTGTCTCAAAAAGAGGCGGAAAAAAGAGCAGGCGGCGCTTTTTTAGATACCCTCAGCAAACAACGCCTGGAGCTTCTTTCCAGCAAGCTTAAAAATTTGACGGCGGCGTCAGAGGTGCTGAGCCGCCGGCAAAGCCTCTTTGCGGCAGGGCAGGAGCCTCTTACTTATCCCTCTCTTCAAACGCTGTTACAACAAAGCGATGCTTCAATCAACCCTAAAACAGGCATGCAAATTCTCTCTTTAGAGGGCCGCAATCCCTTTATTGAAAGCCTGTCCATCGATTGGCAGAATGAAAAGATCTTTCTTACGCCCTATTCCGATCTCACCGCTTATCTTACTGAGCTCGAACAGCAAAAGAGTCTCTCTCACTTCTCCCGTGCAAATCAGTTTCTCATCGATGAGATCGCCGCCCTCGCTCGAAAAAGCCAGGAAAAGATCGTTCCCTCTCAGGAGAGATTTGAAATTGGCTTAAGTTCCTTGCAAAACAGCAACAGCTTTTTGCTCCTTCCCTTGAAGCGGATAGGAAAAGCTCTCGTCTCCCAGGTGAAAGAGGGCCTTTCTACACACTGGAGCCCCAGGCATCCCGATCTGATCAAGGAAAACTTTCCCATCTGGGATTACGACACCTATCTCTCGCTCCCTCCCGCCCAAAAGAAAGTGGGATTGATTGTCTTCTCTCCTGCAGACTCGGCGGAATCTCCTCCCAAGGGCTTCCGCATGAATTCGATCTATGTCATTGCAAAAGGGATACAGAGAATCCTGGAGAAATTCGAAGCTTCGCCTCACTCCGAGTCGGCAAAGCAATTCTTAAGCGACTTCCAGGAGCTCCGCGCGCTTCTGCAAAAAAGAGGATTTTATGGCCGTCCCGCTACACTGCTTACTTTTGACCATCAAGTCGCGGGGGATTTTATTTTTGAAGCAAGAGATTACTATCAAACCGTTTTAAAAGCCTCTAGAGAAAACTTTACAGTGTATGGAACAGGCCGCTACGCCACGCTGGAATGCAGCAGCCTCGAACAACGCATCCTTGCCCAAAACAAGATCGACAATGCCATCCATGAAGATCTTTTGAAGTGGAGAGATAACTACAATGTCGCAAAACTGGGCCTTCGAGGATTAAGACCCACTGACGTTCCCAAGCCCACTCAAAGCCCTCTCTTTAGTAATTTTAAGCTGAGTTTGAGTAAATATTTCCGCGGAGATGACCGAAAAATTCTTCACTGGGGCCTTGATCTGTCGGGCGGCAAGACAGTGCAGCTCGAACTCAGAGACACCCGCGGCCGTCCTGTCACCCAGGAAGCCGATATCAACCAAGGGATCAACGAGCTCTTCAACCGCGTCAACAAGATGGGCGTCTCGGAGGTGGGGATCCGGCGTGAAGGGAATTTTATCACGCTTGACTTTCCAGGCTCTCAAAGCTGGTCTGCTCAAGAGCTTGTCAAAGCCTCTTCCATGTTCTTCCATCTGGTCAACGAAAAATTTTCCACATTAAACTCCGGTCTCTCGATGAGCGTCGATCGTTTTCTGCAAGAAGTGTGGAACGAAGCGGACGTCACAGGAAAAAAAGAGATTGAAGAAATTAACGCCATTGCCTGGAAGCATCTTTACGGAGATTCGCTCGACCCCGACATCGTCGAGCCGCGCACTGCCGCTGCAAAAGTTCTCTACGACAACGGTTTACGCCTTGCCCTTCCCCAGGATTCCGATGTCAGCAGCGCCTTTAACGACTCCCTTTCCAAGATCGCCATCCTGAGGGGAGAAGAGCTGGCCGACTGGCACGGGCAGACGCATCCCCTTTTAATCGTCTTTCGCAACTATGCTCTCGAGGGCTCCGACCTCGAAAATATCCACGCCGCCTACGATCCCACCAAAGGCAATTACCTCTCATTCAGCGTGCGCAGCTCCCGCACCACAGCGGAAGGAGAAAAGACAACCCCGCGCGCCGATCTTTTTGCCTGGTCTTCTCAATTCTCCAAGGAGAAGATCGCCGGCACTCCGAATGAGATCTATTCTCGAGGCCAGGGCTGGCGCATGGCCGTGATTTTAAATAGCTCGATCATCAGCGCGCCGACGCTTGATGCTCCGATTCGCGACAACGCCACGATTACGGGAAGCTTTACGCAACGCGAGATAAATGCCATGGAAGCGGATCTAAAAGCGGGATCCCTTACTTTCACGCCCAAAATTCTTTCGGAAAAAAATGTCAGCCCCGATCTTGGCGTTAAAGAGCGTTACAAAGGCATTTTCGCAACCGGACTGGGCCTTCTTCTCGTCATCCTCTCGATGCTCCTCTACTACCGCTTTGGCGGCCTGATCGCTTCGGCAGCTGTTATTTTTAATCTTTTGATCATGTGGGCAACTTTGCAAAATCTGGAAGCGACGCTCACGCTGCCCAGCATTGCGGGAATCATCCTCACCATGGGGATGGCGGTGGATGCCAACGTGCTTGTCTTTGAGAGGATCCGCGAGGAGTTTGCGCTCACTCAAAGACTGGCTTCATCCGTCATGACCGGTTACAGGAAGGCGTTTTCTGCCATCTTTGACTCAAACCTCACTACTATCATTGCTGCGATCGTCCTTCTTCAATTTGACTCCGGCCCCATCCGCGCCTTTGCCATAACACTTATCATCGGGATTATCTCTTCCATGTTTTCTGCCCTTTTTATGACGCGTTTTTTCTTTGCCGGATGGGTTAAAAATCCTAAACATCAGCGCCTGTCGATGGCTCAGTGGATCAAGACGACGCGGATCGACTTCATTAAATATGCAAAGATCGTCCCGCTGATCTCTCTTGTGATCATCTTGGCAGGCTCGATTGCCTCGTTTGCCAAAAGAGAGACCCTTCTGGGCATGGACTTTACAGGAGGATACGCCCTCAATTTTGAGCTGGAGCCCCGATTGGATCAAAACTACCGCCCCCTTGTTGAAGCGGCCCTCATGAGAGAGGGACTCTCTCCCCGCGATTTTCAAATACGGGAGCTCACGCCCTCCAATCACATCCGCCTGTTCCTAAGCCGCAGTTTAGATAAAGAGGGCAGTCCTTTTTACGGCCTCCCCCCCGAGACAGAAAGCGAAGAGATCGGCTACCTCTATGAGAAAAACCCTCGCATCTCCTGGATTGTCGACAGACTAAACGCCGCCGGCCTCAAGATCCTTCCAGCCTCTTTGGAAAGGCTGGAAAAGAATTGGACCGATGTCAGCGGTCAAATTTCGCAAAAGATGCGCCATCAGGCTTTTCTCGGACTCGCGATTGCTCTTTTCTGCATCCTCCTCTACATCACCTTCCGTTTTGAGTTTACGTATGCTTTTAGCGCTACCGTCTGTCTGGCCCATGACGTCTTGATCAGCTTGGGCGCCATCGGCCTTCTGCACTACTTCCGCGTACCCATCCAGATCGACCTGACCCTTGTCGCCGCCTTGCTGACCATCGTCGGCTACTCGCTTAACGATACCATCATTGTCTTCGACCGCATCCGAGAAAATCTTAAACTCCATCGTAAAGAGTCTCTTGTCGCTATTGTCAATCACTCCCTTAATGAGACCTTGAGCCGCACTCTTATGACGTCGCTGACTACCCTTCTCGCAATCCTCCCTCTGGTGTTTTTAGGTGGAAGCACCCTTTTCGGATTTGCACTCGTCATGACAATCGGAATTGTCTTCGGCACGCTCTCTTCGCTCTATATCGCATCGCCCTTGATGCTCTACCTCAACAAGAGACGTTCCGAAAAGAACTCTTCTCTTGCGAAGAGCTCTTCCTCTAGCGGCTAAGTGACGATTGAAGCGGTTTGGATTCTCGACCGCACGCCTCTTTTAGCTTGCCTTAAAAAAGAAAATTCATGCCTAATCATGATTATTCTCTCTGATGATAGAACGTTAACCCTGCAACAAGAGATGAAGTGAGATAGAGAGGAGTATTAATTAAAGTTTTTTCTTGACAATCTCCCGGGATAGCCATGGAAAAGTCCTCCCAGCAAGAGACGATCTGGATCTACCCAAAGATGGATCCACAGTGGGTGGAGACGATTATCCAAGAGTTTAAAATCCATCCTGTCACGGCGCAAGTTCTCGCCTCCAGAGGGTTTGTCTCCCTAGAAGAGATTAATCATTACCTTTATTCCAAGTTACCCGATCTTTTTGATCCCTTTTTACTTCCTAATATGGATCTCTCTGTCGACAGGCTCTATGACGCTTTTCGAAATAAAGAGAAGATCCTCATTTATGGAGATAATGACGTCGACGGGATGACCGGGTCCGCTCTTCTTACCGAATTCTTTCGCTCTCTGGACCTGCCCGTCTTCTGCTACATTCCTTCTCCTAACCTGCTCAAGCAAAACCCCATGCTGGACGGACTCTTTTTTGGCATGAGTCATGGCTGCACACTTATGATCACCGTCGACTGCGGCATCTCGTCTGTTAAAGAAATTGCTGAAGCTCGCGGCAGAGGGGTCGACGTGATCGTCACGGATCATCATGAACCCACCATGCACCTTCCGCCGGCATGCGCCATTTTGAACCCCAAGCTTAAAGAGAGCAGCTACCCCAATCGGGAACTGACTGGGGTTGGAGTGGCCTTCAAGCTTGCGCATGCCATCACAAACCACCTCATCTCGCAAGGCGACATGAGCACCCGCAAAATCGACTTAAAGAAGTTCCTTGATCTCGTTGCCTTGGGAACCATTTCGGATATGGGCTCTCTTCTGGGAGAAAATCGCATCCTCGTTCGCTACGGCCTCCGCCAGCTGCGCAAGACCAGAAGGATCGGCCTGACCAAACTCTTTGAAGTGTGCGAGGTGAATACAAGCACCATCTCTCCGTTAGATATCGCCGCCAAGGTCGCTCCCAGGCTAAACAGCCTAGGCCGCATTGCCGATCCCAACAAAGGAGTTGAGCTCCTTTTAATTTTAGACGAACAAGGCGCTGAAAAGCTTGCCGGAGAGCTTGAATTCAACAATGTCGAGAGGCAAAAGATCGAAAGAAAAGACTCTGAAGACATTGACGTCTACCTGTGCAAGCACCCTGAGGTCTTGAGAAACAAGGGAATTGCCCTCCAGTCTAAAAAATGGCATCCCGGCATCATTCCCATCATCACTGCGCGCATTGCCCGGCAATACAATCGTCCCACCGTCATTATCGCCATCGACGAGGGGATCGGAAAGGGCTCTTTACGCACCATTCCCGAATTTCCTCTGCTTTCTGTCTTAAATGACAACGCGGATCTCCTCCTCAATTACGGCGGACACGATTATGCCGCCGGTTTGACCATCAAGGAGGAAAATATCGAGTTGTTCATGGAAAATTTCCTCTCAGCTGCCGCCAAAAAGCTCACCCAAGAGGATATTTCCTTTAAATTAAATCTTGATGCGCAAATCGATTTCAAAGACCTCACCTTTGATTTCATGGAGTCGCTGCAGCTTCTGGAGCCTTTTGGAAACGAAAATCCCCCGCCCGTTTTTTATTGCGACGCCCAGCAGGCGTGGCCGCCCAAGATCGTTGGAAAGACGCATTTAAAACTCTATTTGGAACAAAACGAACGGATTCTAGAAGGGATCGCGTTTGGCATGTCCGACAAGCGCTCCCAACTCTGCAAAAAAGGCCTAACTCTGCACATTGCCTTTACGCCTCACATCAACGTCTTTTTGAATAAATCCAGCATCCAGCTGCAAATCAAGGCGTTCAAATTTCCAGAAAAAAATCATCTTTAGAGAGCATATGGAATGCGCACATCTCCTGCAGGAACTGTTTTAAATAACCTGAGGACTGCTCTCTTCTCTTCCAAGATAATTTTCTTTATACTGCCTGATGTCAGTAATGTGAATCACCCACGCAGCACCTTTGCGCACCGCTTTCATGTGGCCCACGCGCGTCGCATAATAAATCTTTTGCGCCGGCACGCCTAGCATCCTGGCCGCTTGATTGATGGAATAAAATCCCTTTTCATTATCAAAAAGGAGTTCTCCATTAAACATCGACTTGGTTCTTGAATACTTTTGCCGGCGATATTCGGAAAGGTCGTCAAGATCAATCATCCAACGTGTCGCGCCCTTTTTTGCCTTTAGCTTGCCCTGTTTGATGGCAACGTAAATCGCTTGGCGGGTTACGTTGTTAATACGCGCTGCTTCCGTAATGGAAACAATCTTTTTCTCAACCGCGGACGGTTGACTCCCCATATACTGTGGAGTGCTTTCTCTTTCGAATTCCATGGTTTTTATTTTCCTCCTATTAATTCAAAAAATTATGTTATATGTTTTAAACTTTTTTTTTAAAGCTTTTTTTTCTCCGGCGCCTCGAAACGTCGAGAAGCGTTAGGGAGAATATTTATATCTTCTTTGATCATTAATTATCTCATTATGTGATGATTAGTTCAACCATTTATTCGGCATTTTTCTATTTTTGAACAATAACTCCTTTCAAAAAAGGAACATTTCCAGCGGCAAGAAACTGCTAAGCAATTAACTTCCAGCGGCTTAGAAAAAAAACCTGCTCCTCTGCCGGGATAGCATAGGAGCCGTGATTTAAAAAATTAGGAGAGAACATGGAGGACGAAGCCGGTCTAATAAGATGCGGTAGATACACATGAACTCGGGCCCTAAGGCCCGAGAATTTTTGCGGTTTGGGGCTGAGTGTCGTACTCGGCCCAACCCGTCTTTTGAAAATACCCGGCCTTTAAGGGCCGGGTTTCCCAACGGGGGAGGAATGAACTTCCGGCTGGCTTAAAACTCTCCCTTTGTTCTACTCTTAATTCATAGTCGGATTTGCGTCTATTCACGTGTAAAGATGAAGGTTCTCAAGCTCGCGAGTTGTCTTTTTTTCGTCCTCCTTCTCTCCTATGGAGAGGCGCGGGCTCCTCAATTAACCGCTCATGACGCCCGCATCAAGGTTGAAGAGATCTTAAAGGCTCATGCCACCCATCACAAGCTCAAACCGGAACTCATTCGGCGGGCGCTTGGCAACTACATCGAGGAACTGGACCCCGGAAAGACCTACTTTATCAAAGACGATATCAAGATATGGCTGGAACCTTCTGAGGAGCTGATCGTAAAAACTATCAAAGACTTTAAGAACGAAGCATTTACGACTTTTGAAGAGATCCATGAGGTGATGATTTGCGCAATCGCCAGGCGCAATGCTCTCGAGGGGAAAATCGACTCTAACAACCTACCCAAAAATGTGCAGCCGGCGGAATTTAAAGAGATCGATTGGGTTCTTTCGGAAGATGAGCTCTTCAATCGCCTGATACGCATCCGTTCCCTCCAAATCGAAACGGCAGAAAAGCTCGAGCAGGAGACAAAACAGCAGTTTTTACAGCGCCTGGGAAAAAGACGCTATGCACGGGAAGAAGAACTCATTACACACTCCCCAACAGAGAGACGGCAAGTCGTTCTCTCTTATGCGCTTAAGTCGATCAGCTCCGCTCTGGATTCCCAGACGGCATATTTTACTCCGTCTGAAGCGAGCCAATTTATGATTCAGGTCCAGCAGAGGCTCTACGGAATCGGAGCCCAGCTGCGAGACGATCTTAACGGAATTACTGTCCTTCGTCTCTTAGACGACGGACCCGCCAGCCTGGGCAAAAAGCTGAAAGTGGGCGATCGCATCATTGCAGTCAATGGAGAGACCATTGTAGGAATGGACTTAATCGATGCCGTCGAGCTGATTCGCGGGCCTCAAGGAACCCGTGTGGAGCTCACGGTCATCCGCGCAAAAAGCCCGGATAGCCAAAACTCCGAAGAAAAGATAACCATCGAGATTGTTCGAGGAGAGGTCGTTTTAAAGGAGACGCGCTATGAAACAAGCTATGAGCCCTTTGGAGACGGCGCGATCGGCTATCTCCACCTCTTCTCTTTCTACCAGGATTCAAAGAGCTCATCCGCCTCGGATCTTCAGCACGCCATTGAGCAATTGAAACGGGAGCACTCTTTAAAAGGAATCGTTTTGGATCTGCGCAACAATGGAGGAGGACTGCTTCCCCAGGCAGTGGCTGTAACCGGCCTCTTTATCAAGAAAGGCGTCGTAGTCTCTGTTAAGGACAACACAAAAGAGATCCAGCGCCTGCGCAATATCGAGTCCCATGCCGTCTGGGAGGGTCCTTTGATTATCCTGGCCAACAGAGCGAGCGCCTCCGCTGCAGAAATTGTGGCTCAAACGCTCCAGGACTACGGGAGAGCGTTGGTCATCGGAGATGCAGAGACGTACGGCAAGGGAACTTTTCAGACATTTACCTTAGAGGCCTCCAATTTTGGAAAGGTCAATCCCAAGGGAGAGTACAAAGTGACCCGAGGGCGCTACTACACGGTCTCCGGAAAGAGCCCTCAACTCGTCGGCGTAAAACCAGATATCGTCGTTCCCGGGATCCTCTCTCAAATGGAAATTGGCGAGCGGTTCGCTAAATTTCCTCTTCCAAACGACGAGATTCCTGCCAGCTTTGAAGACGACCTCTCAGACATCCCCCCTATTCACCGCGCACAAATCAACCGCCTCTACAAATTTGACCTCCAAACTGTTTTGACCACCTATAAACCTTATCTGGAGACACTGCAAAAAAACTCAGCAAAACGGATCGATTTTAATCAAAATTATCAGAATTTTTTGAGAGAGCTTGAGAAAAAAGAGTTTATGTCCCAATCCATCGAAATTTTCGGCCAGGGCGATCTTCAGCTCAATGAGACGACGAATATCATGAAAGACCTGATTCTTCTTACCTCGGAAGAGTCCCGGATGTCAAATCCTCCTTCTCCCAGGCCATCTGACGCGAAGGCCGCGGCTTAGCTCACAAATGCATCAAAAATGCCTCTTGCAATCCAGCTCTGAATAGCCGATAATCAAGCCGGATTTTATGACAAATGTCCGCGTTCGCATCGCTCCCTCGCCAACAGGCGATCCTCACGTAGGAACGGCCTATATGGCCCTTTTCAACATGATTTTTGCCCGCCATTTCGGGGGACAATTCATCCTGCGCATCGAAGACACCGACCGCGCCAGATCGCGCCCCGAATACGAAGAAAACATCTACAAAGCCCTGAAATGGGCCGGAATCTGCTGGGACGAAGGTCCCGACGTCGGGGGCCCCTATGCTCCCTACCGCCAATCCGAGCGCTCAAAGATCTATCGGCAGTATGCCGAAAAGCTTTTGGCCTCGGGTAACTGCTATGAGTGCTTTTGCACCCCCGATGAGCTCGCCGAAATGCGCACGCTCAGCGCAAAATTGGGCGGCGGCAGGTCGGGTTACAGCCGTAGATGCCGCAACTTAAGTTCTGAAGAAGTGTCAGAGCGGCGCACGGCCGGGCTCTTATCGGTCATCCGCCTCAAGGTTCCTTTATGCGGAGAGTGCGTCTATGAAGACGGGATCAAGGGCAGGACTGCTACACCCTGGGCCGATGTCGATGATCAGATCTTAATCAAATCCGACGGTTTTCCCACTTACCACTTTGCAAATGTCGTCGATGACTATCTCATGAAAATCACCCATGTCATTCGTGGTGATGAGTGGATGACATCCACTCCCAAGCACCTGCTTCTGTATGAAAGCTTCGGATGGACCCCGCCCCTCTTTTTGCACATGCCCCTGCTTTTAGGAAAAGACGGCAAGAAGCTCTCAAAACGAAAAAATCCCACCTCGATCTTCTTTTACAGAGACAGCGGCTATCTTCCTGAGGCCTTTCTCAACTTCCTCTCTCTAATGGGATACCGCATGCACGAAGAGAAGGAGATCTATTCCCTAGACGAGATGATCAAGGAGTTTGACCCTAAACGCATAGGCATTTCTGGAGCGTACTTTGATTTCCAAAAACTCGACTGGCTGAACCAGCACTACCTCATTAACCACATTCCTGAAAGCCAGCTCTGGGACAGGATCAAGGAGTGGGGATTTCACGACGCCTTTATGAAGAAGCTCATGCCGCTCTGCCACACGCGCATCAAAACCTTTGGCGAGTTTATGGAACTCTCCCAATTTTTCTTCATCAACCACCTCTGTTACTCCGAGGAACTCCTCACTCCCTCGAAAATCACGCGGCAACAAGCCTCCTATCTGCTTCAGGCCGTCATCTGGTGCATGGATGAGAATGCGGAGTGGGGAAAGGACGGAATTGAAAAGGCTGCTCATGCCATCAGCGAAGTCTTTGGGGTGCATCTAAAAAAGGTGGCCATTCCCCTGCTCTACGGCGCTCTGACCGGGAAAAGTCAGGGACTGCCGCTTTTTACCTCCGTAGAAATTTTGGGAAGAGACCGCGTGCGTGCGCGCTTGCTTCAGGCAATCGAATTCTTAGGCGGCATCTCCAACAAGAAGCTAGATGAGCTTTCAAAAGCGTGGAAAAAAAGGGAGTGCTCAGCGCTGGGAGCGTGATAAAGCGTACAACTTGTGTATATACTCCTACCTGATATGATCCTGAAGAACTCTCTCTTCTTCAGAGATGATATAGGTGGGATGGTAGCCATTTTGGTAGCAACCGGACAAGAGAAGCAAAACAACAACTAATGTTAGATTTTTTAATTTCATAAGCTACGCTCAATTTTGCGCGTTTTTGATCACAGAGTGCAATAAGCTCTTTTATTTATTATTTAACGAAAATTATCTTATTTGTCGATGTCAATTGAAACAAAAACTCTCTATTCCCGGGCCTCCCCCTTCCTTGCCCGCCTGAAGGACCGCAAGCTTCTTTCCGGGGAAGGTTCAACCAAGGAAGTCTATCACATCTCTTTGACTATTAAAGAGTCAGAGCTTGACTTCCGACCCGGGGACGCGGTAGCCGTCCTCCCTGAAAACGACCCCCTCTTCGTTGACCCTCTTTTGGAGGCGCTGCATCTATCGGGAAGAGAACCTGTCTTAGATCCCCGGACGAAAGAAGCGCTGCTCTCGCGCGATTTCTTCCTCAAAAGAGCACATCTCGGAAGACTCTCCCTCAAATTCCTCAAAGCCGTAGCCCCGGCCCTTGACGATCCTGCTCTGAGCTCGCTTTGCCAAGAGGACAGAAAAGAAGAACTGACGGCGTTTCTTGACGCAACGGAGCCCGTCGATCTGTTAAAGAGGGCAAAAAAAACTTTCACTTTTGAAGAGATCAGCCCCCACTTCCTTCCTCTTCTTCCCCGTTTTTTTTCAATTGCCTCTTCTACAAAAATTTATAGCGACGAGATTCACCTCCTTCTCTCCGTCCCTGCGTATTGGAAAAAAGGAGAGAAACGTTTCGGGACGGCCACTCATTTCCTCTGCCATCTAGCCAAAGAGGAGTCCTCCATTCCTCTCTATATTCAACGCGCTCCCCATTTTTATCTTCCTTCCGATCCTCAAGCCCCACTGATCTTGATTGGCCCGGGCACGGGAGTGGCTCCTTTCCGCGCCTTCCTTCAGGAGCGCCAAACTGCCTCTCCTTGCGGAAAACAGTGGCTCTTTTTTGGAGAACGCAGCCGCTGCGCGGACTTCTATTATGAAGAAGAGTGGAAAAGAGAGGTCCTAAAGGGCCGCTTAAGGCTGGATCTGGCCTTCTCTCGCGATCAGGACAAGAAGATCTATGTCCAAGATCGCATGTGCGAGCATGGAAAAGAGCTGTGGCTCTGGCTGCAAGAGGGAGCCTTCCTCTACATCTGCGGCGACGCACAAAAAATGGCCAAGGCCGTCCACGCCGCGCTCCTTCGGATTGTCGAAAAAGAGGGAGGCCTCTCGGCGGAAGAGGCCGCAGCTTATCTTAAGCGGCTGCGATGCGATAAACGCTACTGCCTGGATATCTATTGATCAACACTCGCACGTTGTGAGAATGCAGAGACACTCGATGCCGTTTCCCAAGGCGTACTCGGAGAGGCCGTCTCCCGATGTTGCCGTCATCCCTACCTGGTGCAGCTGGATTTTCAAAGTGGCGGCCACTTTTGTACGCACCTCATCAATCCGGCTTTGAAAATGAGGTTTTTTTCCCTCAATTGCAAGCGCAACGTGTTCGATCCGCTGCTTGCCCAGGGTCTCCAGAGCCTTTTCGACATAGACGCTGCTGTCCGTGATGCCGTCCTTATGGCAAAGCTCAATGGCAATTCCTCCCAAGATGGGAACTGAAGTGAGAGAAGTCATGGCATTGCAAATCGCATGAAAGATGACATCTCCGTCGGAATCCGCGGCAAGTCCCGGAACCTCGTCAAAAATCACCCCTCCCAGAGTGCAGGGTTTTGAAGAGTCGGGCGGTAAGAAGCGATGGCTGTCTTTCCCGATGCCGACGCGGATGCGCGGCGCTGAAGTTTCAGAGTTGTGCATAGTTTACCTTAAGTTTGCTTTCTTTCTGCTTTCTAATGATTGCAAGTTCTATGAGTCTTTCTAAGAGCTCCTTGTAACAGAGGCCGCTTGCCTGCCAGAGTTTGGGATACATGCTGATGCTGGTAAATCCTGGGATCGTATTGATTTCGTTTAGAAAGAGCTTGCCGTCGCTTTTTCTTAAAAAAAAATCCACTCGCGCCATCCCCTCGCATTCACACACTTGAAAAGCTTTCACAGCGAGGCTCTGCACCTCTTTCGTTGTCTTCTCGTCAAGCTCCGCGGGGATGCGATAATGGGCTCCCTTTTCATCAAGATATTTTGCCTCGTAGGAATAAAATTCATGGGTGGGAATCACCTCTCCGGGGCAAGAGGCGATCGGCTCCTCATTTCCCAAGACGGAACATTCGATCTCTCGGGCATCGAGAAATTCTTCGATAAGAATCTTATCGTCGTACTGCGCCGCTTCTTCAAGAGCAGGAGCAAAGTCTTTCAGTCTCTTGACTTTGCTGATGCCAACAGAAGAACCGGTATTTGCCGGCTTCAAAAAGAATGGAAGCCCAATCTCTTTGGCAAGTCTTTCAAAGTCAAGAGAAGAAAAGGCGCTGCGCTTAAAGGCGAAAAAGCGAGCCGTTGGAAGGCCCCCTTGCAAAAAGAGCCTCTTCATCACATCTTTGTCCATGCAGACGGCTGAACTTAAGACCCCCGCTCCGACAAAGGGAATGCCTGCAAGCTTTAAAAGCCCTTGCACGGTCCCGTCCTCTCCATAAGGTCCGTGAAGAAGGGGAAAGATGACGTCAAGAGGTGCTGTGCAAGATTTTCCCGACAGCGCGACGAGCTGCTTTTTCTTGTCTTTGGGCACCACGGCCAGCCTCTCTTTTTCGGGAAAGAGGCGCACCCTTTTGGGATCCTCGCAATGCTCTAAAAAGCGCTCGCTATCCTGAAGATGCCATCCCCCTTCTTTATCAATCCCGATAAGCACCACCTCAAACCGGTCCCGATCGAGAGCCTCGACGACATTGCGTGCAGAGAGAAGAGAGACTTCATGTTCCACCGACTTCCCGCCAAAGAGAATGCCGAGGCGGATCTTCTTGTTCATCCCTCTATTTTTACCATAGCGGAAAGATTTTTGGGAAAGACATGCACAATTTATCTTCCATCTGTATAAATAAAGAGGAAGCGAGGTTGCGATCATGGAGCTGCTTGAGATTACGGGAGGAACGCCTCTGAAAGGACGGGTAAAAGCAGCAGGAGCAAAGAATGCCGCCACAAAACTCCTTGTCGCCTCCCTTCTCTCGGACAAGCGGTGCATCCTGCATAACGTTCCTGACATCGGCGACGTGGAAACAACGGTCGATCTCTGTCAAGAGATCGGAAGCGAAATTCATTGGGATCGCGGGGAAGGAGTCTTAGAAATTGTCACAAAAGAGATCAAAACCTCCTACGTTCCTCAGCGCTTCTCCGGCTCCAACCGCATCCCCATCCTGATGATCGGAGCTCTGCTTGGTCGCACGGAAGAGGACATCATGGTTCCTACGGCGGGAGGCTGCAAGATCGGCAAGCGGCCCGTCAACTTCCACTTAGACGCTTTAACAAAACTCGGCGCCACTGTCGAATATCGAGAGATGAAAAAGGAGGGGGCCTACTTTGCTCAGGCACATAAAGGATTGAAGGGGACCGTGATCTCTCTTCCTTATCCTTCAGTGGGAGCGACGGAAAATGCTCTTTTGGCCGCCGTGCGCGCCAAGGGAACGACCTTAATTGAAAATGCCGCCATGGAGCCCGAGGTGCTTGACCTTATCCTCTTTTTGCAAAAGCTCGGTGCCCTCATCTCTTTGGAGGCTAATCGCATCGTCAAGGTGCGGCAAGCGACTCAATTTTACGAAGTTCAGCACACGGTTATGACCGACCGGGTCGAGGCTGCCTCTTTTGGAATGGCCGCAATCGGAACCAAGGGAAACGTCTTTGTGGAAGGGGCAGAGCATCTGCATCTGATCTCTTTTCTTAACAAAGTGCGCGAACTGGGAGGCGGTTTTCGTGCAAACAGGGAGGGGATCGAATTCTTTTATGAGCGGCCTCTTCGAGGAGGGGGCCTCCTAGAGACCGACGTCCATCCGGGATTTTTAACTGATTGGCAACAGCCCTTCGTCGTCCTCTTGACTCAGGCGCAGGGCCACTCGGTCATTCACGAAACTGTCTATGAAAATCGCTTTGGATATGCCACCACTTTAAAAGAGATGGGAGCCGATCTCGAGCTCTTCACCCAATGTTTGGGACCGACAAATTGCCGTTTCGCCGCACAAAACTACCACCACAGCCTCATTGTGAAAGGGCCAACCCCTCTGAAAGGCGCCGACATCGCCATCCCCGATCTCCGCGCAGGCTTTGCCTACGTTCTCGCTGCCCTTATTGCCGAAGGAAAGACCCGTCTCTCTAACGTCCACTTCCTCGACAGAGGCTATGAACGCCTGAAAGAGAAGCTCTCCGCCTTGGGCGCCCAGGTCTCTCGCGCCACTCCCGGCCTCTCTCTCAAAACATTGTCTGAAAAGATCCCTGCGATCAAATAAGACTCTTATGACTCTTCCCCGCGAGCTCTTTGACATAGCGCGGGACGGCGTAGCCGGGAAGATGGGCAAGGAGCCGGGAGATGAGCGCTTTCCCTCTTTTTTCTCTGACATAGAAATGAGAGGCTCCTTCAACGGGATCGAGCTGATGGAGATAGTAGGGGATGACTCCTCCGTTGATAAGAGATTCGAAAAGCTCTTTCAACGTTTGAAAATCGTCGTTGACTCCTTTGAGAAGAACGGCCTGGTGAAGAAGCAAAACGCCCTTGCGGCGCAGCTTTAATAGAGCCTCAAAGAGATCCTCATCCAATTCTTTGGGATGGTTTGCATGAAGAACAAGGATCATTTTCAAGCGTCTCTTTTCGAAAATGGAGAGAAGGCCGTCATCAATTCTTTCGGGAATCCCAATGGGAAGGCGAGTGTGGAGACGGAGGCGCTCGACGTGTTCGATCTTCTCTATTTGGATAACAAGCTGCTCCAATGCGCGGTTAGAAAGAGAGAGGGGGTCGCCGCCGCTTAGGACGACCTCTCTCGCCAGGGGATCGCGCGCGAGGGCGTCAAGCTCCTTTTGATAGGAGATGCGCCCCTTTTCATAGGGGAAGTGGCGGCGAAAGCAGTACCGGCAGTGCATGGCGCAAAGAGGCGTTGCTAAAAGAAGCATTCTGGATCGGTATTTTGAAAGAAGTTTGGGCGCTTGAAGAAAGCGGGCCTCCTCAAGAGGATCTCTTACAAACCCTTCCGCCTCCCTCTCTTCCTCAACAAGGGGGACAAACTGGCGAAGGAGCGGATCGCGCAAGCTCTTTTTGGCAATCTTTTTTGCGAGGCGCAACGGGAGATTCAAGGGAAAGCGGCTCTTTTCTAAGACTCTTTTTCGCTGAGTGGATGTTAATTCAAGAAGCGCGCATAGAGCATGCCAATCGGTGATGTTCTGCCGGCGGATCTTGAGCCAGGAGTCGGAAGAGGACATCACATCCTGTCGACAGTGCGCAGTCCCAAAATATTCAGTCCTTGCCTTAAGACGCGTTCCGTCAGTTCAGAGAGAAGCAAACGGCTCTCTTCCTCTTGCGATCCTTGAACGCGGCAGTCGCGGAAAAAGGCGTTGAACTTCTCTGCGAGCAGATAGAGATAATCGGTCAGACGATGGGGCAAAAGATCGCGGGCCATGACCTCCAAGACTTCGCTGAAACGACTTAAGTGAAGAGCGAGGCCGATCTCTGAAAGATGCGCCAAAGAAATAGCGGCTCTTTTCAGCACGCTGTCAATCTCTTTATGGGTTTTTCGCTTGATCCCCTGCACGCGGACATAGGAATAGAGCAAAAAAACCGCGGTATTGCCTTCAAATTTTAGCATGCGGTCATAGCTAAAGACATAGTCTTTGATGCGGTTGCAGGAGAGATCCGCATATTTGACGGCATCGATCCCGATAACCTTTGCGAGCTCTTCGATCTCCGCTTGAGGAGCGTCAACCAAGCGCCCCTCTAAAATCTTTCGTGCGCGCAAGATCGCCTCCATGAGAAGATCGATCAACTTTTCCGTCTCGCCGGAGCGCGTCTTAAACTTCTTTCCCTGATCGTTGAGCACCAGGCCAAAACCGACATGGTCCACACGCACTCTGGAAGGATCGAGATAGCCCGCTTTTTCAGCCGTCTTTACGATCATATTGATATGAAGGCTCTGTCCCGCATCGATAACCAGGATGATCCGATCCGCCTTTTCCTCTTCAATTCTTTGGCGAATGGCTGCCATGTCTGTCGTGGCGTAGTTGTAGCCGCCGTCTGATTTCTGGACGATCAGGGGCAAGGGATTGCCTTCCTGAGTCTTATACCCTTCCAAAAAGATGCACTTTGCCCCTTGAGAGAGCGTAATCAACCCTTTTTGCTCAAGATCTGCGACGACAAGAGGCAGCATCGGATTGTAGTAAGACTCTCCGCGCTCAAGAAGGCGCACCTCGAGAAGATCGTAGATCTCCCCATACCCTTTGCGTGAAATCTCGCACAGCTTTTTCCAGGCTTGGACGGTCTCAGGATCTCCAGCCTGTAGCTGTACCACCTTAAGATGGGCTTTTCTTTTAAACTCCTCATCGGCATCAAAGCGTTCCTTGGAGGCGCGATACCACTGCATGAGCTGAAAGAGCGTCGTCTCCTCTTCTCCGCTCAGCACTTGGGGAGCCTCTGCATGCATGTAGGCAATGAGCATGCCGAATTGCGTGCCCCAATCCCCCACATGGTTAAGCCTTAAGACGTCGTGTCCTAAAAATTCAAAGAGGCGCGCCAGGCAATCTCCAATGATGGTAGAGCGTAAATGGCCGACGTGCAGTTCTTTAGCCACATTGGGCGATGAAAACTCAACAATGATCCGCTGAACGGGGTCGGGTCTAGCCACCCCCAGCCTCTCATCTTTTAGCATCCGATTTACTTCAGCAGCGAGGAAGGAGGGGGTTAAGGTCAAATTGACGAATCCGGCTCCGGCCACCTCTACCTTTTGAAAAAAAGAAGACTTGCTTAACTCTTGAGCGAGCTTCTCTGCCACCGCGCGCGGCGGTTTTCCCAGCTCTTTTCCAATTTTGAGCGCACTATTGCACTGGTAGTGGCCAAATTGATCCTGTGTGCTGGGCTTTACCTCTGAGAGCAAGAGTTCCGGGAAAGAGGCGAGCTCTTTGCCAAAGCAGGCGCCTACCGCCTGAGTGGCCAGCTCCTGCAACCGCCGATTGAGATTTTCCATGCGCTACCTAAGCGAGATCAAGAGCGATATGAGAGTGGTGAAAATAGATCTTTCCCTCTTTTCTTCGTCCGATGCCGAAGCGGAGGTTGTACTCTGCCAGCCTCATAGCGGCTCTCTGCGTTGTGTAGCCGTTGCGCTCGGCATTTTCAAAAATAAAAAGCAGCTGGTCAGCAATGTGGCTCGTTTGCTCCAGGGACAAAGCAGGGTCGTATCCCGCCTCTTGCAATTCGCAAGAGACATTGATGAGCCCGCCTGCATTAACGACAAAGTCCGGAGCATAGAGAATCCCTCTTTTGGCAAGATGCTCGGCATCCGTTTCTCTTAGGAGTTGATTGTTTGCAGCTCCCACGACGGCCCTTGAGCGCAGCAAAGGAATGGTCTGCGGATTGAGCACCGCTCCCAGAGCGCATGGGGCAAAGATATCGCACTCGATGCCGTAGATCTCTCGAGGGGAACAAAGATGGGCTCCATAGAGCTGAGCAAGCCTCTCCGCTCTACGAGGAGCGAGATCCGTTACAACGAGCTCGGCGCCCCGGCGAAAGAGATAGTCCGCCAAACAGGCTCCAACGCTTCCCGCGCCCTGGATCGCAACTCTCCTGCCTGCAAAAGAGCCGCTTCCGTAAAGCTTTTTCAAGGCAGCCTGCATGCCGCACAAAACCCCCCAGGCAGTGTAAGGCGAAGGATCTCCGCTGCTCTTTTGATGAGGAAGCCCGACAATAAAGGGATTTGTCCTTTGCATGACCAAGACGTCCTTTGTCCCGCACCCGACATCCTCTGCGCAGATGTACTTTCCTTCCAACTGAGCGACAGCCTCTCCGAAGGCCATCAGAAGATCATCGCTCTTCTCCTTCAGAGGATCGGCGATAATGACGCTCTTTCCGCCTCCCCAGCCCACACGAGAAACCGCCGATTTGTAGGTCATTCCCTGAGAGAGCCGAAGAGCGTCGTTGAGAGCCGCTTCAAAGGTGGGATAGGACTGAATCCGGGTTCCTCCCAGAGCCGGCCCCAACACGGTGTTGTGGATGGCAATGATCGCCGTTAAACGAACTTCTCTACTCGTGACCTTGATCACTTTTTCATATCCTGTAATAGGAATCTCTTCGAATTCAAGTCCGTATTTTGTTTTTCTCTCTCTCTTCTCTTCCGCAATCAACACCATATAGAATTCTCCCTATAAGGAATAAACCAAATTATACACAATTTGTCATATTATCACTTCATCCTCCTTAATGGCAAGCGCTCATCTCGGCATCCATTCCTATTGCGGATTAAGAATAACTTAGCTACTCTAGCTTGTTGGAAAAAAAGCTGAGGTCTCCATGCCCAAATTCGTCATCACTGACAATCTCAGAGAAGAGCTTTTCAAATATTTGAAAAAAAACCGCAAGGCCGATCTGATTACGACCTATCTCTTCTTTCTCGAGAAAAAACATCATTTGAAGCCTGTTCTCTTTCCCAAAGAAAAAAAAATCTACCAGGGACTCGACGAGCTCATCCAAAAACTCGAAGAAGGGGGAAAGTTATGGCGCGAAACAGAGATTAAAATCCAATTTGGAAAAGAGAGCGTCAACGAGGAGACAAAGAAGATTTACATCTGCCCCTTTACCGGCAAGGTCTTTGGGGATAATACCCATCCCAATCCTCAAGACGCCATCTACGACTGGGTCTCCTCCTGTCCCCAAAACAAAGAGAAAAGCGGAGGACTTCCCTCAAAACGGTTCTTTGTCTCCGAGGATCCCGAAGTCATCAAAAACTACATTGTCAAACGCAAAGCGCCTATTTCAAAAACAGTCTACTCTTCCGCCGTGACGGGAAAACTCTTTAACAGCAAAAAAGCCGTTATGGACGACTTCACTTCCAACCATGTGAAACCTCTCTCTCTCATCGAAGTGCCCAGCCAGAATCGCTTCCAAATCGAGGAAGGCTTTCTTGCGTTCATTCAAGAACAACTCGAGGAGAGCAAACTCTCCGCCTTTGTCGAAGCGCTCTCCCAATTTGAGGAATTTTCGCCTTTCGTCTCCCAGTGGCAGGAAGAGGATCGCGAAGTTGCAGGGGATGAGAGTTAAGACCTATAGCCCTGAAGAGACCCTGGGATGGGGAAGGGAATGCGGCAAAACGCTTCCCTTAGGCAGCGTTGTCGCTCTCTTTGGCGACCTTGGCGCCGGAAAGACGACTCTCATCAAAGGCATTGCCCAAGGAGCTGCAGGGATTCCTCTAAGAGAGGTCTTAAGTCCAACGTTCACCTATCTCAACATCTATCACGGAAAAAAAACGCTCTATCACTTTGATCTCTACCGTTTGAAAGACCCACGGGATTTTCTTCATTTGGGCTTTGATGAACATTTCACTTTAGAAGGAATCTCTCTCATCGAATGGCCGGAAAAGATTCTCGATCTCCTCCCTCCCGACACTCTCAAAATCTCCCTCTATCATCTTGCCGATACCGAACGCCTCATCGAGATTTCAGATCATTTCGCAATTTGAGACCGATGTGTTAGCATGTTTAACATGGGCCTTTTAAAACAGGAAAGTTTCATCTGCCTGGATCTTGAAACCACGGGTCTCGACCCGCAAAGCGATCGGATCATCGAGGCCGCCGCTGCGAAGTTCTCTCTGGAAGAGATTTTTGACGCCTTTGAATCATTAATCGATCCCCTCTGTCCAATTCCAAAAGAGAGCATCGACATTCACCACATCACTGAAGAGATGGTCCGGGGAAAACCGAAGATCGAAGAGATCCTTCCGCAACTGATTTCGTTTATTGGCAATGATGTCATCGTCGGCCACGGGATCCCCTTTGATGTCGCTTTTTTGATTGCCGCCTGCAAGCAGCACGGCATTCCCCACCATCTCAACAAAAATCTCCAAATTGACACCCTGCGTCTCGCACGGCTCTACGGCGGAAGCCCCACCAACTCCCTGGAAATGCTTCGGACGCATTTTAACATCAAGCCCGAAGGCGCCCACCGCGCAATGAGCGATGTGATGATCACAATCGAGGTCTTTAAGCAGCTCTCCAAGCCCTTCAAAACAGCCAAAGAGATCCTTGATCGCTTAAAAAAACCGATCCTTTTGAAAAAGATGCCTCTGGGAAAACATAAGGGAAGGCTCTTTTCAGAGATCCCCCTGGAATATCTCAAATGGGCCTCCCACCAGGATTTCGATCAAGACCTCATGTACTCGCTTAAAACGGAGCTGTCCAAGAGAAAGAAAGGAGACCGCTTTCAACAGGCTGCCAGCCCCTTTTCCTCTTTATAACGGAGTATCTCTTATGGAAAAACTCTCTCTTAAAGACCTCGACGTCCGAGGCAAACGCGTTTTGATGCGCGTCGATTTTAACGTCCCCTTTGACAAGACGGGCAAGATCGCCGACGACACGCGCATCCGAGCCGCCCTTCCCTCAATCCGATACATCCTCGATCAGGGCGGCAGCGTGATCCTCATGAGCCACCTGGGGCGCCCCAAGGGAGAAAAGAAGGAGGAATTCTCTCTGAAACCCTGCGCCGGACGGCTGCAAGAACTAACCGGCATTCCCGTCTTGTTTGCAAACGACTGCATCGGCAGCGAGACGGAAAAGAGAGCTCGGGCCCTCAAGAGCGGCGAGCTCCTTTTGCTTGAGAACCTCCGTTTCTATTTAGCCGAGGAAAAACCCGACAAAGACCCCTCCTTCGCCAAACAGCTCGCCGGCCTGGGGGACCTTTACGTTAATGACGCCTTCGGAACGGCTCACCGCGCCCATTCCTCGACGGCAACCATCACCCGCTACTTCCCGAGGAGATCGGCAGCCGGTTTTCTTTTGGAAAAGGAGATCCGGTTCCTTGGCAAAGCCCTGCTTGAAAACCCCAAGCGCCCGTTTTATGCGATCCTTGGCGGATCGAAGGTTTCCACCAAGATGGGAGTGCTCAAGGCCCTTTCTGAAAAGGTCGATGCCATCTTTCTCGGAGGAGGGATGATCTTTACCTTCTTCAGGGCCCAAGGCATCCCCATCGGAGACTCTCTTTATGAAGACGCCCTCTTAAACGAGGCCAAAGAGTTTATAGAGCTTTGCAAAGAAAAGAGTTTAAAACTCTTTCTTCCCGTCGATATCGTCATTGCAGACGCCTTCAAGGAAGAGGCGCGCCATCAAACCATCCCCGTCAAGGAGGGGATCCCCGAGGGCTGGATGGGTATGGATATCGGAAAAGAGACGCTTGCAGTATGGAAAAGGGCCCTTCCGAAAGCTAAAACCGTCTTTTGGAACGGTCCGGTGGGCGTCTTTGAGATGGCTCCCTTTGCCCACGGCACCGAAGAACTGGCTCACACCCTTGCCTCTCTGAAAGCCATCACTGTTGTCGGAGGAGGAGATTCGCTATCCGCCATCAACCGGCTACATCTCGGCGATCGCTTCACGCACCTTTCGACGGGAGGGGGCGCCGCCCTGGAGTACCTGGAGTTCGGACGTCTTCCCGGAATTGACGCCTTATCGGATCAATCGTAAAAGTTGCAATCAATGTGAGCTCGGCTTCGTCTGAGAGTCGCCATACCCGGCTGCTTTTTCTGCTGTACGGAGAGCTTCGTATGTTTGCTCTAGACGTCTTTCAGCTAAAGAAGCTCCAACTGGAGCATGACCATTCCATATCTCTTCTTGAACTGCTGATGTATGACATTTTTCCAAAACTTTTTCATAGGCCCCATAGGCTTCAACGTATCTTCCATACGCTTCCGACGAAGAGCTGTTGACCGGATTTGACATAAAAAAATTCTCCAAAGTTGCAAAGTCAAGATAAGTATACTCACCTTTCATTGGCAAAATTATATACACAAGTTGATTCTTGAGTCAACTTGTGTATAAGATCATGGATAAATCGTGAAAGGATATCTTTTTGGGGCTCTTTACCTCGAGTTTACGCTCTTTACGATTCTCATTGCCAAATAAGCCCATTCAAGTATAATTACTCTAAAGAATCACCAAGGGCAGGATGTCAGATAGCGACTTTGGTAAGCTGCGCACCTTCCTGTGGCCGATCCACAGAAGCGAGCTCAAGCAGTTTGTGCCAATGTTGGTGGTTTTTTTTCTCATTTGTTTCAACTACAATCTGTTAAGGGCTGCTAAAGACGCTCTCGTGGTCACGGCGCCGAAATCGGGCGCAGAGGTCATTCCCTATCTCAAGGTCTGGGCTATCGTCCCGGCCGCTTTTCTCATGACCTTTATCTTCACGCGCCTTTCAAACAAATTAAGCCGTGAAAATCTTTTTTATGTGCTCTTTTCCATCTTTCTGCTCTTTTTTTTACTCTTTGCCTTTGTCCTCTACCCCTTTAGAGATTACCTCCATCCTACCACTACTGCAGATTGGTGCCAGGCGCACCTTCCGCTCGGCTGCAAGGGACTGATCGCCGTCTTCCGCAACTGGACCTTTACCCTCTTTTACATCATGTCGGAGATGTGGAGCACGATCATCATGACAGTGCTCTTTTGGGGATTTGCCAATGAGGTGACCTCCGTTAAGGATGCAACCCGTTTCTATGGCCTCTTTGGCGTCGGCGCAAACTTTTCCGGCATCTTTTCGGGACAGATGTCGATGGCCATCTCTTCGCATGCCTATAACCCCTCTCTTCCCTTCGGCAGAGACAGCTGGGGACAGGCAGTCGTCATCCTCTGTTTGATCGTCATCTTCACCGGCATCGCCTGCATGGCCCTCTTCAGATACCTCCATACTAAGGGCTTAGGTTACAACTCACTGCCCCACATTCCCAAGAAGAAGCCGACCTCCATTAAGATGGGCATGCGGAAAAATTTCGCCTTTCTCTCAAAATCAAAATATCTTCTGCTGATCGCCCTCATCGTCGTTACATACAATATCTCCGAAAACCTCATTGAGGTCGTCTGGAAGGATCAAGTCCGCCAGCTCTACCCCAACCCCGAAGAATTCAACGCTTATATGGGAAAGGTCTTAACAGCCATCGGCATCATCGCCACATCGGCCGCTCTCTTTGTCTCAGGCAACGTGATCCGGCAATTCGGCTGGACAGTCAGCGCTCTCATCCCGCCCGCCATCATCCTCCTTACGGGGACTTGTTTCTTTTCCTACCTTCTCTTTAAACTCTCCTTTTTGAGCTCGATGGCTCTGTTTCTTGGCTGCACTCCGCTTGCCCTCGGCGTCTTCTTCGGCTCCCTGCAAAACTGCCTCGCCCGCGCCTCAAAATACACCCTCTTTGATGCGACCAAAGAGCTCGCCTTCGTTCCCCTTAGCCTGGAGAGCAAGCTTAAAGGAAAAGCGGCTATCGACGGCGTCGGCTCCAGGCTAGGAAAATCCGGAGGCTCTCTCATCCACCAGAGCTTGCTCTTGCTCTTTGGAACCGTCGCTTTAAGTACTCCCGTCGTCGGAGTCCTTCTTCTCTTTTCAGTCGGCGGCTGGATCCTTGCCGTCAAAGCACTTGGCAGGGAGTTTTATACCCTCTCCGAACAGAGTCCGGCAGCAGAGACGCTCAAGCCCCTCATTCCTTAGGAAGCCTCTACAACCGCTTCCTATCCAAGCACTTGTTTAATCTTTCCGTTCGCTCCTCGTTATTACATGCATAGTTTTTGTTATTAACATTGTAATTAATAATTTAATTTGTTAAAATTAAACTAATTAAAAACCAAGTTAATAATTTATGACTATATATAATATTCTCGGCACTATTAACGCCCCTCAATCAGATCCAGAAAATCCAACCCCCGCACTCTATTCTCCCCCCTTAAAACAAGAACCATTAAAGTCTGCTTTAACACTTTCCCCTTCTGACCTTTTTCAAAAGATTTCTAAGGGCCCATCTACAGAAAAAAAATATAAACTCGAAAAGTTTGAACAACAAGATGCAACCAAAACCTTGGATTTCATGAACAGCCATCTCAAAGAGTGGCTAGAAGAACCCGCCGGCTGGTCATCCCTAGATGACGGAAGAGAAGTGCGCCGCATCAGAGGTAAAGAACATCGCGATCTTCCAAGAACGCTGACGCTTGTTCGAGAAAATGGCCAATTGCAGAACGCCTATCTTCACTTTAATAAAAAAAATGAAGGGAAGGTTGAGGAAGGATCTTACAATAAAGTCAAAATCGTTTTTGATCTCATCACTCAGGAGTGGGCCGCCTACCGCACCATAAAATCACAGACCCCTTCCTCATTAATAGATGCTAACAAGCAGGCTTTAGAGGAAATTCGTCTTCAAAATACGTTTAAAGGACCCTACATCCAGTCTGTTCATGCATCGGGACAGCACATAAAAAAAGACAACGAAACGCATGTTTGGTCCTTGCAGCCCCTGGCAAAGTTGGACGCCTTTTATTGGACTCCACAGTCCGAGCTTGAAGTGGCGTCTTTTGCTCAGCACACCATCCTTGCCTTGAAGGAACTCCATGACAAGGGCTACGCTTATCGCGATCTCAAATCCGAAAATATTCTGATCTATCCAAACGGAGTGTTCAAACTGACAGATTTCGGCTTGGTCACTCGCTCTGGCGAGCTCGGATTATGCGGAACGCCCTCATTTTTATATCCCTTCCAAAGAACTGACAGCCGAACCGACGATCTGTGGGCTCTTGGACTGCTGGTGGGAGAAAAAATGAAGGACCACCTAAGATCTCATCCTTGTGTACCTCCGGCACCCCCTCCTCCTTGTGCAACTCAGGTTTTCTCCTATTTGAAAAAAGTTGAAAAACACTCTGACTTTGATCTTGACCTCTGGAAGAAAGAGGTCGATCAGTACAGGTTAACAGACCAAAAAGAACCCAAACCTCAAACTCTGGAACACGTCATCTGGAGTTTGCTCAAGAAGAAGCCTAAAAAGATGCCCAGCCTTGAAAACGTACTTAAGGAAGTTAATCAAATTCTTGAAAACCTAAAAAATCATACCCGCCCCTGAGAAGAGACTTTTTGCATAACCCGCTCCAACTTGCCCGCTCCAACTTCCTTCCTTGCCATCCGGTCGGCTTCAATGGTAAAATAAGGAAATGCTGGAATGGTTTCGTTCTTTAATGCTTGCCCATGCAGACTTCGCGCCCTGGTATCTCTTTGGGGCGATTCTTCTTGCAGGATTTAATCTTCCCGTCAGCATTGATATCCTTCTTGTCGCAGCCGCTCTTTTAGCTGCAACAGCGCTTCCCGAAAAGATGTGGCATCTCTTTGCCGCCGTCTCTATCGGCTGCTATCTTTCCGCCTGGATTTCGTATTGGGTGGGCCGCCTCCTTGTAGGAAGAGGGCTCTTGCGTTTAAAATTCTTTTCTAAGCTCCTTTCTCAAGAGCGGATAGAACGTGTGAAAACATTTTATGACAAGTACGGCCTGCTTACCCTCGTCATCGGCAGATTTATCCCCTTTGGGATGCGCAATTGCATCTTTATGACAACCGGGATCAGCCGCTTTTCCTTTGTGAAATTTATTTTAAGAGATGCTCTCGCCTGTCTGATCTGGTCAACCACGGCCTTTTTTCTCTTCTATTTTGCAGGACAGAACTTTGAGACCCTCTACCCTTATCTCAAACTCTTTAATCTCATCATCTTTTCTCTCTTCGCCATAGCCGTTATTGGTTTCGTGTGGTATAAAATGAGAAAAAGTGCGCGCTCCAAGAGCAGTTGTTCATAGACGTGCAAAAGAGGCGTTTTTGCCGCCGTTCAAGGTCGCATGGTGAGCATTTCAAACAGTTTGACTTTTTTAAGAGCCCCGCTTGCCTTCCTCTTCTTGGCAGAAAATCCCACCTATCGCCTTATAGCCATCGTCTTGGCCATGATGACAGACAGCATCGACGGCTACCTGGCCCGCCTCTGGCGCTCCACCTCCCGCTTTGGAGCCATTTTAGATCCCCTTATGGACAAGTTCTTTGTCCTCTTTGCGCTCGCTGTCTTTTTGCATGAGGGAAGGCTTGAACTATGGCAAGCTCTGGCAATGATTTCTCGAGATTTCTTCTTATGCGCCTTTGGAATGTACTTGGCCCTCTCCGGTCAGTGGCACGCTTTTGAATGCCAGGCCATCCGCTGGGGAAAGATTTCGACTGCCCTACAGTTTTTTATCCTCTTCGGCTTGACCCTGGGATACTCCTTTAGCTGGCAATTCTACGCTCTCTTTATTCTCTTTGGGATTCTTGCCTTTGTTGAACTCTGTCAGCTCATTAAGAGACGCTCCTTGATTCCTCCCCTCAGCAGAAAGTAAAGACTTCTTGTCGCTGATGCAACGCTCAGCAGACTGCTTCACAGCGTCGGAGAGCGTTAGAAAAAGCGAGGCAAATCGGATTCCTCTTTTTCTTAGGCTGTGATGGATCATCACCAAAAATTCTTGTTTTAGCCGCGTAAACTCCACAAGCCGGGTCTCTAAACAGTAAAAGCAGACCGAGAGCTTCAGCGCATGCTCTTCAATCCCGCTAAAAGAGATAAGAATGGGAAGTTCGCCGTCCACTTCGAGATGAGAGGTAATCTTTACCTTCAGCTCTTCTACAACTTCTTGAATCTGAAAAGCCGCATCAAAACTTAATGAGAAACTCTCTTCAAACTTACGGTGGGACATGCGGGAAAAATTTGTCACTAGCACGCTGGAAAAAAGAGCATTGGGAACATAGGCGGGTCTTTTATCCAGATCGCGGATCACCGTGAGATACCAGCCGATCTCTTCGGCAATCCCCTCAATATTTTTTTCCTCAATCCGGATGTAGTCTCCCGAAAGAAAAGGACGTGTCAGATGGAGCATGAGCCCCCCGAAGAAGTTTGCCAGGGCATCTTTCCCGGCAAAGCCGATTGCAGCGGCTCCTACGCCGCTGAATGCCAGAAGCGGCACAATATCCAACCCTAAAATTTGGAGGACGATAAGCGTTGCGATAATTCCAATGCCAATTGATGAGAGCCTTCCCAAAATATGCGCAGCTCCGGGATCAATCGCTTTTTTTCCCAGCTGACTTTTGGCAATCCAATTCTTGTGAAGCTCCTGTTTCCAGCGAAGTAGAATCCAGGCGCCGCAACTGACGATGGCTCCGCTGCGAAACGGGGCCAAATATTTCAAATCTGCAGAAAAATTAAACCGGTTGCCCAGGATATCGATTGCATAGGCAAATCCCAAAAGCCACGTCAGCACGGTCAAGGGAGCATAAAGAATAAAGTTAAGGCG
Organism: Chlamydiae bacterium RIFCSPLOWO2_12_FULL_49_12; assembly: GCA_001796315.1. Lineage (GTDB taxonomy): Bacteria > Chlamydiota > Chlamydiia > Chlamydiales > Rhabdochlamydiaceae > 2-02-FULL-49-12. Next base: position 38,323 of record MGME01000015.1, read on the forward strand.
AGAGCGCCAATCATCCGAGCGCTTCCCATACCTCTTACTCATAAATTTAATCAGACGTTTAAATCCCCAGTTGACAAAGCCCAAAACAGAAAAGCCAATGAGAATTTCAACAATCCACAACGTCCCTTCGGCAACCGATTTTAAACCTAATCCTTCCATCCTAAGCACAAAATAAATGTTCTAAAAAAAGAGATTAGCAAAGAAAAAGCTCTCTGTCAAGGAAAGAAAAGAGGTGATATTAATAAGATTTTTAATTGAAGATAATTTGCTTTTAAAAAAAAAGAAATCCATTTTGCCTTGGGTGTGACAGACGTTCGAAACGAACGTCTGTCACACCCAAGGTTAAAGCAACCCTTACTGAGCAATTAATTGCAACCCGGGAGCCGCTCTCCCGAAAGATGGCGTCAAAAAACGTACAAAGTCGAGAGAACAACCTTTCGGAAAATCTGGACGTCTTTTAAGATGAGATTATGCAGTTTTCTAAAGAGTCCCTATTTAAAAGCAGTTTTCGCGCTTTTTTTGTCTCTTTTTCAACGATCCTGGGGATCGCCGTTGCGCTCGCTTTGGGAATTGCGGCGTTGGCTCTCTTTGCCGATCGCGTGAAAAAGCCTGAAAAAAGCGAACTTCTTGTCAGCCAGGATGCTGACGGCAACCGCAGCCTTCTCGACGACTCTGCTCCCGTCCTCTTAAAGATCTCGCTCCATGGCATCATCGGAGAGGGAGCGTTACAGACAGAGAAAATCGAAAACCTTCTTTTGGATGCAGAAGAGGAGCCTCTCAAAAAGGATCGGGTGAAGGGTGTTCTCCTCTCTATCAACACTCCCGGAGGAACCTCATCGGATTCGGATGGCATCTTTCGCGCCTTAAAAGCCTACAAAGCCAAACACCGCATCCCGGTCTACGTCTTTGTCGACGGACTTTGCGCCTCGGGCGGAATGTATATCTCCGCCGTTGCAGATCAGATCTATGCGACGTCATCAAGCGTCGTCGGTTCTATCGGCGTGCTCTTGGGCCCCGCCTTTAACTTCTCCAAGGCCATGGAAAAGCTCGGCGTGGAGTCTGTCACTCTGACCGACGGGAAAAATAAAGATATGCTCAATCCCTTTAGGCCCTGGAAAGATGGAGAAGACGCCTCGTTGAAAGAGATTGTCGCAAGCGACTATGCACGATTTGTCAACCATATGACCACAGCCAGGCCGCGCCTAGACAAAGAGAAGCTGATCCAGGTCTACGGCGCACAGGTCTTCGACGCAAGCAAGGGACAAGAGTTGGGGTATGTCGATGTCGCCGGGGCCACCTACAGGGACGCTCTTGCCTCCCTTGCCAAGGCCGCAGGAATCGAGGGCGACAAAAAGTATCAGGTCTTTGAAATCAAAGCAACCGAGTCCTTTGTGAAGGAGCTTTTAGAAAGCAATCACTCCCTGCTAAAGGGGAGAATCATCCATTCCTTTGAGACAGGCTCTTTGCTGAAACCGGAGATGAGCGGCAAGATGCTCTATCTCTATCCAGGTTTAATTCAGTAACCTTGATGAAAACGCTCTATATCCTTGACGGCCATAACATTCTCTTTCGGTCCTACTTTGCCATTAGAGGAATGACGAATCCCGAAGGAGAGTCGACTAACGCCCTCTTTGGCTTCATTCGCTCTCTCTACAAACTTATCCATGACTTCTCTCCTTCCCATCTCATTGCCGTCTTCGACGGACCGGAGAGTAAAAAATCAAGAGAAGAGATCTACTCTGCCTACAAGGGCCACCGCAAGGGGATGCCGGAAGATCTCCTGCCGCAGCTTCTCTACGCCATGGAGTTTTGCTCCATAGCCGGAATTCCCCATCTCGAAATCCCCGGCGTTGAAGCCGACGATACGATGGGCAGCATTGCTGGCTGGGCGGCGAAAAGGGGGGCTTTGGTCTACCTCTGTTCGAGCGATAAGGATCTGTGCCAGCTAGTGGACGACAAGATCTTCATGATCCAGCTTCACAAGGAAAATCTTCTCGTCGACAAGAAAAAAGTCAAAGAGATCTATGGCGTCGCTCCCGAGCAGATAACAGACTATCTGGGAATGGCGGGGGATCCTTCGGACAACATCCCCGGCCTTGAAGGGTTCGGCCCCAAAACTGCCGCCGCGCTCTTGCAAGAGTTTCAGACGCTCGACGCCATCTTGCAACATCCAGAAAAGGTGGCGGGAGCAAAAAAACAAGAGGAGCTCGTCCGGCATAAAGAACAGGCCCTTCTCAGCCGGAAACTGGCAACAATTGATCTCTCTGTGGACTTTCCCAAACAAGAAGAGTTCTTTGCCCTGAAATCCCCCGACGTGGAAAAGGTTAAAGCCTTTTATACGAAGATGCACTTCATGTCGCTTTTGAAAGAGCTAGAGAGCAAGGCTCCTCAAGAGGCCCTAACAAGGGAGGCGGAAAAAAAGCCCGAAAAGGGCGAGTATCGCTTAGTTGACGATGAAGAGAGCCTCAGGGAGCTCCTGACTCTCCTGCGGGAACAAAGAGAGCTCTGCATCGATACGGAGACAACAGATCTTCGAGCGATGCATGCCTGCTTAGTGGGCATAGGAATCGGATTTGAAGCAAAACGCGCTTGGTACCTTCCTGCAAATGGAAAGCTGGGAAAAAAAAGAGTCTTAGATGCTTTAAGGGAACTCTTCTCCCTTCCCCATCTCTCTTTTTTCGGTCACAATCTTAAATACGATCTCCACGTGTTATGCAATGAAGGGCTCGAGGTCGAGAGGATCTCTTTCGACACGATGATCGCCTCCTATCTCGTCCATCCCGAGCGGCAACGGCACAACCTCGATCAACTCGCTTTGGAAAATTTTGCCTTTGTTAAAACACCCATCACCGATCTAATCGGATCCAAAAAGAGGCAGAAATCGATGGAGGAGGTCCCTCTGCCCCAAATTGCCGCCTATTGCTGCGAGGATGTCGATTACACCTGCCGCTTAAAAGAGTTTTTTAACGAGCGGCTGAAGGAGCTGGAGCTCCTTTCTGTCTTGAAAAATATCGAGATCCCTCTCATTCAGGTCCTTTTGAAGATGGAGCGCGCCGGCATCTACTTCGATCAAGCGGCGATGGAGAGGCTCTCTAAAGAATTTGCTGAAAAAATCCACGAATCGCAAGCGGAGATCTACCATCTGGCAGAGGAAAAATTCAACCTCAATTCTCCAAAGCAGCTCAGCCACATTCTCTTTACAAAACTGGAAATCAAACCACCCAAAAAAATCCGGACGGGGTTTTCCACTGCAGCCCCCGTCTTGGAATCTCTTCAAGACACCCACCCCGTCATCTCCCACATCCTGAACTATCGCCTCTTAGAAAAGCTTCGCTCCACCTACGTGGATGCCCTCATCGCTCAGGTCTTCTTTCCGACACAGCGGATTCACTGTACTTTCAATCAATCCGTTGCGGCAACGGGAAGGCTCTCATGCCAGGATCCCAATCTGCAAAACATCCCGGTCCGATCCAAGGAGGGCCGCAAAATCCGAAGCGCCTTTAAACCGCAAAAGCCCCACTGGAGCTTCCTCTCGCTCGACTATTCCCAAATCGAACTGCGCCTCCTGGCCCACCTCTCTAAAGATCCCACGCTGACAGAGGCGTTTCGCTCTCAAGAAGACGTCCACGCCACTACTGCAGCTCTGATCTTCGATGTGCCTCTGAAAAAAGTCACGCCGGAGATGCGGCAGAGGGCAAAGGCCGTCAATTTCGGGATTCTCTATGGCCAGCAGGCTTTCGGCCTGGCGACAGGGCTTAGAATTGAATACAAAGAGGCGGCCGCCTTCATCGACGTCTACTTTAAGCGTTTTGAGCGCGTCCAGGAGTATATTGAATTCTGCAAAAAGAGCGTCCGAAAGACCGGACGCGCCGTGACGATGCTGGGACGGCAGAGGCCCATTCCCGAAATCAACAGCAAAAACCCCCAAATCCGCGCACTGGCGGAACGCCTGGCAATCAACACTCCCCTTCAGGGCACTGCGGCAGATCTCATCAAATTGGCCATGATCAAAGTGGATCGCGTCTTGAAAGAGCACCCTCAATGGGGCATGATGCTCCTGCAGATCCATGACGAACTCCTCTTTGAATCTCCCGATCTTCACGTCAAAACACTGGGACAGGCTGTGAAAGAGATCATGGAGGGAATTATCGAACTGAACGTCCCGCTCACTGTGGAGATTTCGATTGGAAAAAACTGGGAGGAGTGTTAGCATTGAAAAAAATAGCTGTTACAGGAGGTCTTGCTTCTGGCAAAACAACTGTTTGCAGCTATTTGAAAGAGTTAGGCGCCTATGTCGTAAGCGCCGATGAAATTGTTCACCGTTTACTCTCTCCAGAGACAGAAGTTGGAAAAAAAGTCGTTGCCTATCTCGGTTTAAATCACTTAAAAAGGGGAAAGATTGACCGAAAGGAGATTGCCGAGCTTGTCTTTCCTGATATCGAGAAATTAAAAGGACTCGAAAAACTCATCCATCCTGCTGTCTTAAGCGAGATAGAACGTGCATACAACCGGATTAAGAATCAAAAAGAGTATTCCTTTTTCCTAGCTGAAATCCCCCTCCTTTATGAGCTTGGATGGGAGAGCTTTTTCGATGAAGTGATTACAGTGGTTGCACAAGATGCGCTGTGCAAAGAGCGCTACCAGAAGATGGCTGCTAAGGGGCGAGAGGACTTTGAAAAAAGAATGGCCAGGCAGATGATTCTGAAAGAGAAGAAGAAAAGAGGCGGTATCTGCATAGAAAATGACGGAACCTTGGAACAGCTCAAACAAAAAATCTTAGAGATCCTTTTTAAATTAAGATGAGGAGCATAACTTTCCTATGAATGAAGAAGGCATTTCCCCCCCTCCGCCCATTCGCAGATTTAGACCCCACCCCAGAAGAGAAGAGGTCCGTGAGGAAGAAGATCTGATCGAAGAGGCAAGAAGCGAGACAACCCCGAAAACCATCACCAAGATCTCTGACTTGCAGCGCATGAACATTGACCAGCTCAATCTCTTTGCCAAGCATATCGGACTGACCAATTTGGGCTCTCTCACTCGCTCTCAGATGGTCTTTGAAATCGTCAAAGCCAAATCCTCCCGCCCCGATGAGCTTCTCGTCGGAGAAGGCGTCCTCGAAGTGCTCCCGGACGGCTTTGGTTTTCTACGCTCTCCCAACTACAACTACCTTCCCTCTGCAGAAGATATTTATGTCTCGCCGGCGCAGATTCGGCGCTTTGACTTGAAAAAAGGAGATACGATCTACGGAACGATCCGCTCTCCCAAAGAGAAAGAGAAATATTTTGCCCTGCTCATGGTGGAGAAGATCAACAACAAGACACCCGAGCTGGCCAAAGAGCGTATCCTCTTTGAAAATTTAACTCCGCTCTATCCCAATGAACGCCTCGTCATGGAGACGATAAAAGATCAGATCACTACGCGCGTTCTCGATCTGACCGCGCCCATTGGAAAAGGGCAGCGCGGTTTAATTGTCGCCCCTCCGCGCTCCGGCAAGACCGTCATCTTGCAAAATATTGCGCATGCGATCGCCACCAATAATCCCGAGGTCTTCCTCATCGCCCTTCTGATCGACGAACGCCCCGAAGAGATGACCGACATGCAACGCAGCGTCAAGGGAGAGGTCGTCTTTTCTACTTTCGATGAGCCCCCCGAGCGTCACTGCCAGGTTGCCGAAATGGTCATCGAAAAGTCGCGACGCCTGGTCGAATACGGCCACGATGTCGTCATCCTTCTCGACTCGCTCACACGCCTCGCCCGAGCTTACAATACTGTCCAGCCTCATTCAGGAAAAATCCTGACCGGAGGCGTCGATGCGAACGCCTTGCATAAGCCCAAGCGTTTCTTTGGCGCCGCGCGCAATATCGAAGACGGCGGATCGCTTACCATCATTGCGACCGCGTTGGTTGAAACGGGATCGCGCATGGACGAGGTGATCTTCGAAGAGTTTAAAGGGACCGGAAACATGGAGCTTGTCCTCGATCGCAGACTGGCAGACCGGCGCATCTGGCCGGCCATCGACCTGATCAAGAGCGGCACGCGCAAGGAAGACCTCCTCTACCACCCCGAGGAGATCGACAAGATCTATCTCATGCGTCAGGCGCTTGCCGACCTCTCCCCGATTGATGCCATGAAACTTCTGGTGGGAAAACTGAAAAAGACGAGCAGCAACGCCGAATTCCTCCTCTCCATGAAGGAATAAGCAGTTAGTCTTTCACTTTAAGCAGCTTGGCATTGACGGCGCAGATGACGGTGCTTAAGGACATAAAGACCGCTGCAAGAGCAGGCGTCAGTGTCACGCCCAAGGGGTATAACACTCCCGCAGCCAGCGGAATGGCTATGGCATTGTAACCCGTTGCCCAAAGCAGATTCACTATGATTTTTCCATAGGTGGCTCGGGCCAATGCCATGATCCTCGCGGCATCCAGAGGATTGCTCTTCACAAGGATGATATCCGCCGCCTCAATGGCAATATCCGTTCCCGCCCCGATGGCGATCCCCACATTTGCCTGAGCCAGCGCCGGCGCGTCATTGACCCCGTCCCCTACCATGGCAACGGTCAGCCCTCGAGCCTGCACCTCCTGAACTTTTTGAGCCTTCTCGTTGGGAAGGACCTCCGAAAAATAGTCATCGAGTTTCAGTTCGTCGGCAACCCACTTTCCCACCTGCTTGTTGTCCCCTGTCAGCATCAGGCATTGAATGCCCATCTTTTTGAGCTTGTCGACCGCCTCTTTCGATTCTTCCCGGATGATGTCGGCAAGGGCAAGAGCTCCTTTTATCTGATTTTCTATGAGGACAAAGACAACAGTCTTCCCCTGGTTTTGGAGCAGCTCGATGCGCGGATCCTGAAGCAAAATGTTTCGCTCTTTCAAAAATAGCGGACTGACGACCTTCACGTCCTTCCCATTGACCTTCCCTTGAGCCCCCTTGCCCGGAATTGCCTGAAAAGCCTCCACAGGCCATTTTTCCCGGCTTTTCGCGGCGATGGCTTTGGCAATCGGGTGCTCCGAATGGAGCTCGATGGAACCGGCATAATTGAGGAGCTCGTCCTCGCTCATCTGCGGATTCTCAAAGAGCAAGAGATCCGTCATGCCAAACTTTCCCAGAGTGAGCGTGCCCGTTTTGTCGAAGATCACTGCCTGAATATTGCGGGCGGCTTCAAAAGCGGAGCGATTGCGAATGAGCAAGCCTCTCTTTGCGGCAAGAGCTGTGGAGACAGCCACCACTAGCGGCACGGCAAGTCCCAAGGCATGGGGACAGGTGATGATCATGACCGTCACAGTGCGCTCTAAAGCAAATCCCATATCTTTGGCGGTAAACGCCATCCACACAAAAAAGGTGAGCACCCCCCCGCTGACTGCAATGAGGGTAAGCCATAAAGCGGCTCGATTCGCCAAATCCTGCGTCTTGGATTTACTCTCTTGGGCAACCCTGACCATATCGATGACCTGGGAGAGAAAGGAGGCCTTTCCCATCTTTTGGATTTGAACGGTGATCGAACCCTCTCCATTGATCGCACCTCCGATGACAGCGGCGTCCTTCTCTTTTTGAACAGGGGCGGACTCGCCCGTAAGCATGGATTCATTGACGCTTGTCACCCCTTCTAAAACCACGCCGTCCGCAGGAATCTTTTCCCCGGGTTTGATCAACAGGCGGTCGCCTTCGGCAATCTCTTCTAAGCGCACGTCCTGGATGGTCCCGTCTTCCTTTACTTTGTGCGCTTCTAAGGGAAGAAGCTTGACCAGCTCCTCTAGAGCCCTTCCGGCCCCCAGGACAGACTTCATCTCTATCCAATGACCCAGCAGCATGATGTCGATCAGGGTAGCAAGCTCCCAAAAAAAGAATTTTCCCAAGAGGCCGAAGATGACAAGAGAGCTGTAGAGATAGGAGACGGAAATCGCAAGGCCGATAAGCACCATCATCCCCGGAGAGCGCGCACGGAGCTCAAGGCAGAAGCCTTTCAAAAAGGGCCATCCCCCATAAAAATAGACAAGGGAAGAAAATCCAAACAAAAAGTAGAGATCGCCGGGAAAAATAAAGATGTTCCCAAAGGGCAGAAGATCTCGGATCATCGGAGAGAGCGCAAGGATAGGAAGTGTCAAAAAGAGCGAGATCCAAAAACGGGTTTGAAAATCCCGGATCATGTGCTCATGGCCTAAATGAGCACCTGACTCTTCATGAGATCGATGAGCGTGGCGCTGAGAGCAGGACATCATTTTATTGATAAGGCATCCGTTCGTTTTTTTACAATCGCGCAGATAGCGACAATGAAGGATAAGAAATCCAATGGCCTTTTTATGGAAGCTCCATAGGGAGAAGGGGTGCGCATTGGATGAGAGAGAAAAGAAAGCAGATCCCCTTCAGAGGGAAGGGATCTGCTTTCTTGCTTTGTCTTTGGTAACGTAAGACGTTAAAAATCGCTGAAAAAATGCGATCGAAGCAAAAGACTTCGTAGACCTCTTATTCTGAGGGGAAATCTCCTTCTTGACAAGAGATGCGATCTTCGATCGAAGGGGAGAATTTGGCGCCAAAACACCGTGATAACGATGACGGTGATAGCGCGGAGGAGGGATGAGTTGCGCCAGCTTATCCAAAAGTTCCGAGGGTTTAAGAAGGAGGGCCGTTTGTCCACCGGCTGTAAGCTTTGGAAGACGATATTGGAGTTTATTTCCCGCCCAACTGATCCGCTCACCCGAGAAGATAGGCCTCGCGCAATAACGAATCAGTCGCTCCAGACCTGCTCTGTCCTTAGTCTCGATGCGGACATTTGCATTGAGCGAAAAGCCTCCATGATCCCAGCTTAGCATATCAGATGCTTCATCAGAGTTTAAATGGCCCCTTCTTTAAAAAAGCTTGACTACCCTCTTGCGCACCTGTTCTTGAACGGATTGGATATCATCGGGAGACAAAAAGTTGGCCGGATAAAAATTCCCCTCTTTGTCGAAGACGCCATCGATAATACAGCAATGGAAATGAAAATGAGGATTCAGCGCTTTACCGAACCGCTGCAAGAATGTCACAGAGTCCAACCGGCAACCATCAGGAAAATTGGAGCCGTTGGAGCTAGTGCTCTGTCAACATTCAAATTGCGGATGCGCTAGCGCGAAAGCTGCCGAATTTCAACGATCGCAAGTGCCATTTGTATTTCTAATACTAAGGCACTTGCGATCGTTGAAATTCGGCGCTTTGGCGCCGCACATCCGTAATTTCAATGTTGACAGAGCACTAGCTTGAATAAAATATGAGGGTCATGGGGTCTGGCACGTTTCGTGCCTGACCCCATGCCCTCTAACAGACGGCGCGCTGCTCTGCGACGGCCCGTTTAAAGGTTCTTCCCAAAAAGAGGGCGATGACAAACCAAAGGGCAATCAGGGGAAATCCCAGACAGCCTGTAAGGAGCAGGTAGTGGGCTTTGCCGGCTGCGGCTCCGCACGCTCTTTGCAGAGGAGCAAGCGTCATGTTCAGGACCGATCCGGCCTGTTTGGAAGAGCGGGAACCGAAGGTCTCAATCCAGGCCAATGCCTTAAAACGCACGTCGGGAGTCGTGGGGATGTAGAGCTGCTTGAGCGCAGGCCCCATCAACGCGTAGTTGATCGCTTTGGCGCCCACCATAATCCCAAAGAGAAAGGACAGGCTTCCGGCAGTCATAAAGCCAAAAAGAGAAAAACCAACGATGACGGGCAAAGCCCTGATATTCAATGTTTCTTATTTTTTTGTTAGACGTAACGCGTGGCCAACGCTCGGTCGCTCACAATTTTCAACATGGCATCTCTCGTGAGATACTTCATTTTTAACCTTTCGAGTAACTCCTTCTGCTTCAAGGTCGGCTCAGTCAGGCTATACAGATCCTGCTTCAGACCCGTTTTGATATGGTTCAACCGGCATTCAGATAGCTCTTCATAGAGACGCTCATGAGATATTACTTCTTCGCTCGCATCCTTTTTCCGTTCATGCAATTGCAGGCTCAATGTCCGGTTGATCAGGTGAGATAAGACGCAGATTGTATAATGTGCCTTCACGTGATCCTCTTTCCACACGTGTACCGGTCCTACTTCAATGAAGGATTTGATGTCACGGAAAGATGATTCGATGACAACCTTATCCCGATAGGGCTGCACGACAGTTTGGGTATTTTGTATGAACCGGTCGCCCACTTTCTCCGAGAGATTGGTGACAAGCAGCCAAAACCCATCCAGCCTTCCTGCATGCAATTTTTGCTTCTTGTCGATGCGGACCCTTCCCTGAT
>MGME01000016.1 GCA_001796315.1 Chlamydiae bacterium RIFCSPLOWO2_12_FULL_49_12
TTTTTGTATTCGACAAAAAGCGAACACGGAAGAAAGCCAAGGCGCGCATAGAGCCCCTTTCCCTGTTTGGAGGCTTGCAGCACGGAAAGAAAATACCCTTTTTCCCGTGCGCGCTGCAGCAAATGGCACATCATGGCCGTTCCGTAGCCTTTGCGCCGCTCCTTAGGAAGCGTCATGATATAATAGATCCCCGCGGCATGAGCGTAAAAGACAAGTAGTCCCGTGACAACCGGCTCTTTTTTTGCGTATCCTACATACATCTCAACCGGAGCTCCCTTCCCATAGAGAAGAGGCGGCGTCTTCTTCCAAAACTGCTCGAAGACATCCAGATTGCCCTCCGAGCGCACGTGAACCGAGTCATAATCAAAAAGCTGTCGCCCGCTTAAGACTCTCTTTACGCTAAGAGCGCTTTCGTCTTCTGGAACCTCTGTTTGTAAGTCTAAATACATGCCCACATTCTCTTCTTGCGGACAAAGCCCCATCTCCTCGAGAACTTGAGGAAGCTGCGCCGGAGTATCGCGAGGCCCTGTCCACCACGTAAGAGGGAGGTTTTTCTCTTCAAAGCAAGAGAGCACCTGGGCAACCCTTTTCCCAACACTTTTTTCGTCGAAACGAGCGCGCAAGATGCAGTTAAAGGTATCATCGGAAATCGTACTTTGCAGCACTGTGACATCGGGATTAAAAAGAATCTCCCTTGTAGGAATGTAATGAGCAAAGTACATCATCTCGAGATAGAGATTGTCCTCCATCGCCTCGATGATTTCAGAGGGCTGCCATAAGCTCTTTCTCTCTCCTTTCAGCTCGACTTTAAGAAAAGAGCGAGCCTCAAAGGCGGCTAAGCAATCGATCTGTTTGATCCATCTGCTTTTTCCCCATACATATTGAGAAGGCTCGTTCACAAAGCGCTCTAAAAGCTTTTTCTTTAAAGCGGAATACTCTTTCACTTTACCGGGATGGGAAAAGAGGTAGTTTCTAAAGCGCAAGTGCCGGCCCACGTCAGGATGGCTCTCTTCAAAACAATGGAGGTGGACCTCCTGCTCCCGCTTTTTTTGAAACAAACGGCGCCGGTTGATACCGCACTCCGGCTGGAGTTCATATCCCGCTTCTCTTAGAGCTTCCTCCAAGAGATCAACCTCGCCGATGTCAAAGACAACCGCTAAAATATCTAAGATCGGATTGGCCAGACAGCCCGGGATGGCTGTACTTCCGATGTGAAAAAAAAGAGTATGCTCGGGACGAAAGATCTCTTTGAGGAGCCTCTTTTCCTCTTGAAAGAGAAGACCGCACTTCTTTTGAAAAGGCTCGAGAACAATCCTGTCTGTCGTCATGGTTTTTTTAGAGCAAAACTTTTTGAACACTATCCGTCCACGCCTCTGAGTGGGTGCGGCGCCTCATCTTTTCGTAGGCGTCTTTTTGATGGCGGAGCCCGGCATGCCTCTTTATCTCGACATCTTATACTCTTTCGCTGAACTCTACACAAATAAGCTCAACATTGCAAAATGATCGAGATTTTCTTACCTCGAGTTGCGCTTTTTTCTTGGCAAAAAAATCTTGAGATTGCAAGGATGCGATTGGATAGAGGATGCAACAAAGTCGTCTCACATCAAGAAGGAGTTCTTCATGAAAGCTGCTGTCGTTCATGCCTTTGATAAACCGCTTGTAGTGGAAGATGTCGCCAAACCCACTCCCGGGCCAGGAGAGGTCATTGTCAAAATGGAGACGTCGGGGATCTGCCACACCGATATCCATGCCGCCCACGGCGACTGGCCTGTGAAACCCAAACTCCCCTTTATTCCCGGCCATGAAGGCATTGGAATCGTGGAGAGCATCGGGTCTCAGGTCACCGAGGTCAAAGAGGGCGATCGGGTCGCTCTTCCCTGGCTGGGGTACGCCTGCGGAAGCTGCGAATACTGCGTCAGCGGCTGGGAGACCCTCTGCTTAAAACAGCTCAATACCGGGTATGCCATCAACGGCAGCTATGGCGAATATGCAAAAGCGTTTGCCAAGTATGTGGGAAAAGTTCCCAAGGGAATCGACCCCAAAGAGGCTGCTCCTTTGACCTGCGCCGGCGTGACAACCTATAAAGCCGTCAAGATGTCAGGAGCGCGTTCTTCCGATCTTGTCGCTATCTTTGGCGTGGGAGGGCTGGGACACCTAGCGCTTCAATATGCAAAGATCGCAGGCGCTACTGTCGCCGCTGTCGATCTCTTTGACGATAAACTTAAGATGGCCAAAGAGTTGGGAGCAGACCTCACCATCAATGCCTCTAAACAAGATCCGGTCAAGGAACTCCAAAAGCTCGGAGGCGCCGATGCTGTCGTCTGCACAGCGGTCTCTCCCAAGAGCTTCGAGCAAGGCTTTTACTCGCTCAGGCGAGGCGGCACCCTGGTCTTTGTTGGCCTGCCGAAGGAAAACCTCATCCAGATTCCGATCTTCCAAACCGTTCTTGGAGGCATCCACATTGTGGGATCCATCGTAGGCAATCGTCTAGATCTTGCGGAAGTCTTCGAACTCCATGCCGCAGGAAGAACGAAGGTCTATTTGGAATGCCGAAAGCTCGAGACGATCAATGAGTGCTTCCATGAGGTCGAAACGGGAAAAATTCCGGCGAGATTGGTCATTGATTACAGGAAATAGAGAACAACCTGCCTAAAGATCGACTTTGTATAGTCGAAGCTCGAGAAAGCGCGAGGGAGGACGATGGAAAAGAAGAGAGATAAACTGACGCTGGAAGAGAAAAAAAAGGGATCTTCTCCTTCCGAAGAAGAACGTTTAAAACGAAATAAAGTGAAGGATTTGATCATGGAAAAAGCATCGAAGGCCAAACATGAAAAGGAGGAAGTGAATTTTTCGGCACAAGAAGAGGTAGAGGCTCTTGTCAAAAAGGGGCAAGAGGCGCTGGATGAATACTTAAGCCTCAATCAAGACCAGATCAACAACGCCATCAAAGAGATGGCGCTAAGCGGCCTCGAACACTACTTCACCCTGGCTCTGCACGCAGTTGAGGAGACCGGAAGAGGCATTGTAGAGGATAAGGCGACAAAGAACATCTTTGCCACGGAATACATCTACCACAGCATTAAATACGACAAAACAGTTGGCATAATCGAAGAAAACATCGAAGAGGATTACGTATTAATTGCCGAGCCTGTGGGAGTGATTGCCGGGATAACCCCTGTCACAAACCCCACCTCAACGACCATGTTTAAGTCCATCATTGCCACCAAGTCACGCAATCCCATCATCTTTGCCTTTCACCCGGGAGCGCAACAGTGTTCGATCGAAGCCGCTAAAATCATGAAAGATGCCGCCGTCAAAGCGGGCGCTCCAAAACACTGCATTCAATGGATCGAGCACCCCTCTCTGGAAGCGACGACGGCCTTGATGAACCATCCTGGCGTGGCTCTCGTCTTGGCAACAGGGGGAGCTGCGATGGTAAAAGCGGCCTATTCTACGGGAAAACCCGCCTTGGGAGTCGGTCCGGGCAACGTTCCCTGCCTGATTGACAAGACCGCCTCTATTCCTCAAGCAGTGACCGATCTGCTTCTCTCCAAGAGCTTTGATAACGGCATGGTCTGCGCCTCGGAACAAGGCGCACTCATTGAAAAAGAGATCTATCCGGCGGTGATCAAGTACATGAAAAGCCAGGGAGCCTATTTCACTTCAAAGGAAGAGACAGAAAAGATAGAAAAACTCGTCATCAAGGAGACGGGAGCCGTCAACCCCGCCGTTGTCGGAAAATCCCCCTATGACATTGCACAGATGGCCGGGTTTGAGATTCCCAGAGAGACGAAGGTTCTTTGCTGCGAAATCGAAGGAATCGGCCCCGACCATCCCCTCTCCCGTGAAAAGCTCTCTCCTGTTCTTGCAGTGCTCCAGGTGCAAGACCCCTTTCAAGGAATTGAATTTGCAGAAAAGATGCTTCATCTCGGAGGCATGGGCCACACGGCCGTGATCCACTCCCACGATGACGAAGTGATAAAAAAATTTGCCGATCGCGTCAAAGTGGGAAGAATTGTGGTCAACCAACCCTCCTCCCATGGAGCCATCGGGGATATCTACAACACCTACATGCCCTCTCTCACCTTAGGATGCGGGACCTACGGATGCAACATCACGACACAAAACGTCTCCGCTCTCAACCTGATCAACATCAAGAGGATGTCTCGAAGAAGGGTCAATATGCTCTGGTTTAAGATTCCCGAGAAGATCTTCTTTGAGCCCAACTCTTTACAATATCTGGAGAAGATGCCCGATATCAAAAGAGTCTTCATTGTGACCGAACCCGAGCTCGTCAAACTCGACTTCGCGGATAGAGTCATCTATCGCCTGCGGAAACGTCTCATACGAACCGCCTACCGCGTCTACAGTAAATTGGAAGACGAACCCACACTAGAAATAGTTCAGGAAGGCGCAAAGGCCATGGAGGAGTTCGAGCCCGATTGCATCATTGCCCTGGGAGGAGGGTCCGTCATTGATGCCGCCAAAGGCATGTGGCTCTTTTACGAATATCCCGATGCGAGCTTTTCAGCGATGTCTTTAAAATTCCTGGATATCCGCAAGCGGATCTACAAATTTCCTAAACTGGGAAAGAAGGCCAAACTAGTGGCCATTCCAACGACCTCGGGGACAGGATCGGAAGTGACCGCCTTTGCTGTGATCTCAGACAAGAATCACGTCAAATACCCCCTTGCCGACTATGAGCTTACCCCTGATGTGGCCATCATCGACCCCGACCTTGTCATGACCCTTCCAAAGAATTTGACAGCCAACACCGGCATGGACGCCTTTTCCCATGCGATAGAATCCTTCGTCTCTGTCGCAGCCTCCGACTATACGGAGGGGCTCTCTTTGAAGGCCATTCAGCTCATCTTTGATTACCTCCCGATCGCCTATCACGAAGGCAATCATGCCCTTGCCCGCGAAAAGGTCCATAACGCTTCCTGCATTGCCGGCATGGCCTTCACGAACGCCTTTTTGGGAATAAACCACTCTCTCGCCCATGCAATAGGGGGGGAGTTTCACATTCCCCACGGCCTTGCCAACGCCATGCTGCTTCCTTATGTCATTGCCTACAACGGCCATCCCAATCCGACAAAATTCATGTCCTTTCCCAACTACGACCACTACATCGCTCCTGAAAAATATCAGGAGATTGCAAAATCGCTACACCTTCCCGCCAAGACTCCCCAAGAGGGGGTACGTTCTCTGATCCATGCCGTGCTCTCTTTATGCAAAGAGCTAGAGCTTCCAGGAAGCCTCAAGGAGTATGGAATTGACGAAAAGAGCTTCTTGGAAAAGGCGCATCTCCTGGCAGAAAGAGCGTGCGGCGATCAGTGTACGACCTCAAATCCCCGGATGCCTCTCATCACGGAATTGGAAAAACTCCTCACCGATCTCTATTATGGAAAGGATCCTTTGACTTCTTAGTTCTCTGCATCCAGGATGCGACTAGCGCCTCCCATGTAGGCAACTCCAGTTTTTCTTCCTCTTTCAACGGGAGGCGATCTCGTTCATACTTGGCGATAAATTTGTCGTAAGCCTCTTGATCTGAGATCTTGATTCCCTCTTGTGAAAAGGTTGCGGCCAAGCGTTCTTTTTCATCAAAACGATCGCTCCAAAACAAGAAGAGTTGATCGGCAAAGGTAAAATAGAGCGGCATTCTTGTAGGGAAGATGCGCCCTTTTTCGACAACATCATGAGGATCGGTTTGGTAAAAGCCCTGCACGGTATTACGATAGTGGATGGCTTTTTGACGCACCTCATCTTCACAAGAACAGAGGGCGAGCGTAATGGCGTACCCTTGAGCCTTGATCAGCGTCATCAGGCGCTGCACGAAGAGCCCGGTCATCGTTGTGCCATGCGCAATGTCATAGCGCCCTTTCAGCGCCTTTTCAAAGATCGAGTTGGCAATGAAGTGCGAGGCGGAGCGCCATTTGTCATAGGCAGCTTTTTGCAGCTCTTGGTAATTCTCAACCTGCGTACAGGCGAAAGCTGTCAGGGAACGGCTGTAATAGGTGTTCACCATCCATTTAAGGGCGCGCTGGTCGGGATCCAGATAGACCGCCTGTGAAAAGCTGGGATCGCTGCGAAGGACTCCCTCCAGAATCGTCGACTTGCGCGCGCCGGGGGCTCCGGCTGTGGCCAGATACTGGGGCACTTTATCTCTGGGCTTCTTTCCCCCAAAACAGATCGCTTCGATGAGAGCGTAATCTTTGAGGATGGCGGCCTTTTCTTCCTCGCTGTAGCCTACAAGGCTGCGATCCAGATCATTTTGGGTAAAAAGGATACCCGAAGAGAGTGTTTCTCTAGGAAATAGATGGGCGCCCGCCAGAATAAACAATCCAAGACACCCAAAGAGGAGATTTTTAAACGTCACAGACTTTTCCTTTAATAAGATTCTGTGAAGATAAAGAGGCCCTTCTCTCTTTGTCAATAAGAATGTGCAGACGATCCCTTTTCACTCGACTTTGTACGTTTTTTGACAGCCGGATTTCGAAAGATGGCGTCAAAAAATGTACAAAGTCGAGTTTCAAACTATTTTTCTTCCTGATATAAGGGAATAGGGATTGAACGAGGTTTTTTTTCGTGTTTCATTTGATTGTAGGAATGATCTCTTTTCTCACCCTGATCTATCTTGCTGGAACAATGATTTGGCCAGAAAAACTCTGAGGGTTGTTTGAAAGATCTGGATTGGCTGCAGTTTGTTTTCTTGATCCTCGTCTTAACGGTCATCACTAAACCATTGGGGATCTACGTCTTCAAAGTTCTCACGCCAAAAGAAAAACTTCCTTTGGATTTTCTCTTAAAGCCCTTGGAAAAGATCACCTATCGGCTCTGCGGCATCGGAACCGACAAGGAACAGAATTGGAAAGAGTATCTCTTTTCTCTACTGAGTTTTAGTATGATCTCTCTTCTTGCGACTTTTCTTTTGCTAGCCTGCCAATCTTTCTTTCCTTTAAATCCCGAAAAACTAAGGGCGCTGTCCGCCGATCTGAACTTCAATACCTCCGTCAGCTTCGTAACCAATACCGATTGGCAAAGTTATGGAGGGGAATTTACTCTCTCCTATTTTTCTCAGATGGTTCCGCTCACTCTTCAGAACTTTCTCTCCCCTGCCATCGGTCTTGCCGTCGCAGCCGCCCTTGTCCGCGCCATCACGCGCCACTCTTCAACGACAGTGGGCAATTTCTGGGTTGATTTGGTGCGGATCTCCTATCATTTGCTCTTTCCTCTCGCTCTTGCTCTCGCTCTCTTTTTTGTCTCGGAAGGAACTCCTCAAAATTTCAAACCTTACACACGAGCGATCACTTTGGAAAATGCGAAACAAACAATTGTGCAAGGGCCCATTGCCTCACAGAAGGCCATCACGATTTTAGGAACAAACGGAGCAGGATATACCAACGTCGGTTCTGCACATCCCTATGAAAATCCCACCCCTCTTAGCAACTTCTTTCAGATCCTCTTTATTCTAGCCATTCCTGCAGCCCAAACCTACTATCTGGGGCGCGCCGTCAAAAATCAAAACCATGGCTGGGCTCTTTATATCACGATGGCTCTCATCTTTTTTGTTGTGGCTTTTTTTTGCGCTCATTTCGAGATGAAAGGCAATCCTCAGTTTACCCATTTGACAGTCGAGAAGGGCGCAGGAAATCTAGAAGGAAAGGAGCAGCGTTTCGGCATTTTGGGATCCACCCTTTTCGCAACGGCAACGACCACGGCAACAAACGGCTCTGTCAATTCCAGTCATGACGCCTATACCCCTCTTGGAGGCTTTATCCCTCTTTTGAATTTACAATTTGGCCAGGCGGTCTGGGGAGGGGCGGGATCGGGACTTTACAACATGATCCTCGTGGTTATCCTATCTGTCTTTACGGCAGGATTGATCATTGGCAGGATTCCGGAATATCTGGGAAACCGGATCGAACCCTTTGACATCAAAGTCGCGATTTTTGCACATCTTCCCTATCTCCTTGCCATCCTCGGTCTCACGGCATGGGCCTGCATCTCTTCTTGGGGATTGGCAGCGTTGGGAAATCAAGGCCCTCACGGCTTTAGCGAAATCCTCTATGCCTACAGCTCCGTTGCCGTCAATAACGGAAGTTCCTTTGCCGGCCTCTATGCAAACACTCCCTGGTGGAATCTGACGCTTGCCTTTGCCATGCTCGTCGGCAGATTTTTAGTGATCGTACCCGTTTTGGCATTGGCCGGATCCCTTACTAAAAAGAAAAACCTTCCCTTGGGCGCCAGCTCTTTTCCTGTCAGCGGGGCGACGTTCATCGCTCTTTTAATCAGCGTCATTCTTTTAATTGGCGCTTTAGCCTTTCTTCCAGCGCTGGTGGTGGGCCCCTTTTTAGAACAATTTTTTATGAATGCCGGAAAACTTTTTTAAACGATGACAGCAAAGACCATTTCAGCCTTTACACCCCGCCTTCTTTGTCTTGCAGTTCTGCATTCTTTCAAAAAGTTAAATCCCTTCGAGCTCTGGCGCAATCCCGTCATTTTTATCACAGAGATCGGAGCTCTGATCACAACGTCGGAAGCCTTCCTCTATCACGACGCGCTCCATCTCTTTACATTCCATGTCTCGATTTGGCTGTGGTTTACCGTTCTCTTTGCCAACTTTGCAGAGGCGATTGCCGAAAGCCGCAACCGGGCCCAGGCCGCCGCCCTAAAGGCTGCACGAGTTGAGACCACGGCTAACAGAGTCAAGTCCGATGGCTCTTTGGAAAAGATCCATGCCCGGGAATTAAAAAAGGGAGATATCGTCTGGGTGCGCAAAAACGAGACCATCCCCGGAGATGGAGAAATTATCCATGGCATCGCCTCTATTGACGAATCTTCGATCACAGGAGAGTCGGTTCCCGTCATCAGAGCCTCGGGCACCGATCAGAACGCCGTCACGGCAGGCTGCATCGTCTTATCCGATGAGATCCAGGTTAAAATCACTTCTAACCCCGGCGAGAGTTTTTTAGATCGCATGATCCGCCTGATCGAAGGGGCCAAACGCAAAAAGACTCTCAATGAGATCGCCTTGACCATTCTTCTCTCCGGTCTCACTTTAATCTTTCTTGCAATGATCCTCTCCTTTAAAATTTTCGGTCTCTATTTCCATCTCGACATCTCGATTGCCATCTTAGTCGCGCTCCTCATCTGCCTCATCCCTACGACCATCGGCGGCCTTTTAAGCGCCATCGGCATCGCAGGAATTAACCGTTTGATGCAAAAAAATGTCCTTGCCATGAGCGGGCAGGCAGTTGAAGCGGCAGGAGATGTCGACACTCTATTAATCGATAAGACGGGAACCATCACCTTGGGGAACCGCCGTGCCCACAAACTCATCGCTGCTCCTGGAGTCTCCGAGGAGGAATTTCTCAAAGTGACTCTTCTGACCTCTTTCCTTGATGAAACAACAGAGGGAAGAAGCATCGTTGAGCTGATTCGAAAAGAGCATCCCGAGCTTGAAATCCCCTCTTCGGACGGCAGGCAATTCATTCCCTTTAGCGCAGAATCCCGCATGAGCGGAATCGACATCGGAACAGAGCGGTATCGCAAAGGGGCAAAAGATGCCATTCAGACCTTCGCACAAAAAAACCTTCCTTTTGCACTGGAAGGAGCGGTCAAGCAATTTTCCGAACTCGGAGAGACTCCTCTTGTCGTCGCTTCCGGCTCTCAAATTTTAGGACTTATTCTGTTAAAGGATACCATCAAAGAGGGCCTTCCGGAGCAATTCGCCCGCTTCCGGTCCATGGGCCTTAAGACCGTAATGATGACCGGAGACAATGAGATTACGGCCTCCACCATTGCCAGAGAAGTGGGAGTCGACGGTTTTTTGGCCAAAGTCTCACCGGAGGCTAAGCTGCGCCATCTGATCTCTCTTCAAAAAAAAGGAGAGGTTGTGGCGATGACCGGCGATGGAGTCAATGACGCACCCGCCCTTGCCCAAGCCGATGTGGGAGTTGCCATGAATGCAGGCACTCAGGCGGCAAAAGAGGCTGCGAACATGATCGATTTGGATTCACATCCCACCAAGCTCTTTGAGATTATTGAGATTGGAAAGCAGATGCTCATGACGCGCGGCGCGCTCACAACTTTTAGCATTGCCAACGATGTCGCCAAGTATTTTGCCATCATTCCCGCCATGCTCATTCCCTATTTTCCCTTCTTCGAAGCCTTCAACGTCATGCGCCTTGCAACTCCTCAAAGCGCCATTTTAAGCGCCGTCATCTTCAACGCCCTGATCATCATCGCCCTGATCCCTCTTGCCTTCAAAGGCGTCAAAATTCAGGCGCGAAGCGCCTCTTTTTTGCTCAATAGAAATCTCTCTCTCTACGGCATTGGAGGCGTCGTCCTTCCGTTTGTGGGAATAAAATTGATCAACATGATATTAGCAACCCTTCATTTGACCGCATGAAAAAG
Source organism: Chlamydiae bacterium RIFCSPLOWO2_12_FULL_49_12 (assembly GCA_001796315.1). Lineage (GTDB taxonomy): Bacteria > Chlamydiota > Chlamydiia > Chlamydiales > Rhabdochlamydiaceae > 2-02-FULL-49-12. The sequence goes on from MGME01000016.1 coordinate 10,420, forward strand.
ACAGCGCAACTCATCAAGATCTCTTCTCTTCTTACCCTCCTCTTTGCCCTTTTCTTCTGCGGCATCTATCCCCTTCTGGTCTTCGGCGTCGGACACCTCTTTTTTCCCAAGCAAGCCGAGGGAAGTCTTCTCTTTGACAAGACAGGAAAAAGAGTGATCGGCTCATCTTTGATCGGCCAGAATTTCCAACTGCCTGCCTACTTCCACCCTCGTCCCTCTCATGCAGGAAAAGAAGGATATGACGGAGCGCACTCTTCGGGATCCAACCTCGGACCGACCTCGTCCAAACTCATCGCAGCCGTGACAAGAGCCGGCGCAAGCTATCGAGAAGAAAACCATCTCAGCCCTTCGACCCCCCTCCCCATCGATGCCATTACTTCCTCTGCAAGCGGGCTGGATCCTCACATCAGCCTCTCCAATGCCTTGCTTCAAATCCCCCGCATAGCAAAAGAGCGAAACGTCAGTGAAACTATTCTTTTAACGCTTTTGCAGGCACATGCCGAGAGCCCTAAATGGGGTTTTCTTGGCAACGAGCGTGTGAATGTGCTGCTTCTCAACCAGAAATTGGACGCCCTCTTTCCTTCAAATCAGGCCCGTCAATAAAAGAGTCCCGAAGAGATAGAGCAAAAGAATAATGCACCGTTGAATCAAGGGAAGGGTCACTCTTCTTAAGGAAAAAACACCCAGGACAATTCCCACCACGGCCCCGCCAAAAGCTGCCGCGACAAAAGAGAGTTCCACCTTGCGGAACAAAAGCTGAAAACTCATCCCATATACCAGCAAACGCACAACGTCAACGGCCGCCGCGATGGCAGCGCTCGTTCCAATGAATCCCCTTGCATCAAGTTGGAATTGAAGTAAAAAGAGGCTGCGAAAAGCGCCCTGATTTCCAGATAGCCCGCCAAAAAAGCCGCTGATGGCGCCTCCCCAATAGAGGTTCTTGATCGTCAGGCGATGATTTGGCAACAGTTCCAAAGTGGCAAAGAGGAAAAATAAGAGACCAATCGCCGCCTTGATCCAGGAAACTTCTCCTCTCAAAGAGCCCCAAGTATAGACCATCAAGGGCGCAAGCGAAGAGAGCATCCGAAGGAGCCAAGCTCCTCCAACGGCCGCCAAAAGAGCTGCTCCCCCGAAGCGCACTGCCACTTTCCAGTGAATAGATTTCCATAAGATGCAACTTTTACACAGGTTGTGAAAGAGGTGAACAAGCGCCGTCAGAGTAATGGCCACGGGCAGAGGAAAAAAAAGAGCCATCACCGGCATGAGCATCGTCCCCAGCCCAAAACCGGAAAAGAAGGTCAACAGAGATGCGAAGAGTGCAGAAAGTGCAATGAAAAGAGGTTCAACCATCGCCTTATGTTATCTCAAAATGTCAGGAAATAATCCAGATCATCGCTTTACCGGCTCCGGCAAGCAGATCGAATTCGGCAAAGGCGCGATGCAAATGGTTGAAGATGATCAACTTTCACGCTTTGCCTGTTACCTCATTGCACAGAACAGAAATCAGCAACAGTCTATTGAAGATTTCGGGGAAATGCCGTAAGATGCATTTGCGCAATCTCTAGTAGAGAGAATCAACTCTGCATTTCAAAACTCAAGGCAAATGTGTTGGCTGCAAAGAAAAATATGCTCCAGCCAAGGGAAAGACTCATTTACTCCCCTGGTTTGGAATTTGAGTATGTGCATGACATGGGCTCTTCCACAGAGCTGGTATTACAGGTTCTACAGACAATTGAAGCCTGTCCCCAAAAGAAAGTAACAGTGCTCATGCAAAATGATCCTCCTCCCTTCTCGTATGAAATTTGCAAAAAACAGTCTCAGATCATTTGCTCTCTATGCGGAGACACAACCTGTAACCGCTGTAGCAAACGGCACTCTTGTGCAGAGCAAGAAGAAGACACTTATATGCTGATGCCTCTTGTCAATTCTCCAAGAACAGGAGTATGCGGTTACCTCGACTTTGCAACTTTTTGGGCCCGAAGGCTCGAGATATTTGCTCTCGGGGGAGTTATTTAAACCAGGAAGGGGTTAAAAACCCCTTCCTGGTTTAAAGAATCTCCCAGTTCGACCGTAGGTCGAACGTCCGAGAGCAAATAGACGAGGCAGGCGGGTCCAAAAAGTTGCAAAGTCGAGGTTACGAAGGTAAAACCTAAAAGGTGAAATATGCCATTAGATGAAGAAAAATCTATAACATCAGAAAATAGGCTCGTTGTTTTTGAAGATAAACATATTCGCCGTATTTTTCATCACGGTGAATGGTATTTTTCGATTACGGATATCATTGGAGTTTTAACAGACAGTTCTAATTCCCGTCGTTATTGGTCTGATCTTAAGATACAACTAGCTGAAAATGAAGGTTTTGACCAACTGTACGGAAAAATCGTACAGTTGAAATTGTTGGCCTCTGATGGAAAAATGCGAGAGACCGATACAACCAATACAGAGACAATCTTTCGTATCATCCAGTCGATTCCCTCGCCTAAAGCCGAGCCATTTAAAAGATGGCTGGCAAAAATAGGGTATGAGCGGGTGGAAGAGATCGAAGACCCAGAACTCGCAACAAAGCGTACAAGGGCTATTTACAAGGAGAAAGGATATAGCGATGAGTGGATAGAAAAACGTATGCGCGGAATCGCTATTCGGGAAGAATTAACGGACGAATGGGATAAACGGGGAATTAAGATCCAACGAGAATATGCCATTTTGACAGCCGAGATTTCTAAAGCTACATTTGGAATGACCCCCTCAGAGTATAAAAAATATAAGGAACTACGCCAAGAAAATCTTCGAGATCATATGACGGATCTTGAACTGATCTTTTCGATGTTGGGAGAAGCAGCGACAAAGGAAATCGCTGTCAACCGAGATGCTCAGGGCTTTTCTGCAAATGCGGCAGCCGCTAAAGCAGGTGGTAAAATCGCGGGAGATGCAAGACGAGAGCTAGAGCAAGAGAGTGGCAAACCTGTGATTACTAAAGAGAATTATCGTGAAAGTTTGATTCCCACTTCCCTTGAGACAGAGATGATGGAATTGGAGGAAAAGCAGAAAGCTTCTACTGGTTATCAATTGATATAGACATGATCCTCGTACTCTCTCTTTGCAAATGCGGTCAAAATGTAAGTTTTGCCTACTTGGCGAGCTCCCCTTAATACTAAAGGTATACGTAAATTTGAACCTTTCCACTGCAGTAACTTTTGATAAAACTCTCTTTCCATAAGCCTATGCTGCTTTTTTATCCCTTATTACGCAATAATATGTTCAATAAACGTGATATTTTCGCAAAAACATGTCATTTTTTTGTCATTTTTCACAAAAAATGGACGAAACGTGAGAAAATTGAGTAATAAACTTCAGTTTCTGTAAAAATGCGCTTTAGCATATCTTTCGTCATCGGCACTAAACTTTCTCCGGCACGCATCCAATATGCGCCTTCAATTGATAAATATTATTTTAGATTGACCTGTATTGAGCTTCGCTGTCCCACTCATGTCCCTCAACGCTATTAAAGAAGACTTGAATAGCGAGCCTCTTTACGCTAGTCTTATTGAAGAAGATTTGAATAACGCCCGCTTTTCTAAGCCGTTATTCTCAGATGCTTCAACAAGGAGTCTACTATGAGAAGCGGCAGATACATTACTCAGCCCAACCAGTATAAAGCATTTATTCCAACAAACCTCCCTCCAATGCCCCCCATTCAGATAGAAGGAGAGATGCAATGCCTTCTCACTGAGGCAAATATCGCCATCGGCAAACTAGACACAATGGGCTATTTAGCACCGAATCTAAATCACATTATCGCCATGTACGTCCGTAAAGAAGCGCTCCTCAGCTCCCAAATCGAAGGAACGCAAGCCTCCTTCGAGGATATTTTTGAATATGAAAACCAAATCCCAGTGAAGAACGCGAATGATGTTGAAGAGGTTGTCAACTACATCAAAGCCCTGAACCATGGCATGCAAAGACTCAACAACTTCCCTATGAGCTTACGTCTCATTAAAGAAATTCATACTCTTCTTTTGGAAGGAGTTCGAGGAACAGACAAAACACCGGGCGAATTCAAAAAAAGCCAAAACTGGATTGGTCCAGCAGGTTCTACTCCAAGCACGGCTTCTTTCATTCCACCTCCCCCAAAAGAAGCAATAGCCGCCATGGGAGAGCTTGAGCTTTTTCTACATAAAAATTCGGATATCCCCTTACTGATCAGCTGCGCACTGATCCATTATCAGTTTGAGACAATCCACCCTTTTCTCGATGGCAACGGCAGATTGGGTAGGCTCCTAATCACTTTCTACCTTTATTGGAAAAAGGCTCTTCAATACCCCACACTCTATCTTAGTTACTATTTCAAAATACATCGCCAAGAATACTACGACCGACTCAACCTTGTCCGCACCAAAGGCGATTATGAACAATGGATCTCCTTTTTTCTTAAAGGTATTATTTGGACTTGCGACTCGGCTCTACAAACCATCAAAACCGTCCTTCAACTCCAAGAGACCCACAAAAAGCGGCTCATTACCGCCAAACTCTCCACTTCCTACGCCATCGCTCTTCTTGATTACCTTTTTGAAAAACCTCACCTTTCTATCAAAGACACAGCCATTCAATTCAAAATCTCTTACCAAAGCGCCAAGTCTCTCATGCACCAATTCGTCTCCCTCAACATCCTCAAAGAAATCACTGGAAAACGTCGAGACAAACGCTACAGCTATTGGGAGTATTTAGACTTGCTGTCAGAGGGAACGTGAAAAAGGAAAAAGATAATCAATGGGAACACATATTTTAATCTCTACTCCCCAATAAAAAAGAGAAGGGATCCTTCACGCTTCGTTCAAAAGCAATTTTAAGAACATAATGTTTGGGAATTCGGAGAATGTTTTGATAAGGACATTGCTCTTTGCTCAAATAGAGTCATACAGAGCTATTTTGGCTTGGCTCTTTCGTGAAGTAGACCCAATCGCTTGGACAACTTTCGTCTAAAAAGTTGTCCAAGCGATTGGGTCCACTTCAGATTTTGTCTATGACAAGCTTTTAGCTAGATTGTTGAGAAATGCTGTCCCACCTATGTCCCCTGAGAGGTCGAAGCAAGACAAATTTATGGTGCTATTTTGAGGTGATTTCCCTCTATGAAATGCTCGGAGCGGGAGTCGAACCCGCACGGGATTTCTCCCAAGGGATTTTAAGTCTTCCGCAAGCCCACGAGCTACAACATATCACAAATCATAACAACATCAGGATTAAAAGTTTAAAGAAATTTAGCTTTGGTGGTGTTTTGTCGATTTTGGCCTTATATTGCCATCAATTGGGGAAAAATTGGGGGAAGACCAGAGGGAATTGCTTGTCATCTTGCTAAAGCCACAGTAACCATTCAGATCGCCTCGTTTGCGCAGCAAACGTGGGGACCTGAATAGGTACGCAAACTTTTGATTATCAGTAGAACCGGAATTTTAAGTTACTCGCATTTTTAGGTCGCCTAATCTCTGCAGCAAACTGGGGGAGCCGAATAGTTACTTCATCGCTTTAATAAAATTGCGTTAAACTGTACAGTTATTCTCTCAAGCATAGGCTAGAGTTTTTGCTTTATGTGTTTGAATTTTCTTTTTTCATTATTTATTATTTTTTGGTTTTTATCTCCAATGCGCGTGATGGCTGTCAATGAAAGTCATGAACAGCCCGTTTATCCTACAAAATATGTGTTCCCAGTAGATGATGATAATGTGATTCCGTTGCCATTTATTACGTTACGAGGCAAGTTGATTCGCCACACGTTTCCCGGCGTTCCTAATTATGAAAGTATCGAAGACGGTGACTATCCAGAAACACGATGGGTATTAGAGATTCTCAGTACAGAGATTCGCCGCTTGATTGACTTAAAGTATATTACAGAAAATTTATATAATCCGGATGAAGAAGGTTGGGTTCAGCTTATTGCAGTCGGTAATGAAGAAAGCCCACGATCTTTTCAAAACAAACAAATCATTGTTCAGGGGTACTTAGGAACCATTATTTCTCATATACATACCCCGGCAACGATTGAAGCCACGGAAATTTATGAAGATTCACAACAAATGGACTAAAGCTGAAGAGGGACCAGATAATTCTGTTATTTACATTGATGAAGATGGAAACAGGTTAAAGCGTTTTTGGAAGGCCTATGAAGGGCAACCTGTAGAAGAGGCAAGTACGCGGTCTTGGAGAAATAATAATCCAGGAAATCATTCTTTGGGTCCTTTTGCTAGAAGAAATGGAGCTATAGGTGGCGCTGGGAAAATACCCAATAAGAAAAATTTAGATCTTAAATTCGCTGTCTACCCAGATTACGAAACGGGCCGCAAGGCGCAAGCCTTGCGATTAAAAGAAGGCACGATATACATCAACTTAACACTTAACGAGTTTGTACGGAAATATGTCGGAGTCGAAAAAGGAGAACCGGACACAAAAGAGGTGACAGATTACAGAAAAGCGATCAAAATTTTTACAAAACTTGATATGGATCGCACAATTCGCTCCTTAAATGATAAGGAATATGAAAAATTGCTTGATGCTATGAAGAAGCATGAAGGATGGAGAGAAGGACGCGAGGAATATACAGATATAAAAAAAGTGTTAGGCGTTCACGTAAATAAGCAGCGTGTAATTTTCGAGTTCTTGATAGGAAGTGTAAACAATAGTAAATGGGTTGCCAAAAAAGAAGCTATTGCTCTGACAGAGGCAGGAGAACTATATGCTATTGTCGTTCATGCACAAAAAGAATCCTATTTAAGGCCCAAATTCCATCAACCCCCTTTCAGCCAAATGATTGTGACGTGAAAGCGGGTGACGTGGACTAGTCTATCGTTTAAAAGAACAGTAATGGAGCCATAATGGCGCCAAATTGGCGCCATTAAGGAAATTTTAATGCCGTTAAGAAAAAAATCGTTGTCGCCGAAAAGGAAATATAATTGTCGCTGATCAGATGATGCCAAATTTTGAGCAAACTGTTCAAAAGAGGTTGGTTGATAATGCTTACCAATAGCATATAAATCTGATTGGAAAACTGTTTTAGCTTGTAACCACTCTTTTAAGGCTTGATGACCCTGAAGTGGATTTGAAAAAATGGCAAACTTATCCCACGCCCCGCAACATATATATCATAATCAGGCAGGTGCTTCTCTTTTTCCATTTGTTTATGCGTCGGTATACCAATATGGTTATAGCGATACATTTTATTATCCACAACGACTCCTCTCCACTTAAGTTGAAAAGATGCTCGGAGCGGGAGTCGAACCCGCACGGGATTTCTCCCAAGGGATTTTAAGTCCCTAGTGTCTACCATTCCACCATCCGAGCGTCAAAGAAAATGAAGATGAATTCTACTCGGCATATGAGCGGGATGCAAGAAAAATGAACTCGGGCCTTAAGGCCAGAGAATTTTTGCGGTTTTGGGCCGAGTTTCGAATTCGGCCCAAACCGTCTTTTAAAAATACAGGCCCTTAATGGCCGGGTTTCCCGACGGGGGAGGGATGAAAAGAGCTTGGCAAAGCTCTCTTCAGAACGTAACCCAAACAACTTCAAATTTCTTGGGTATAAAGTCGAGGTTAGGAAAAAAGGCCCCAGAAGGAGTTGGGCTCTTCTTCGGAAGGCGCTGTGCCGGGCTGCTCCTTCTTTTCTTCCTCAGGCTTTTTCTCGCTTTCGGGCTCGGGGGCCAGAAGCGGGGTTTCTTCTTCTGGATGAAGAATCTCTTTGTACTTGCCGATAGTTTGAGCGATCAACGTGGGAGGAGGCGGAAGAAGGCGGGAGAGACGTTTTTTCTCCTCCCCTTCCGGCTGAGCTAAAGATTTTTCTTCGGTTTCAGAAGAGGAGCCCTTGTGCTCTTCTCCACGGCGGCGGCGGCGGTGGCGGCGTTCTTTTTTCCTTTCATGGGGGCGTTCGGCACTCTCTTCGGAGATCTCTTTCTCTTCGATCAGGGCAGGCGCAGGTTGACGGCCTCCTCCGATTTTTATGGAACGGTCAATGACCGTTGTTTTAAGAGGCAGGCGGCTCTCTTTGACCTCAAGGAGTTCATAATCTGCGGCGGGAAGAAGAAAGGACTTAGGACGTTCAAGAGAGCGAAAGAAAAAAGAGTGGCCGAAAGAGATGACTTCGATGGAATCAACGAGGTAATCTTCTCGACCTTCTTTTTTACTGCTCCGCACAAGGAGCTTACTGCCTTCCTTGGGCGTAATAATGGTTTCTATGATGGGTTCTCGTGTATAATTCATGCTTCCTCTTTTTTTTATGTCTTATATAGGAAGCATCGACCGAGGCTATCCTCGATGAAAACAAGATGACCGCTTGAAATAGCGGCAAGATTTTACAACGACTTGTCCTGTAAAGATCTCAGCAACTTTCAAAAAAGCTGCATAATCGAACACTCTCTTTTTAAAGAGAACAAAATCTTTCATCTTCTTCAATTCGATGCTTCTATTGCTTGGAAAGACGGGGTAATCCGGCAAATTAAGCCTCTTTGGAGGCCATGTAATTCATAAGGTCGGCGACGCGATGAGAATAACCCATCTCGTTGTCATACCAAGCAATCAATTTATAAAAACGGCTGTTTAACGCTATCCCTGCTCCTTTGTCAAAAATACAGGAGTAGGGGGATGAAATAAAATCTGAAGAGACGACTTCTTCATCACAATACTGAAGAATGCCCTTCAGGGATCCTTCAGCTGCTTTTTTCATCGCCGCACAGATTTCATCATAAGTCGTATCCTTGGAGAGTCTGACCGTGAGATCCACAACAGAAACATCGGCTGTGGGAACACGGAAGGCCATCCCGGTTAATTTACCCTTAATTTCAGGCATGCAGAGCGCCACTGCCTTCGCTGCTCCTGTTGAGGAGGGGATGATATTGATGGCTGCAGCCCTCCCTCCTCTCCAATCCTTTTTCGAGGGACCATCAACGGTGGGCTGGGTGGCCGTGTAGGAATGGATCGTGGTCATCAGGCCCTCATCAATCCCAAAGTTGTCCAGGATCACTTTTGTAAGAGGAGCAATGCAGTTGGTCGTACAGGAGGCATTGGAGACAATGGGGTGTTTCTTGGGATCGTAGTTCTTTTCGTTGACCCCCATGACAAAGGTGGGAACCTGTTCTCCCTTTGCAGGAGCGCTGATGATGACGCGTTTGGCGCCGGCTTTTAAATGTCTTTCGGCATCTTCATATTTTGTAAAGAGTCCTGTGGACTCGATAACATATTCCACGCCCAACTCTCTCCAGGGAAGATTTGTAGGATCTTTTTCCGAACAAACTTTTGTCTTTTGTTTATTTGTGACAAGAAAATCACCTTCTGCGCGAATGGAAAATTTGGGGCTGCGGTGCACGGAATCATACTTTAAAAGGTAGGCAAGATTGTCGGCGGGAACCAAATCATTGATCGCAACAAGATCTACATGCTCATGATGCTCGGCCAAGATCCTGTATACCAGGCGTCCAATACGTCCAAATCCATTGATGGCTACTTTGATCTTTCTTGCCATAACACCGCCTCATCTGTAAACTTTCTCTTACAATTAGCCTATCCGACCACTAGAAGATTGTAAAGAAAAGATCTATTCCTGCAGGAACTCAATAAAACACGTGGGGGCATCATCTCCCACTCGTCGACTCTTTTGGATGATGCGTGTATAGCCTCCCTTTCTTGTTGCAAATCTCTGAGCCAGATCGCCACAAAGCTTTTGCATCACTTTACGATCTGTGTTGTAGCAAGAAGTCTCTCCCTTTCGAGCAGCACGCTCCTCCTTGGCAGTGAGAGGGTTGAAGGAGATTCTCATTTTGGCAATCGCCTGACGCCGTCCGGCTAAACTCTGTTTTTTGGCTAAAGTAATCAGACGATCGGCATGGCGGCGCAGCTCTTTTGCCTTAGCAAGGCTCGTTTCAATCCGGCCTTGTTCCACTAGGGATTTCAGAAGATTTGCAATCAAGGCATGCCGATGTCCGGCGTTACGCCCTAACTTAAAGGTGTGTTTTGCGTGTCTCATTGGGGTTCTTTTGCTCCTTTTTCTCGGAGATACTCTTCGATCACCTCTTTCACATTATCTCGCGTGATGCCCATCTTGCCAAGGTCCATGCCTAAATAGAGCCCCAACTCTTCTAATTTACTCTTGATTTCGTTCAGGGATTTTTTTCCGAAATTTCGAAATTTCAACATCTCGATTTCAGGCATGAGCACAAGCTCGCCAATGGTCTCTATATTGGCTCCAATCAGGCAATTAGTGGATCTGACGGAGAGTTCAATTTCATTGATCTTTAAGGCTAACTTCGACAACAGAGTTTCACGATCGGTGTTGATCTCTTCTTCCGTCTGCTCAAAAGAGAGAGGAAGATATTGAAGCTGCTCAAAGACCTGGAAGTGAAGAATCCCGATTTGCGTGGCAAACGAGAGCGCCTCTTCCGGATTAATCCGGCCATCGGTAGTGATTTCCAGGATCAGCCGGTCAAAATCCGTATCCTGGCCGACACGGGTGTTCTCCACCAAATAGTTCACAAGTCGCACGGGAGAAAAGATCGCATCAATGACAATCTCATCGGAACTTTTATCCGCTATCGCATGACGTTCGGAAGGAACGTATCCACGGCCAATCGCTACTTTAAAATCAATGCGGCGATTTTGAGGCTTGGTAGCCGTAAAGAGCGGGAGATCAGGATTGACGATTTCAAAGAGAGCCGCGTCCATCACATCTTGCAACTTTACCACGTACTGGCCGCCGTTTTTATCAATCATTTCTTGGGTGACATCCAGGATTTTAGTGAGCGGCATCGGCTCTCTTCCATAAGGATGTTCCTCTGTAGGAAGTTTACGCAAGAGAGCTCCTTTTAAATTAAGGAGAATGTGCGTTATGTCTTCTAGAATACCCTCGATCGCAGCATATTCATGGAGAACGCCCTCCATGCGCATCGAGATGATGGCAGGCGCCTCCATGGACGTGAGCAGTATACGCCGAAGCCCATTGCCCACCGTATGTCCATATCCTCTCTCAAAGGGTTCTGCTATAAAACGGGTAAATGTGGGTTTCTTTGTCTCATCATCTACTTTGATTTTCGCTGGCATTTCAAATTTGCCGTACTTTACTGCCATGAAGTCTCCTTTTCGTTAAACTCGCCGTCTCTTACGTGGGCGGCATCCGTTGTGCGGAACGGGAGTAGCATCCCGAATCATGGTAATGGTCAGCCCGGAACTTTGCAGCCCTCGGACAGCTGATTCCCGTCCGGCTCCTGGCCCCTTTAAACTCACCTCAACCTCTTTCATGCCAAGACCCATCGCCGCTCGGGCAGCATTTTGAGCTGCTACCGTCGCTGCATATGCAGACGATTTTCTGGACCCGGAAAAATTAGACTTTCCGGCAGAAGAGCTCGCAACGACATTTCCTGACAGATCGGTAATGGCAATGATCGTATTGTTAAACGTCGCCTTGACATGTGCAATTCCACTGGGAACGCTTCGAATAGTTTTCTTTTTTACCTTTGCGACCGGCTTTTTCACCATCGCTTTTTCACTCTCTTGCTTGGCCAAGCTATCAACTCCTCACTGTTAAATTCTTAAGGGAAGGTTAGGACTTACTGTTTGGGCGCCTTTTTCTTTCCTGCGATGGTCTTCCTCTTTCCTTTTCGCGTACGGGCATTGGACCGCGTCCTCTGTCCGCGTGCAGGCAAACCTAGGCGATGGCGGAGCCCCCGATACGAATGGATCGCTATGAGCCGTTCGATATTATTACGTACCTGCCGGCGCAAATCTCCTTCAACCACATACTCGGAGACAAGAGTATTGCTGATTTTTGCAATCTCTTCATCCGACAGCTTGTGGGCTCTCATATTGGGATCCAGCCCTAATTTTTTGATGATCTCATTAGAGCGGCTTCTACCCACTCCATAAATATATGTCAGGCTAATCTCTAGCCTTTTATTTTCCGGGATATCTACCCCGATCACTCTCGGCATGGAATCAATCCTTTTTTGAAAAAATCCCCTAAATAGTAACTAATTTGTCCTTTGAGTTCAAGGCAATTGCCGGTAAAGTTCCGGTCTTCTCTCTTCTCATCGGAGAACAGCTTTTCAAAATGCCTTTTTCCTTTTCATAAATCCTTCATAGCGCTTCATCAAAAGATGCGACTCGATCTGCTTTGTGGTGTCAAGTACAACGCCGACTAAGATTAAAAGGGAGGTCCCCCCAAAAAAATAAGTAATCGTTGCGCCGACGCCCAAAAATCGGCCAACAAGTGTTGGCAGGATGGCAATGATTGCAAGGCAGGAGGCTCCGATCAGGGTTACGCGATTCATCCCCTTTTCAAGAAAATCCTGCGTGGGCTTGCCTTGTCTGATTCCGGGAATAAAGGCTCCATTTTTTTTCATGTCGGAAGCAATCTGTTCAGGATGAAACTGGGTAGCGGTCCAAAAGTAAGTAAAAAACAGGATGAGGATGACGTAGAAGCAAGTATAGGTCCAGGTTCCAGGAGAGATCGCATTGGCAAGGCGGCCTATCCACGAACCCACTCCAATAAACTGTCCCAGCGTTGCGGGAAACATGAGAAGGGATGAGGCGAAGATAACGGGAATTACCCCTGCATAGGTGACTTTCAAGGGGATATGAGCGGTTCCACCTTGAACCTCGTGTCTCCCAACAATACGCCTGGCATACTGCAAAGGGATCTTTCTCTGTCCCTGGATGATGAGAATGGTTCCAATAATAATGAGGACAAAAAGGCCGCACAGGACGATCAGGGAGGAAAAGGTGAGCTGGCCTTTAAGTTGCGAGTCAAGATTTAGCTGTTTGATCAACGAGCCGATTGTCGTGGGAAGAGAGGAGAGAATGCCGAGGGTGATGATCAGGCTGATGCCGTTGCCAACCCCCTTCTCGGAGATCTGCTCTCCAATCCACATTAACAAAACAGTGCCGGTTGTCATGGCAGTCATGATGAGCATGTAAAAGAGCCAGGGAACGCCAAAAAGCTGCACCTCATAGATTTCGCTAGCAATGACTCCTGGGCTTGAGGCGTTCCATTGAAGGGCATATTTACCGAAAAGTCCTGCCTGAAGAAGAGCTAAAACGAGGGTTAGAATGCGGATCCACTTGCTCAGTTTTCTTCTTCCCATCTCAGGATTTTCTCTCACTTCTCTCTGCAAGGAGGGGATGAGAGCCATGAAGAGCTGCATAATAATCGAAGCGGAGATGTAGGGCATCACTCCCAGAGCGATGATGGTCATTTGCGCAAAGGCTCCACCGGAAAAGACGTCCATCAACTGAAAGAGGTTTTGGCCGCCTCCGGTCGCCTGCTTGAACAGACTCACGGCCGCTTCGCTATTAATTCCGGGTACAGAGACATAGGCTCCGATGCGACAGGCAATCAGTAAAAACAAGGTAAAGATAATCTTTCCCTTGAGCTCTTCGATGGAAAAAATGCGCTTTAGACTCTCTAACATTTCTTAGCTTGCCGAGACAATTTTATAAGGGATGGAGAGTTCGTCGAGCTTCTTCTTTGCAGCGGCAGAAAAACTGTGAGCTTCAATGGTTACTCTCTTCTCCAGAGCGCCTTTTACAAGAATCTTGATGCCTCCGGCAAGATGATGGGGGGCATATCCTTTTTTTCTTAAACTCTCAGCATTGACCGTTTCTCCGTCCTGAAATAGGGCGTTAATTAAAGAAAAATTAAGAGCAAGCCTCTCTTTGACAAATCGGCCTCGGGTAAAGCCGCGCACAGGCATTTTCCGGAAAAGAGGCAGCTGTCCGCCTTCCCGCCCCAGGCGACTCTTGTACCCGGCTCGGGACTTGTATCCCTTGTTTCCCTTACCGGATGTTTTGCCTCTTCCGGATCCCTCTCCGCGGCCGATACGCTGCACTCTCTTTTTAGGACGGGAGGTGTTTTTTAACGTTGAAAGGATACTCATTTCACTCTATGCCTCTTCGTGCGCTGCATTCTTTGCGGTTTTTCAGCTGGGAGAGCGCCTTGAGCGTCGCCCGCGCCTGATTGATGGGGTTATTTGAACCGAAATTTTTGGCAACGACATTTTTAACGCCGCCAAGCTCGAGGACAGAACGGACCTTTGAGCCGGCAATGATCCCTGTTCCTTCGGATGCGGGTTTGAGAAGAACGCGGCACCCGTCCCAATCAACGCATACTTCATGGGGAATCGTCGTTCCCTCTCGCTCAAAGGAGATGATGTTCTTGCGAGCCGCTTCACTCCCTTTGCGAATCGCATCGGCAACCTCGTTAGCCTTGGCAAAGCCAAATCCGACATGTCCCTCGCCATCTCCAACGAGGATAAGCGCAGAGAAGCTGAATTTACGCCCCCCCTTGACAACTTTAGAGCAGCGATTGATGTAAAGAACTTTCTCTTCAAAATCCGTCCCAAACTCTTCTTGCCGCTGGCACTTTGTTCTCTCTTTCATACTGTCAGTCCTGTCTCTCTGGCCCCCCTTGCAATCTCTGCAATCAGGCCGTGAAATTTATAATATCCGCGATCAAACACCGCTTTCATGATCTTTTTTTCCTTTGCGATTTCCGCAATCCTTACACCAATTTTATGGGCGGCGTCCTTTGATTTCTTCCCGAAGGGGGAGTTTTTTCCCATCGTCCCCACTCCGGCGATCACTGTGCGATTTTCATCATCAATCAGCTGGGCAAAGAGATGTTTATTTGAACGCAGCACGTTCAGACGGGGCTTTTCTGATGTTCCCCTTATTCTCCGGCGCACTCCTTGCTTCCTTCTTGCTCTTCTGATCTCTCGTTTCTTTAGATTCATATCCATAGTAAAGATTCCTTAAGCGGTCTTGCCCTTTGCTGCCTTTCCTGCTTTTTTTCGAACGTACTCATCTTCGTAACGAATCCCTTTACCTTTGTAGGGCTCGGGGACTTTATAAGCTCGGACTGCTGCTGCAAACTGACCGACAACCTGTTTGTCAATTCCCGAAATTTTGATCAACGTGCTCTTTTCCACTTCGACTTTAACCGCCTTGGGAATCGCTACCTTAATAGGATGGGAAGTGCCGATCTGGAGATCGAGCTTATCTCCCTGAATGGCAGCGCGAAACCCTACTCCTACCATGCTCAATCTCTTTTCAAAGCCTTTGGAAACTCCGATGACCATATTGTTTAATAAAGAGCGATAAAGCCCATGAATAGCAGAGGCGACAGGGGCCTTTCCATCCACTCTCACAAAAGCTTTTTCCCCTTCAATTTTAATATCCAGTCCTTTTTGAAGAAAAAGTTGCAATTCTCCCTTAGGGCCTTTGACTTTGAGTTCGTCCTTGTCAAGGGTAACGACAACTCCCTTGGGAAGCACAATGGCTCCTTTAGCATAGCGTGACATCACTCTCTCTCTTTTTATATTACCAAACAGTGCACAACAGTTCGCCGCCTACATTTTCCTTACGCGCCGTCTCGCCATCCAGAATCCCCATCGGCGTGGAGAGGATGGCAATTCCAAATCCATTTTGGACAGTTGGGATCTTTTTAACCGACACGTAGCGGCGCAATCCCGGTTTGGAGATTCGTTTGATTTCATTTAGAACCGGAGCTCTTCCTTCCGCATATTTTAAAAAGATGCGCATCTTCTTGCGTTCCGCGTCTACAAGATAGTTTTCAAGATAGCCTTGATCCTTTAACACCTTGAGAATCTCAAGAAGAATCTTGCTGGAGTTCATGTCGACAAAACGATGCATGGCATCTTTTGCATTGCGAATGCGTGTAAACAAATTAGATAAGGGGTCCTGGCAGGTCATCTCTCTTTTATCTCCTTTTACGCTGTTTTAAAGGGCATCCCAAGCAGCTTCAAGAGCTCAAAACACTCCTTGTCTGTTGAAGCAGAAGTAACAAAGGTAATATTCATGCCCTGTTTTCTCTTCACCTCATCCAAAGAAATCTCAGGAAATATCTGCTGATCTTCAAGACCGAGAGAATAACATCCTCGTCCATCGCATTTATGGCTAAAGCCGCGGAAGTCCCGAATACGGGGGACGACGATATTCACAAATCGGTCAAAGAAATCATACATCCTCTTGCGTCGCAAGGTAACCTTTAGGCCAAGCGGCTGCCCCTCGCGCACTTTAAAGTTGGCAATGGCAACCTTGGATCGCAGCATCAACGGCTTTTGTCCCGATAACTGAGTCAGTTCCTTGATGCAGTCCTGAAGGGAGTTTTTATCCTTTGAGGCTTCTCCAATTCCCATACTAATCACGATCTTTTTGAGCACGGGGATTAGCATGGGATTGCTGAAGCCATACTTCTCTTGCAGCGCTTGCTTGATCTCGCTGTTAAATCTCTGTTTCAGTCTCGACATACTCTCTCTATATTACTCGGTATAGGATCTCTTTACCCTCGTCCAGGTAATAGAGCTCTTTTTTACCTTCTTGATTCATCCTGACCTTTAACCGCACAGGTTTTTCCTTTTCATTGCAGGCGCTCACATTCGATAAGGCAATCGGCCGCTCAATTTCAATAATCTCTGAGCGCGTCTCTTGTGTACGCCTTTTAAAGTGGCGCTTACGCACGTTGATGCCCTGAACAATGACGCGGTCTTTTTGCTTAGAAAGGATCTTTCCGACACGTCCTTTGTCATTTCCGGTAATGACGACTACTTTATCATTTTTCTTTAGCCGCTTACTCATTTTAGATGACCTCCGGAGCAAGAGAACTGATTTTAACAAAACCGCATTCCCGCACTTCTCTAGCAACGGGGCCAAAGATACGCGTCCCTCGAGGATTGGATTTCTCATCGAGAAGCACGCAGCTATTATCGTAAAACCGCAAATGCGAGCCATCGGACCGTTTGATGTAATTTTTTGTACGGACAATCACTGCCTTGACAACTTCGCCTTTTTTTACGGCCCCTTTCGGTTCCGCAGCCTTCACGGAGCAAACGATGATGTCCCCCACATGTGCATAACGCCTCCTCGATCCGCCGAGAACTTTAAAACATTTCACTCTCTTAGCGCCGGTATTGTCTGCAACTTCAAGTTCGGTTTCTTGTTGAATCATAGAACTGTCTTCCTGGTTTAATCGATGACTTCAATGACTTTCCAGCATTTCAGTTTCGATAGAGGCCTTGTTTCGATGATCTTCACCTGTTTTCCTACAGGAATCTCAGGAAGATCGTGGTGCGCATAATAACGTTTCGCGCGTGTAATTACTTTGTCGAAATGGGGATGTCTCAGTGTGCGTTCAACTCTAACGGTGACCGTCTTTTGCATCTTATTCGAGACAACCTTTCCTTCCTTTATCTTGCGCTTGGTTTTCAGCATATTATCCATACTACTCCCGGGGCTTTTCTCCTTTTTCTTTCAGAAGGGTCAAAACCTGTGCACGTTTGCGTTTTTTTGACCTGAACAGGTGCGGCTTTTCAAGTTTGCGATGAAGGCTCTTCTCGTTGTTGAGCTCAAAAATCTCCTTCGAGAGCTCATCATAGAGCGTTTGCAACTCTGAGATGCTTTGCATGCGCAACTGCTTTATTTTTTCCATATCTTCCTCTTAAATTGCACAAAGCCGAGCTTAAGCACTCTCTACGCGCCTAACAAACCGTGTACGAATTCCTAACTTTGCGGCCGCAAGCTTCATCGCTTCTTGAGCCTCAGTCTCGGGAACACTGCCCACTTCGAAAAGGATTCTTCCAGGTTTGACAACGGCGACCCAATGGTCTGGAGCTCCCTTTCCTTTTCCCATACGCGTTTCCGCAGGTTTCTTTGTAACGACCTTATCGGGGAAGATGCGAATCCAGACTTTGCCCCTCCGCTGGAAATAACGGGTGATCGCCACACGGCACGCTTCAATCTGTTTATTTGTAATTCTTCCTCGATCAAGCGCCTGCATCCCAAAATCGCCAAAGTGCACAAAAGTTGCTCCTTTGCTCAGTCCCGCCATGCTGCCTTTTTGCATCTTGCGATGCTTCGTTCGTGAGGGCATCATCACCATAGCTTATACTCCTTCAGCTCGCGTTTCCATCTCCTCGCCCTTATTAATCCAGACCTTGACCCCAATGGACCCGTAGGTCGTCTCTGCACGCCCCATCGCATAATCAATATCCACTCTTATCGTGTGCAGAGGGATTCTTCCCTCTTTGTACCATTCAGTCCGCGCGATCTCCGCCCCTCCGATCCGTCCTGCAATCTGGATCTTAATGCCTCGCGCTCCCGCATCCATCCGCGACAAGTTTTGCATCCAGATCAGGTCTTTTAATCTCATCCACCTCGATCCAGACCTCCTCCCCTGTTGCTTTGCGCAAGTCTGCTTTCAGCTGATCGATCTCAGCCCCTTTTTTCCCAATGACCAGACCGGGCCTTGCCGTATGAATCGTCACCTCAACTTTTCCACTCATCCGCCGGATCGTAAACTTGGATGCTCCCTGGCAGGAAGGCTTGCTGCTTAAAAAATCGCGTATCTTCTTGTCGTCGCCCAGTAACTTTCCAAACTCTTGCTTGTTCGCATACCACGATGAGCGCCAATCTTTTGTTCGTACAAGTCTAAATCCAATTGGAGACGTTTTCTGTCCCATTTTTCTTACTCCTCTTCTCGTCCCACGATCACAGTAAAATGGCTGGTGCGCTTCATGATAGGAACACGCCCTCCACGGCATTTCGATTTGGCTCTTTTCAAAACAGACCCCGCATCGACACGCACCTCTTTAACAATGAGATCTTTTCTCGGAATGTTGAGTTGCGTTTCAGCATTTGCTACAGCGCTATCCAAAGTCTTTTTCAACAGACGCCCGCTTTTCATGCGGCAAAATTGCATCTGAAGGCTCGCCTCCTCGACAGGAAGGCCGCGCATTAAATCCGCGGCAAGCCTCGCCTTGCGTGGAGGAATTCGTATATGTTTTGTGACAGCTTTTCTAGTTTGCGTCATCTCTGCTTGCCTCCTGCACCGGCGCCAGGTCCTGCCGCGGCTCCGGCTCCGGGTCCTGCTACGGGTCCTGCTACGGCTCCGGGTCCAGGGCCGGCTCCAGGGCCGGGGGCTGCTGCTTCGGCAATCTTTTTCGAGCTGTGTCCCTTAAAGATTCTTGTTGGAGAAAACTCTCCAAGACGGTGGCCGACCATATTTTCCGAAACGTAGACGCTAATAAATTTGCGTCCGTTGTGCACATCAAAGGTATGCCCAATCATATCGGGAATGATCATCGATCGCCTTGACCAGGTCTTGATCGGTTTTTTTCCTCCTTCCCGCGTTTGCTTCTCAACTTTTGCACGTAAGTGATGATCCACAAAGGGACCTTTCCTTAATGATCTGCCCATCTTTCTTTAGCTGCTCCTTCGGCTTTTAATGATCCATTTGGTCGTCTTTCTCTTGGCTCGCGTACGGTACCCTTTTGTATACATCGCCCAAGGCGTCTGGGGATTATTCCCTTTGCTCTTGCCCTCGCCTCCGCCGTGGGGATGATCCACCGGATTCATGGCCGTTCCCCGAACCGTCGGCCGAATTCCCTTCCAACGCTTGCGTCCCGCTTTTCCTTCTGCGCGCAGCGTTCTTTCCGCATTGGAAAGCGCTCCCAGAGTAGCCCTGCAATTTTCATGGATCATACGAACTTCGTTGGAGGGCATTTTTATAGTAGCATAACCGCTGCTGCGCGCCATGAGCTGAGCCGAGAGTCCTGCCGAACGCACTAGTTTGCCTCCTCTACCGGGATGCATCTCAATATTGTGGATCACTGAACCCAGTGGCATATCTTTCAACTTAAGGCAGCAGCCAACCTTGTACGGAGCGCTTGTTTGCGTTGCTACCCGATCCCCTTTCTTGAGGCCTGCAGGAGCCAAAATGTAACGCTTTTCTCCATCGGCATAATGCAAAAGCGCAATGAAAGTCGTCCGGTTGGGGTCGTATTCAATGGAGGCGACGCGTGCAGGAACCTTCTCTTTATCGCGCTTGAAATCAATCAGCCGATAAAACCGTTTATGCCCCCCGCCCCGATGGCGGCAGGTGATATGGCCATGATGGTTGCGTCCGTTGGTTCTCATTTTTTTGACGAGAAGCGCCTTGCAGGGCTTCGCCACCGCGCGCTTTTTGGGAGAAATGCGCGTTAGTTCCTCCGTGCTATTTAATACAAGGTGACGTCTCGTTGACGTCGTCGGGCGAAATGTCTTAGCCATAATCTATACGCTCTCCTCTAGAACATCTCCCGGCGAAAAAGAGACCACAGCCTTTTTATATCCCGCCTTAAACCCCTCTCTCCCTCGGACTCGACGCGGTTTCGGTTTCATCGTAATCGTATTGACACCCGTCACTTTGACGCCTCTTCCTGCATAAATCTCTTCTACCGCTTCTGCGATCTCTTTTTTATTCGCTCTTTTGTCGACGAGAAAAAGCGCTTTTGGCGTATTGCAGCGAGTAATGCAAGGATTACTCGTCGCATGTTCGAGCCCTTGCAGAACAGAAGCTTTCTCTGTTACATACCGGGACTTGATCACATCGTAGGGCTTTTTTTTCTTCATCTGTCACTCATTAAGAAGGATCTTTAATTCATCAAGGGCATTTTCCATCAGCACTGCATCTTCATGAAGCGCCGCATCATACCCTCCAAGGTTTGGAAGCAATAAAAAAGAGATGTCCGGAATGTTGCGTATGCTCCTCACAAAGTTTGCATACCGCTCTTTTGGAGAAACTTCTCCCTGTATGGAACCTTCAGCCAGAAAAAGGGCTCGTTTACCCTCAATCCCGCTGCCTTTCAAAAAACGAACGACTGCTTTGGTTTGCGGCTTGTCCATCTTTGGAGTTTCTAGAACATAGAGCCGCCCCGCTTTCGCCTTTTCAAGCAACAAATAGCGTATTGCCGCCCGTCTCTCTTTTTTGTTGATGCGAATGTGCTGATCAAACTTGGGACGCGGACCTCCCACTCTTCCCCCTCCCCGGTACTGGGTCGCTCCAAGAAAGCCTTGCCGCGCTCTCCCCGTCCCTTTCTGTGGATGGGGTTTTTGGTGGGAATGGTTAACTTCTCTTCGCGTCTGCGTGTTGGCAGACCATTGGCGTGCGTTGGCCCGAAGCGCTACCAAATAATCCTTTACCATCTGCGGATTCGCCTTCCCTTGCAGCAGCTCTTCCGAAAGCTCCACAGAGCCGGTCTCTTTTCCTTCCAAATTGAATTTCTTTAGCATCAGCGCCACGGCTTAACTCCGTTACTTTCCTTTTTTCTTCACAGCTCGACTGATCTCGACAACTGAACCGCGCGCCCCGGGGACTGCTCCGGCTACCAAAAGACATCTTTTCTCCGGATCAACCTTCACGATTCTCAGGTTTTGCACCCTCACTCTTTCACCGCCCATTCTTCCTGCCATCTTTTGCCCCGGCAGGCAGCGTCCAGGCGTTGTTCTCATTCCCGTAGAGCCGCCATGGCGATGAAAGCCGGAACCATGCGCAGCAGGCCCTCCCTTGAAATTATGACGCTTCATGACGCCCTGAAACCCCTTGCCCTTTGAAACAGCGGCAACATCGACAAAGGCGCAATCTGCAAAGATAGCGACATCTATCTCCTGCCCCGGCTTGTACTCTTCGATCTTCTCCACAGGAGATTCCAAAAGAGCTCTGCGAGGTTCTATGCCGGCTTTTTTAAAATGTCCTTTTAAGGGATTTGAAATGTTTTTTACTTTTGAAGGCGTCGCTTTGAAAGCCGCTAGCTGCACGGCAGAATAACCATCCCGTTCCAAGCTTTTGACCTGAGAGACTATGTTGGGTTCGGCGGAGATCACAGTGCAGACAACAAGATTTCCCTTCTCATCGTAGACTTGAGCCATTCCCTCTTTTTTTCCTAAAAATTTCATTGTCATACACGCCTTTTAATTCAACTCCGCAGATCGCTTGCGGCAAGAAAGCGAGCTCTCAATGCCCACCATTTATCGGCATTGCGTTGCCATACAAGGACTAAAGCAAGCAGAGTAGCAAAAGGGTAGAATTTCCTACAATCAAAAATTACCATCATCCTCGTCCTGGCTAGTCCAGAGCTGAAAAAAAAAGGATGGCAAGGAGGGCGCAGATAAGTGCAAAAAGAGCCCACTCCCGAAAGAGAATCCTCTCTTCCTGAAGAAGAGGGTCGGGACTACGGCACCACAAGCGCGCCGCGGGCAATCTCCTGTTCCATTTTTTGAAGCGACTTCTTTTGATCACGGGGGAGTTCCAGACGGTACTGATTCGTGATGCTGCTCAATTGCAAAAAGGAGAGCTCTTCAAAGAGAGGCGCAACAGCACGTTTTACATAAAAATCGGTTGCAAGAGACAGGGTTAGGGCAGTTGAGGAGAAGAGAAGGGGAAGAGAGGCGGGCACGAAAACGCCGAGAAAGAAGGTGAGCGCTCCCAGCACTGCTCCAACAAGAGAGGAGATCTTATACGCGCATCCAAAGAGCTCCGCTTGCCTCTTTGCCGCCAAGGCTTCTTTGACCTGGAGATCCGCATCGGATGCGAGCGCATGGGTTAAATGCGAGATCTCCTCTCTCTCTTTCCAAAGAGCGCAGAGACAGCCCATGATGAAAGCGGGTCTCCCAATCCTCTCGAGAAGCCTTGCGGCCGGTTGGCTCATCGTCGTCCAAAAGGTCTCTAACATGACTTCCGATGAGCTCCAGATGTCCATCAGGGCCTCGAGCAGGTCTCGGAGGCAGGCAACGGCTTTTCCCTGCTCTACAAGAGCGCTCCAGCCGCTCATCAACCGCTGCAGGGAGCAAGAACATGTGTTTAAGCTGGGAAAAATGTCGGCCATGTCGAAAAAGCTCCGGAAATCACTGCAAACAAAATAGATCCGTGCATAGGGTGAGGTTTGGAGCGAGAGAGCCCCCAAATGAACGCACCAGTCAAAGACTTCAGTCACGACTCCTGCTAACTTGCGCACTGAGGACGGCATTTCTGCCCAAGAGCAAAAAGTATCCCAGCAGGAAAAAGCGCCCTGCGAAACAGAGGTTGTACAAACCATTGAGCCTCTCTATCCAAGCCACCTTATACCGAAATGACTTCAAAATTTGGTTTTGGGGCGCAGCGAAAGCTCCCTCAAATCAACGATCGTAAAGTGGTCTGTATTAACGCAATACAGACCACTTTACGATCGTTGATTTCAGGGGCTTTGGCGCGCCCCAAAATCAAATTTTGAAGTCATTTCGGTATAACTCGAGCTAAAAAAAAGACAAGAAATGCCTCTTTCTCCAAGCTAAAGGAACAAGAGGTTTTCCAAAACCTTCTTGCGCAAAAGCTCTCAAGTTCAAGGGTCCGATGTCAGCGCGGGCCGGCTTGACGCAAAATTCTTCGAAGAAGCGGGAGAGATAAGACCACGTCAAAGCGCTGGTTGAAAAGCACAATAGAACCGTGCCGGCAATGGCAGCTTGCGCCCAAGCGGTGTAAATGAGAAAAACCCCTAAGGCGAATAGCGAGGTAAATTGCGCGATTTTTATCCATTCGTGCTTGAGCTGCGCGTCGAGCGCTTTGCTAAACGAGGAATATTTGCGCCTCCCCTCATCAGTCCCTGCGCTCTGTTGCAAACCTTGCGCTCGGGCCTCATTTGCTCTCAACTTTAGAATCTTATCGCCGGAAAGCGCGATCTGGCACCCCATTCCGATCGTAAGACCGGGCCCTCCGACCAACTCCAGCGCCTTCTTGGTGCCGGCACTCACCTCCGCCGACAAAACATTGACTCCGTCATCCAGAGAAGATTCTATATCCGTCACATCGCCAAGAACCTCTACATAGGATTGCCATTGATGAACATCAAATCCCGTCAGATGCTCAATGAAAGAATTCACTTTAGAAGGGATTTCCATGAATCCGCACCAGGTCTTTACCTGCTTGGCGCGCTGCTCTAATTGCGGATAAGTACATTTTCCTCCACGAGCGACTCTTTCCCATCCGCACCCGGCCAACACTGCTTTGGCTGCATTTTTAACATCGCCTGCTTTGTCAAACAGCTTCCATCCATTCGGAGTATAATCCACTCTGAGATCCGTGTTTTCCTCTACGGCCTGGGCATTAACTGCATTAGCCATACTTCACTCCTAAAGTTTTAGTTTTTATCAAGGTTTTGTTAAACTCCAGCATAAAACAACCTGTTATTTCTTTCTAGACGCAAAAAGAGTTTAAAGGAGTTTAAACAGAAAACGCCTCGCTCTCCTCTTGTGAAGAAAAAATTAAGATTGCCCATCTACTTTAAGAGAGGAGTTCCGTTTTATGCAAATTCAAAAATTAAGGAATGAGGAGGATCTCTCTTTCCCCGGCTCTCTTTGCAAAAAATCCTTGAAGAAAGGCCGGGGCCAGCATCACTTTTTTTCCCTCCAGCTGCACTTCGAGAAGAGAGATGGCTCCTTCTCCGCAGGCGACAACCCAGCGCTTTTTGTCAAAAAGAAGCAGCTCGCCAGGTTTTCCCTCCAGGCGGCTTTCGACTTGTGTGCGCCGAATGATGAGGCGTTTTTCTTTTCCGGAAAGTAAGATCGTGGCAAAAGCTCCTCTTTCCGGTGAGAGAGCGCGCACCAGATTGTGGATGGAGACGGCGCTCTTTTTCCAATCAATTTTTAATTCATGGGGAAGAATTTTTGGAGCGAAGGTAGCCAGGGCTTCCTTTTGGAGCACTCTTTGAACGCACCCTTTTTCATAGTCATGCAGCACTTTTTTTAAGGCGATACAGGAGGCGCCATAGAGGCTCTCTTCCAGCTCTTTGCAATTCATCTCTTGAGGAATCAAGACCTCTTCTTGATAAAGAATGGGTCCGGCATCCATTTGCAGCGCCATTTCAATCAGAGTCACTCCACTCTTTTCTTCTCCGGCCATCAGCGCGCGCTGCATGGGAGCCGCACCGCGATATTTGGGCAGCAGGCTGGCATGTACATTGACAGAGCCAAAACAAGGGATATTCAAAAGATTTTGTTTGATTATCTCTCCGTAGGCAACGACGAGAAAAAGGTCCGGAGCATGCCCCTTGAGAACTTGAGCAAAGGCCTCTGTGGAGGCTTTCTCAGGAGCGTACAAAGGAAGAGGCGCACTGAGTTCTAAAACCTTTGCTTTAACAGCGGAGGGAGAGAGTTTGAGTAAGCGTCCCTTTTCTCGATCGGGACGCGTGACAACAGCGACAATCCTATCTCCTTGTTCGAGAAGATCTCCGAGAAGGCGCGCAGCAAAAGGAGAGGTCCCAAAAAAGACGATCTTCATGAAGAGGTGATAATTTCTTCTTTGAAGAGCTCTTCATATTCCTCCAGTTCATCCTGGGGCTCTTGGGTCACTCCCTGAAGGCCAATTAAGCCCCGTTTGGAAGTAGAGCAAAATTCCACCCAGTGCCGGAGATGAGACGTGATCTCTATCTCCTTTTCAATGCGTCTTAACGCCTCATCCAGGTGAAGTCCGGAACGATAGGTTAACTTAAAGGCACGGCTAAGATCCTGTCTGACCTCCAGAGGGAAGTGGTGGCGTTTGAGGCCGACCAAATTGAGTCCTCCGAGCTTGTAGGGAGCGCCGGCTCCAATAGTGTAAGGAGGAACGTCGTGGGTGATGCGGCTAAATCCTCCTACCATGGCATAGCATCCGATGCGAGAAAATTGATGGATCGGGGTCATCCCGCCGATGATCACATGATCTTCGAGAATGACATGGCCTGCCAGGTTGGCGCCGTTAGCCATGATCACCCCGTTGCCCACCTCGCAGTTATGGGCAACGTGGCAGTAGGCCATAATGAGGCAATTGTCTCCAACCTTGACAACGGCGTTCTCCTGGCAGGAGGAGTTGATCGTGACAAATTCGCGAATCTCGCAATTTTTCCCGATCTTAACAAAAGTCTTTTCCCCACGGTACTTCAAATCCTGGGTCTTGGTGCCGATGCTTGCAGAGGGCCAAACAGACGTCCCCTCTCCGATGGTGGTATTTCCGTCAATGTAAGCGTGTGACTTGATCACCACCCTGTCTTCCAGCGTCACGCTTCCTTTGACAATGGCAAAAGCTTCTATGACAACGTCTTTTCCAATCTTGGCGCCGCTTTCAACGATAGCTTGCGGATGAATCTTAGGTTGCGACATGTAATTCCATACTTTCTAAAGTTTTTCCCATTCGACCAAAGCAAATCCAATCTCTGCTTCAGCGACTAACTGATCGTGTACAAAAGCCCTTCCCAGAATCTTACCCCCTTTCGAGCCCACATGGAGCGCTTTGGCGTGAAGCATCAGTGAATCTCCGGGAACGACGGGCTTTCGAAACTTCCCGTTGTTGACATTCAAAAGGACTGCCAATTTATCCTTATGTCCCTTTTGATGGATCAGCACTCCCCCCGCTTGCGCCAGCGCCTCGAGAATGAGAAAACCGGGCATCAGTGGAACCTGAGGAAAGTGCCCCTGAAAAAACTCCTCATTTCCCGTTACATTCTTCTGTCCGATAATGAGCCCCTCTTCCAGATTGAGATATACGATCCTGTCCACAAGTAAAAAAGGATAGCGATGCGGCAAGATCTTTTTGATCCCTTTGATATCCAAAACAACGGATTCTTTGAAACTCTCCTGAGACATTCTCATCTTCTCCAGCTTCTTGGGCATAGGTTCAACTTCTTGACCCTGAGCCTGATTTGTAACGACGGGGTTTAAGTATTTTTGGAGGATTTTTGCAAACGCAATATTTGAAGAATGACCGGAACGGATCGCAATAAGATGCGCCTGAAGGGGATATCCCAAAAGGGAAAAATCTCCCACTAAATCTAAAATCTTGTGGCGCACCATCTCATCCGAAAATCGCAAACCCTCGGGATTGACAATCTTGTCCTCTTTGATGACAACGGCATTTTCGAGGCTTCCCCCCTTGATCAATCCGGAATGAATGAAGGGCTCTACTTCCTCATAGAGACTAAACGTGCGGCAGGGAGAGATCTCGCAAGCAAAAATTTCTTGAGTGATCTGAGTGGAAAAGAATTGGGAGCAAAGGGTAGAGGATTGGGGATAGTGAAGGGTGTAGCTCACTCGAAACTCATCGGAGGGAAGAGCCATAAGGTGGACATCATCCTTGGACCATGAGAGGGGATGAGCTAATTTCAAGCAGACCTTCTCTTCATTCTGCTCCAGATAGCCGGCCTCTTCAAACATTTGAACAAACCGCGAGGCGCTCCCGTCAAAAATGGGCACTTCCGGGCCGCTTACCTCGATGAGAAGATTGTCCACCCCTGAGCCATAAATGGCGGACAGGAGATGCTCCACCGTCTGAATGGTTGCATGCCCGATGCCTATTGCGGTACACCGAGGCATGGCATGAATAAAATCCAGCCGCGCGGGAATTCTGGGTTTATCGGGAATGTCAACCCTTTGGAAAACAATGCCGTGGTTGGGGGGAGCGGGACAGAGCGTGATGGTACCGTTCTCTCCTGAAAAGAGTCCGACTCCGGAGGAGGAGATTTTTGATTGAAGAGTACGTTGTTTGGCGCGCTTCTGTGTCACGGAAGCTGTCTGTGCAGAGGGAAGTGAGCAAGCTAAAGACAATTTTTTACCTCATAGACAAAGCATGCGAGTCCAAAAAGCTGCAAAATCGAGCTCAGTATAAGTTACAAAAATTACCGCAATTAACCGATTTTAAGCAAGACTCAAATAGGAGCGCAAATAGGAGAGCGCCTGGATCGTTTAAGTCATTTTTTTACAAGCGGACGCCTTAGCCGGTTGGGTAATACGCTCAAAAAAGGCAAGTGCTCATAAAACTGAGGTAACCACCCCGAAACGGGGCCCCGGTTACCTCGGTTTCATGAGCACTTGCCAAAAAATCAACTCATTGAAGGACAAAATCTTGCATCATCTACCGACAAGCAATTTGTAAACTTCGGTTAGCCTCCTACGCAGGAGGGCGGCACATAAAAAACAAACTGAGGGGATGAGTATCCCCCAATTACCCCATAAAAGGTAGGGGGTGTTGTGATGCGAGGAGCTGATTTCAGTCACGATAATCCCGCTCACCCAGTCCGACCTTCCCCCTCTTCCCACTTTTGCAAGGACTCTTCCTAAGCTGTCCACTGCAGCTGTGATGCCCGAATTGCCGGATCTCAAGAGGGGAGCTCCATTCTCTACGGCTCGAAGGCGGCCCAAATCGAAGTGCTGTCGAGGGAGCCGCGACTGAGGATACCAGTTGTCATTTGTGAGGGTGACAAGGAGAGCCGCCCCTCCTTTTCTTCCCTCCCGGACCAGATGGGGAAAGGTCTCTTCATAGCAGATGGAGACGGAAAAGGGGATCCTCCCTTCAAATACTTTGGCCTCATTTCCCGGCTCAAAAAAATCGCAGATCCCATAACGCTGCGCCAAACGGCGCGCCCACTCAAAAGGAAGATACTCTGCGACAGGCATTAAGATGCGTTTGTCATAGCGGCTGATTCGAGAAGAATAGGGGAGAAAATGGTAGGCCGCATTGTAACTCTTTTGTAGAGCTCGATCATAGCCATCAAATCCGGCCACCACTTCCGCCTTGAAATGCTTGGCCAGCAGTTTTGCAAAAAAAGCATGCGTCACGGCAATCTGTTCACTCTGGGCGATCGCAAAGGGCGGTTGAAGGGCGGGAACGGCGCCAAGAGCTTCGCTTCCCAGCTCTTCTAGAACCATCGAGGTTGCGCTTGAAAGCGAAAAGAGCGGCTCATCAAGGAAGAATGGAAGCGCTGCTTCGGGAAGAACAATCAAATCCACTCTTTTCGCGTGAGCCTGACTCAACAAAAAAAAGATCCTTCGCCACTGTTCGAGCGGAGGAATAAAGGCGTCCAGCCGGCCGGCAAGCGGGATCTTTTGCGAAGGAAGCAGTCCGGGCTGGACAAGGGCGACTGTCAACTTTTCAGCATTCTTATTCCTTCCGTCATGAACTTTGAGATGGGCGATGCCAAACAGATAGGGAAAAGCGGCCACCGCGACCCAAATCCCTAACGCTTTTACCGCCCGGCTCGAAACCTTTGGAAAAAGAGGGAATGCCGAGAGTTGATCCGGGACGGAAAGAGAGGGACGGAAGAAGAGATTGAAGGCAAACCCATTGGTCAGAATGACCCAAAAGGAAAGGCCAAGAACTCCCCAGAATGCGGCAAACTGTAATGAAAGCAGCGAGGCGGAGAGGGCCATTCCCACCGGATTAAAAGAAAAGCCGCAAAGGATAAAAAAACGGAGCCACTCAAAGAGGGTCCAAAAGGATGCTAAAGCCAGCACGCGCAAAATAGAGAGCGGCCCTTCTCCGGGAAGCACAAGAGAGAGCATCCCGAACTGCACTCCTAAACCGACAGTTAGCAAGGCATAGACAAAGAGGATGTACAGGCCCTGATATTCATGGGAAGTCATCCAGGAAAGCTGGATCGCTTGAACGAGGGCAAACCACAGCGTCGCAGCCCAAAACCGTTTTTTGACAGAAGAAAAGATAAGAAAGCTCTTCCAAAAAAGGGCGTATCCGCAGGCAGCTGCAAAAGGAGCGAGAAAAGAAGACCATCCCGGCTGCCCGAACCCCACTACGACAAGGCTTAAGAAAAACAGGAAGAGAGATCTTCGCAGGCTCTATCCCTCCGCAAGACCGCTTGCACGGGACTTTGGAGAAGAAGAACCGTAAGCCATGACAAGAAGAAGACCTCCGAAAATACTCAAGTTCTGCAAAAAATCAATCATCTGCTGGTGCCTATCCGCTTCGGAAAAGGCCCAAAAAGCGTGAAAGAAGAAGGTGGCTGGAATCAGAAACAGGATCAACAGAAGAGCTCCAAATCGGACTTTAATTCCCAAGATGAGAAAAAGCGAGCCCACAAGTTCAAAGACAAGGCCAACGAGGAGAAGAACTGAAGTCCAAGGCACAAAAAAAGCAATGCCATCATGCAGCCAGGAAATTCCCGAATAAACATCTAGAGAATGGGTTAAAGCCTTTGTCAAGGCATCTTCAAATCCATTCCAATCAAATAGTTTATTTACCGCAGCAAGGAGGAAGATAAAACTTAAACAAATTCTTCCGATAATCACAATAAATTTTTGCAAACCGGACATACAAGCTCCCTTTTTTGGCACATGCTAAAGCGCCCTTTTCGTTAAAATCTCGACTTTGTACGTTTTGTGACAGCCGGATTTCGAGGAGGCGGCTCCCAGGTTGCAATGAATTTCTCAGGAAGGGTTAATGCAACCCTTCCTGAGAAATTAACTGCGACAGGGGAGCCGCTCTCCCGAAAGATGGCGTCAAAAACCGTACAAAGTCGAGAAAATGCAATCGTTTTAATCTAATCAGATTGGTACAATTTTTACAATTGTATGGCGCTCTCTTTTCGAGAATTTCATCTCTTTCAGATCCTGAATGGCTTTTCGCAAGAAAACAAAAGATTCCCCCTTGATCGCTATCTGTCCCATTATTTTCGACGCCACCGGGCAGTCGGGTCAAAAGACAGAAGAATGATTGCCGATACGGTCTATGATCTGATTCGATGGCGCGCCCCTCTCGATCACTTCTCCATTTACCCCCCTACCTGGGAAAGCCGTTATTTCGTCTATTCTCAAACAGCCTGGAGAGAACGCGCTCAAGCCGCCTCCCTTCCTCCTCACATCGCCTTAAGTTTTCCTCAATCCTATTATAGCTTTTTGGTCGCTGCTCTCGGAAGAGAAAAAGCAGAGGAGTTTTGCGCTCTTTCCAATGAATCTGCCCCCACCGTCGTCCGCGTCAATGGGCTGAAAACGACAAGAGAAAATCTTTTAAAAAGCTGGGAGAGGCTCTATCCGGTCTCTCCAACCTCTCACTCGCCCTGGGGAATCCGCTTTCATAAAAAAGTTAATTTTTTTGCCATGAAAGAATTTAAAGAGGGACTCTTTGAGATTCAGGATGAGGGAAGCCAGCTTCTTGCCGATTTGATGGAAGTAGAGCCCGGGGATCAAGTCCTCGATTATTGCTCCGGATCAGGAGGAAAGACGCTCGCCTTTGCCTGCCGCATGCAAAAAAGGGGACAGATCTACCTCCATGACAAACGCAAAGAGATCCTCGCTGAGGCTAAAAAGAGGCTGAGGCGCGCAGGAGTGCAAAACGCCCAGCTTTTATGCTATGACGATCCCAAAAAAGGACAGTTAAAGCACACCATGGATTGGGTGCTTGTCGATCTTCCCTGCAGCGGGTCCGGCACTTTGCGGCGCAACCCCGATATGAAATGGAAGTTTCAAAGAGAGGAGCTTGAACAGCTGCTTGCAGAACAACGGAATATTTTTAAAGAGGCCTTGACCTTTCTCAAACCCAAAGGAAAAATTGTCTATGGAACGTGCAGCGTCTTTCCACAGGAAAATGAGGACCAGGCCGCCTATTTTCAAAAACATCTCTCTCTTTCTCTGGAGCGGCTCTTTCAAACCTTTCCTCTTCATGAAGGCATGGATGGTTTTTTCGGTGCACGACTTACGTTCTAATCTGCTATCATAAGATCATGAGTAAAATCTATCACTTTTTTTTGACATTTCTTTGGGGAAGCATCCCGCTCCTGGCCTCCTCGTCTTCTCACCTTTTCTCTCCTCCCCAACCCAGCCTCCTCATTCAAAATCGCATCCTGGCCCACATCAATGAAAAAACGATTACCGTACTCGACCTGATGCAAGCCATGACCCTCTTTTTGTCCAAAAGCTATCCCGATCAAGCTAAGTCTCCTCTGGCCCGATCCCATTTTTACATCGAACACTGGAACGAGTTTCTCGAACAGATGATCGATCAAGAACTCATCCTGGCAGACGCTAAAACACTGGATCTTAAAATTTCTGATAAAGACATCCGGGAGACTCTCCTGGAACGTTTTGGTCCCAACGTCATGCAAACTCTCGAAAAACTGGGCCTCGCTTACGAAAAAGCCAAAGAGCTTCTCTACAACGAAATTGTTCTTGAAAGAATGACCTGGTATAGGGTGCATACCAAAGCCTACGAAAAGGTGAGCCCCCAGCACATTAAGTTCGCCTATAAAGAGTATCTGGCCACCAATCCTCCAACAAAGACATTGGAATATCAGGTGCTCTCCATCCGCTGTAATGAGCACGAGGCGGCGCAAAAGATCGGCCAAACAGCCTATCACCTGCTTTCTCAACACGAGGCGGACTTTTCCACCATTTGCGAAAAGCTTCCCCGAAGCGAAGAGGTCTCTGTCTCCCTCTCCGATATCTTCTCGCTCCAGGAGAGTGAACTCTCGCCAGCCCATAAAGAAGCTCTTTCCAGCCTAGCGGCCGGCAGCTTCAGCTCTCCCATCACGCAAGTCAGCCGTTTTGACAACTCCAATGTCGTGCGCATCTTTTTCTTAAAGTCGCAAACAAAGAGCAAGCCGCTGGAATTTAAAGAGATAGAACAGAAGCTTCGAGAAAAACTCTTCAATGAGGCTGTTTCTTCCGGGAGAACGCAGTATATTGCAAAGTTGAGACAGCAGTACCGTTTTAATTCCAAGAGCCCGGAGTCGCTGATCCCCGAGGACTTCAAACCCTTTTCTCTCCGCTGAAGCCAAGGCCTATGTTCCGTCCTAGAGAACTCCATTCCCATCTTCTGAACTTGGGGGCTTTTCCCAAAAAGAGGCTCTCTCAAAATTTTCTCATCGATGGAAACATCCTTCAAAAGATTGTGCACACCGCCAAGATAGAAAAAGGAGATTGTATCTTAGAAATTGGTCCCGGTCCGGGGGCTCTCACCGAAGCTCTGCTCAAAAGGGGAGCGCGCGTGCTAGCCGTTGAAAAAGATCCCCTCTTCGTCCCGTCGCTACAGAACCGCTTTCCTCAAGCATGCATCATGCAAGGTGATTTTCTTAAGCTTTCGTTCTCTGACCTCTTCCAAGAAAAAACAAGCCCGTGGAAAGTGGTGGCAAATCTCCCTTACCATCTCACAACTCCCATCCTCGTCCGGCTTCTTTCGCTTTTTCCGGAAGTGGACACACTCACACTCATGGTTCAAAAAGAGGTGGGGGAGCGCCTGGTGGCAGCGCCCAAAACCAAAGCCTACAGCCGTCTCACCCTCTTCACCCATTTTTACTCAGAGCCCAAGTTCTGTTTTTCCGTCTCCCCGGGCTCCTTTTACCCAAAACCTTCCGTCTCGTCCTGTGTGATGCATCTTACCTTAAAAAGCCCTCCAAAGGTCTCCTCTGAAAAGGGACTCTTTGAGATGATCGGAAAGGCGTTTCAACAGAGAAGGAAGATGCTTCGCACCTCACTCAAGACTCTCTTTTCAACAGTCCGTGTCGAAAGAGCGCTGCATGCTCTCTGTCTCCCTGAGACGGCGCGCCCTGAAGAACTCTCCTTAAGAGAATTCATTGCCCTCTTCGAGGACATCCGGCATTAGCCCGCATTTCTCACACCCTCTCAGGAAACTTGCACACTCTGTCGACCGATCTTGACTCTCTTATGGGCGAGGCCGTATTACACAACACTGTCCTCGCCCATAAGAGAGCCAATCTCGATCAACAGAGCGGCAATTTTCCGCGAGATTGTGTGAGAAATACGGGTTAGTCTTTCGAAACTAAAAAATTGCACTCTTTTTTTTCCTCAAGACAATGAAGATCGCAGAAAAGATCGAAAAGATCATAAAAAGAGAGAAGAAGAGGATGCGGAAGCGATGAAAAAACCTCTGGGATAAAACCCAGAAAGTAGGCAGGACATCTTCCACGGCAACCAGAGGAACGCTCTTCAACACCTCATTTTCTGAATTGATCAGCCGGATCTTACCAACACGCTCATTTCGGAAGAGGGGAGCTTCCAGCGCGTCCCATTGAAGCTGCGGCCTTACATTAGGTTCTTCGGAAGGATAATAAGTTAACGAAAGATCTTCAGCGAGCTCGGCCTTAAGCGGCTTTTTCCCCCCTTTCACTTCTACAGAGAAGCGGTCATACCCCTTGGCAAAGAGCGTGCGTTGCACCTTCTTTTCTGAAAAGGCCGCCTCAAAAAGACGGATGGCGTCGCGAAACCTCTCTTTTTTGTCTTCACATCCCAAAAGCACCGCAATGAGAGAGCGGTTTGAATCTTCTGCAGAGGCGATCAGATTATTTTTTGCAAGAGAAGTATAGCCTGTCTTGATCCCTGTCGCCTTGGCGTAATAATAGGGCCCTCGTTTCAGGAGGCGATTGAACTGAACAAGACGGGATGCCGGCTGTTTGTTAGTCTCGGGACGTTCACATTCAATGGCTTTCACAATAGCTCGGAAGTGAGGATTCTTCATGGCCTCTTTGGCAAGAAGGGCCATGTCAAAGGCTGTCGTCACATGTTCTCTCTGATGGAGACCATGAGGATTGGTGAAGCGGGTATGCGTTAACCCCTTCTCTTTCAAAAAGATGTTGAGTTCCTCCAGGAATTTCGGAATGCTCCCCGAGCAATGAAAGGCTAAAACATTCGTCGCGTCGTTCCCTGACTGCAGCAAAGCGCCGTACAAAAGGGTTTTGACAGAAAGCCTCTCTCCGGGCTTCAGTCCCATCATAGTCCCCCCTCTCTCTAGCCAATAGGAAAGAGAAACATCGCTGCCTCTTGAGTCAGGAGAGGTGAGAGTTAAACATTCTCTGGGTGCTTCAACAATCTGATTCAGCCACTCCTCTCCCTTTTTTTCGAGGCAATAGTAAGCTGTAGCGACCTTTGTGATGCTTGCGGGGTACATCTGCCGCTGAGAATCTTTTTCATAGAGGACCTTCCCTGTCTTCGCATTGATGAGAATAGCCGAGGGAGCGGAAATCTTAATGCTAAGCTTTTGAGCGTCAGCATGTAATATTTCGAAACAGAGAAAAAAAATGCTAAAGAAGAAGCGTCTCATTGAATGCTAACAAGATACGTGCACATGAAAAAAGAATCAAATGGCAAGAAGTAAAAAAAAGATTTGACTCCGGTCCTTGTTAAAGCTTAAAATAAATTTACGGGGATGTACCAAATGATCAATCCTATTGATCTCGAAAAGGAGTATCACAAATTTTCCCAAGACCTGCAGAAATGGTCTCCGGACGGTGTCATCCCCGTAAACTTATCGCTTCTTCACGAGATAGGGATTCTCAAGGAAGGCCAAAAAGAGACATCAGAGGATGACGATACGCTTTCCCACTATTTCCATGTCATCGAAACAGAAGAGAAAGTCACGCTCTTCAACGAGCAATTCGTGATCTGGATTACTCCCCGAGTCATCGATGACCTCACTTCCACGCTCACTCTCATCGCGCTGCTCCACAACGAGAAACCCCGGCTTGAGGTCGTCTTCTCCTCTTCCGGCGTCTACAACTCTCCCAAGTACATTCTGAAAGTTCTTCAGCACTATTTGCAGGAGATGATCGATACGGAAAAACTTCTCTCCTCCATTGAAGATAAAGAAGGTTAGAGAGAGTTTAGTTTTCTTTTGAAGAGTGGATCTTTTTGGTCAATGTGAGGATGTTGAAGCCATCTTCTCTTTGATAATGGACGCGATCCATCAAGCGAGAAACGAGGCGGATGCCCACTCCTCCTCTCTCATGGCTGTTCTCTTTTTGCAGCATCTCTAGGTAAGCCAAAGGATCAAAAGGAGCCCCGGAATCTTTAAATACAAAGACAAGACAATCTGACTTGGCATCGTTAATGACAATTTCAAGCTCTCCTCCTTTTCCTTGATAGGTGTGCTCGATCACATTCACGACCACCTCTTCAACAGCTAATTCGATTTTTTTCATCTCCTTTGCAGTCAGCCCATTAGCAGTTACCTGCCCCTTAATCCAGCGTAAGATGTCGCTCACCTGGTCTACCTGCGAAGAGAGAGAAAACGTCGCTTTTTTAACCATCCGTTTCAAGATATACCAACAGAAGGTGAAAAAGAAAGGTTTACTGAAGGAGCAAACCTTGAACAATTTTGTTTGCAAGCTCCCGGTAAAGAAGAAGCGTGACGTCTCCTTGCGCCCCTTCGATAGAATCGAGCTGTCCTAAGGAAAAACTGATCGAGCTCTGCCTCATTCCTTGAGTATTGATAAACGAAAGATCGGAAATGGAGTTGTAGTCAACGTAATCAAAATCGGCGTATGCGGTAACGGCATCGGGGCCAAAGAGAACATCTTGGGTGATGCTATCTACAAGCGTAACCTGAGCGGTCAGATTTTGCCTTCCTTCGGTAGACACAAGATTCTTTTCTCTCTTTCCTCTCCTCCCTTTACGGTCATACTGATAACCAATTTTGTCGCTGCTGTTTGAGAGAATGGCCACTTGGAGCGTAAGGTCGCCTCCCTCCTGCATGTAGAGGAAACGGCCCGTTGCGCTCAGAGCTTGAATGAGGGCGTCTGCAAAGACGCCCCCCGTATCTCCCACGACGTAAGGGACAGAGACCGTTCGGGGCTTCTTTGGGTCTGAGGGAAAGGAGAAGCGATAGCCGCAAGAGGAAAAGAAAAGAAGGGCTGCGAGCGCACTCAACAGCTTAACGGCGGGGTAAAATTTCAAGGATGCGTTCAACTTTAAAGACTCTCTTCTCATTGCGTTTTGTGCAAAATGCTTCGACGCCCACGTAGCGTTTTTTTCCGTATTCCATCTCTCCCATATAAGTGGGCACAATGGTCCGCTCTGTTTTTTCATCATTTGTTTTTAAATAGATGATTTCTAATTTTTCTCCTCTATCAATCGCCTGCCGGATAAGGGTCTGTTTATTTTCTAAAGAACATTTCATTTCAGCAATCTTGTATTGCAGAGTCGTTAAAAATTTGACGACTTGAAAGTCCAAAATCACATGCCTTTCTTCAAAAGGTCTTTTCAAGATAATCCCCTCGAGAGTACGACACCGGCTCAATGCCACGTACGCTTGACCCGGCGCAAAGAGCGCTCTCCCAAAGTCAATGATGACGCGATCATAGGTCTTCCCCTGACTCTTATGGATCGTAATCGCCCAGGCCAATTTAAGAGGGAACTGTTCAAAAAAGCCTTCCTTCTCTTGTTCCAGGCGATTTTTCTTTTCATCAAAGATATACTTGTAGAGATCCCAGGTATGTCTTCCTACCGAGACAATACTTCCCTCTATGTCCACAGAAATCTCAGAGTCTGAGGCAGAAACGACCCTGCCTATGGTCCCATTCACCCAAAGCCCGGAAAGGTCGTTTACGAGAAACATGACTTGAGCTCCCACTTTTAGCTGCAAGTTGAACTCAGTCGGTGCATTCTTAAGATCAAAATCCCCCTCAATTTGCGCAGTAAAAGAAAAGAGCTTTGACGGGATCTCTTCGAGTTTTTGGGCATTGATCTCTTCTGCCGCCCGATTGGTTGCCGTGAGATAGAGATAGCCGGCGTCGTCTCCTTGCAAGGGAACGCTGCGTTCATTCAATCTCTTCAAATCCTGCTCTGAAAGGCTCTTTTTGCGAATGGCATTTAAGAGGTCAATAAAGAGCAGGTCCTGCTGCCGATAGATCTTTTCCAGCTCCAAAAACTGGAAGCTAAAGCGACCCTCCTTCATGACTTTTGCAGAGAAGAAATAAGAGCTTTCATACCGGGTTTTAAAATACTCTCTCTCCTGAGAGGAGATCACAGGGGCCAATTGATACAGATCTCCAAAAAAGGCGATGCGAATGCCTCCAAAGGGCTCGCTTTTCTTTAAGACGGTCTGTAAAAAGAGGTCGATGCAATCGAGCAGATCTGCGCGCACCATGGAGATTTCATCGATGATGATCAAATCGATATGAAGATAGATCTCTTTGTCTTTCAGCTGGCTTGCTTGGCGTCTTGCCTGTTCGAGTGTCACCTGAGGCCGAAAGCGGAAAAAAGAATGAATAGTCTGTCCGCGGATATTCAGCGCAGCAACGCCCGTTGGCGCCAGGACAACGATCTGTTTGGAGCTTCTTAAGAGAACATAGGAGAGCAGGGTGGATTTGCCCGTTCCCGCATGTCCTGTGATGAAGAGGTTTTCATCCGTTTCTTCCAGGAAGTGAAGGGCCTGCCTGAATTTGTCATCAATTTGAATGTCCACTTTTCATGATCTCTTCTAAGCGATTCAGCCTCTTCCTTGAGCTCTCGGCAGCCTTTGTCTCCGGGTACTTGGCAACCGTTTTTGTATAATAGAGATGAGAGGCGTGGAGTTTTTTGGTGCGCTCATAAAACTGGCCCGTTTCAAACAAGTTCTTAGCATACACTTCTTTCATCGCGAGAAGCTTTTCTTGAGCCTTTTGAAAACGGTCGTCACGAGAAAAATCCTGGCCGAATTTCCGCACATGAATCTCGGCTAAATCCAAAAAGTCAGGATCGAGGAATTCTGCCTGGCATTCTGTCAGATAGACTTCGACAATGCTAAGATAAGCCTCAGGGGCAAGGGGATGCTTGGGAAAGCGGCGAAGCAGGGTTTGAAACGCCTCGATGCTTGCTTTATAATCATCATCCCTTACTAGCAGCTGCCCCTTGCCAAAGAGAGCCTGGGCTCCCAGGTCATGATGCGGAAGGGCAGCGATCACTTCATCATAGATGGCAATGGCCTCTTCATCGGCAGGAACCCACTGGGGTAGGGAGCGCCAGCCTAGTAGATGTTTTTTGGCTCCTTTCTTGTAGCGCTCTGCAATTGCAAACTTGTACTGAATGGCCTCTTCAAAAAACTTGGGGGTCGTCTGCTTTTTCAAGTAGGAAGAGAATTCCCGATTGGCCATCTGATAATCATGAAAGTGAAAATAGCTAACCCCGAGGTAAAAGTGAGCCTCATGCGCAAAAGGGGTAGAAGGAAAGTTCTTAATCACGATGGTTGCCTGATTGATGAGTACTTTCCAATCCTTCTTTTGATACGCCTCCAGGGCAGCGCTATAGTGCTCTTGAACGGAGAGCGTCGCTACGCTCTTCTGATTGACAAACTTTCCCTCCTTGAGGGTATAGGTCGCCATCGAAAAAGAGGGGCAAAGTAACAGGCTTAAGATGAAGAAATGAATGACTTTCATCCGTCCTCCGGCGGAAACCCTGCCTTCAAGGGCCGGGTATTTCAAAATTCGGATTGATTGCGACACGCGAGCCGCTCTCCCGAAAGATGGCGTCAAAAAATGTACAAAGTCGAGGATAACACAATTCTAGTAAAAATCGAACTAGTTTTCTCGCCTCACAGCTTTGATAGAGGGCACCTTTTTTAAGTCTTCCTCCAATTGAGCCGTTGCCTCCACTCCCCAGGGGGGGGCAATAACAACATCGCCGACCTTTTTTTCCTGAGAGTAAAACTCAAGATGCAAGGGGGTAGGGCCGGGAAGAGAGCGAAAGAGTTTCTTTAATTGAAGAATGTGGCTGAGCCTCACGCTGTCCGCATCGAGGGAAAGGAATAATTTTACGGATGTTTCCTGTGCTCGGCCGTTTGTCTTAAAAGCCATCTTCCTCTCTCTTTTTTCTCCATTTTTTATCTTGGCCCTTTCTTTCTCATAAAGGGCTTCAAAATCCTGAAGCCGTCTCTCATCCAGTTTGGTTAAATCTTCCAGATGGCGGCAGTGCAGCTTGAACTCGCCGTCTCTTTTTTCGATCTGAAGGATGATGTAAAGAAGCTGGTTGTCTTCCAAAAGCGCTCCCTTTTCGGCATACAGCTCGGGCCAAATGGGCACTTCAAAACGGTCTATGCCATCACCCAGGGTCACAAGGGCAAATTTGCGCTGGGTTCTTGCCGAAGTCCTTATCTTCACAGCCTCTACCAAGCCGCAGCAGCGTATCACGCTTCCATCGTCGAGCTCTTCTAAACGGGAAAGGGGAACAGAAGAGAGTCTTGAAAACTGCTTGCGATAGCTGTCCAGGGGATGTCCCGTGAGATAAAATCCTAAAACGGCGTACTCCTTTTTGAGGATCTCCCGAAGCGGCATCTTTTCCTGAATCGGAGGAGGGCCGGCGCAAAGCTCTTCTTTCTTCTCATCTAGAAGCGACAAGAGGTTCATCACCCCTTTTTCTCTCTCTTTTTGAAGAGATGAAGAGGCGTTGTAGAGCGGCTCCAGGCTCTCTAGGAGTTGCTCTCTTGCCCATCCTGTAAAATCGAAGGCTCCTGCAAAGATTAACAGTTCAACAATCTTTTTTCCCACTTTTCTCGTATCCAGCCGCTCCAAAAAGTCCTGCAACGAAGCAAAGGAAGAGCCCCGCATTCTCTCTTCAAGGATGACCTCGACAACCCCTTCGCCGACTCCCTTGATCGCAGTCAGGGCAAATCGGATCCCCCGCTGCGTCGCCACAAACTTCTTTTCTGACTCATTCACATCAGGCGGGAGGATGGGAATCTTCATCGCCTGGCACTCTCGAATCACCTTCGCCACTTTAGAGATATCCTCTCTGTCCGACGTCATAAGAGCCGCCATCCACTCTGCAGCATAGTGCGCTTTCAGATAGGCCGTCGCATAGGTCAAATAGGCGTAAGCCGCCGCATGGGATTTGTTGAAGCCATAGGAAGCAAACTTTTCAATTTTATCAAAGATGTGCATCGCCAAGTCAGGATCTATGCCCTTGTGGACAGCACCCT
>MGME01000017.1 GCA_001796315.1 Chlamydiae bacterium RIFCSPLOWO2_12_FULL_49_12
TATTGTCCGCGTCCGCCCGTCTGTTTGACGTATTTCATTTCCGATTTTCCTGGATTGGAGATGGTCTCTTTGTAAGAGACTTCGGGTTTGCCGACATTGGCGTCCACGGAAAATTCGCGCAGCATGCGGTCTTTTAAGATCTCCAGGTGCAGCTCACCCATTCCCGAAATGATGGTTTGTCCCGTTTCGAAGTTTGTCGTGACGCGGAAGGTAGGATCTTCTTCCGATAGAGACCCCAATGCCACGGCGAGCTTTTCTCTGTCTGCCTTGGATTTAGGCTCGATGGCCATAGAGATGACAGGCTCGGGAAACTCCATCTTTTCCAAAAGCAGCGGGAGATCTTCGGCGCACAGAGTATCTCCGGTGCTCGTATATTTCAAGCCAATGCAGGCGGCGATGTCTCCCGTGAAAAACTCTTCGCGATCTTTTCGTTGGTTGGCGTGCATTTCAAGGAGGCGGGAGATGCGCTCTCTTTTGTCTTTGGTCGTATTGAGAAGACTTTGTCCTTTTAGAAGAGTTCCGGCGTAGACGCGGATAAAGGTGAGCTTTCCCACGTAAGGGTCGCTCATGATCTTGAAGGCGAGCGCGGCAAGGGGGCTGTTATCCTGAGGTTCCAAAAACATCGGTTCAAGGGTGTTTGCATTCAAACCTTTGATAGTGCCGCGATCCAGGGGAGAGGGCATCCAGCGGACAACGGCGTCCAGAAGGGGCTGGATTCCCTTGTTTTTAAAAGCCGTGCCGCAGAGGACGGGGTTGATTTTATTCGTCACGACCCCTTTGCGGATGACCGCGTGGATCTCATCGGCGTTCAGCGTTTCGGGGGCCTCGAGCACTTTGATGACAAATTCTTCATCAGTATCAACTAAGGTTGCCAGCTCTTCCAAGAGCTCAGAGCGCATCTGTCGGCATTTGTCGACAAGATCAGCGGGAATATCGGTTAATTCATATTCCGACCCTAAGGTCTCGTCATGGAAGAGGTAAGCTTTCATGGAAACCAGGTCGACCATCCCCTTGAAGTTTGATTCGGATCCGATGGGACAGTGCACAGCGACGGCAGGAGCTCCGAGCTTTTCCTTCATGGAATTTAAAGACATGAAGTAGTCGGCGCCTACGCGATCCATTTTGTTAATAAAGGCAATACGGGGAACTCCGTACTTTGCAGCCTGGCGCCAGACGGTTTCGGATTGAGGCTGGACGCCGGCAACCGCATCGAAGAGAGCGACGGCTCCGTCTAAGACGCGCAGCGAACGCTCGACCTCTACGGTAAAATCGACGTGGCCCGGAGTATCAATGATATTGATTTTGTGGATCTCTTGATTCGCTCCCTTCCAGTAGACGGTGGTGGAGGCCGAAGTGATCGTGATCCCTCGCTCCTTTTCCTGCTCCATCCAGTCCATGGTAGCAGCGCCTTCATGAACCTCCCCCATGCGATGGAGGCGGCCGGAATAAAAGAGAATCCTTTCGGTGCACGTCGTCTTGCCGGCATCGATGTGCGCCATGATGCCGATGTTGCGCACGTTTTGCAGCTGATCTGTATCCGGACGGGATCCCATATTCTATTCTACCACTTGTAATGGGCGAACGCCCTGTTGGATTCTGCCATGCGGTGCATGTCGTCCTTTTTCTTGATGGTCGCTCCTTGGTTTTGGAAGCAATCGCTCAGTTCCAGCGCAAGACCCTCTTCCATGGACTTTCCTACCTTTTGCCGTGAATGCTGGATAATCCATTTCATGGCCAGAGCAGCGCTCCTCTCGGAAGGGATTTCTACGGGAACCTGATAGGTGGCTCCGCCGATGCGGCGGGATTTTACCTCAAGGGATGGCTTGGCGTTCTCCAGGGCTTGCTCAAACGCTTGTAGGGAATTGTCCGCTTTAACTTTTTCGGCGAAGGCCTCTAAAGCTTGATAGACAATTTTTTGGGCAATGCTCTTTTTTCCCTGAATCATGAGGCAGTTGATAAACTTTGAGAGGACAAGACTCTTAAATGTAGGATCCGGCTGACGAGTGCGCTTCACGGCGCGGTGTCTTCTTGACATCTTTTAGTTTCCTTACTTAGGTTGTTTGGCTCCATACTTGGAACGGGACTGCTTGCGATCCTTCACGGCGGCGCAGTCCAAGGCTCCGCGGACGATGTGATATCTCACCCCGGGAAGGTCTTTGACGCGCCCTCCTCGGACAAGCACGATGCTGTGTTCCTGGAGATTGTGCCCCTCTCCTCCGATGTAGGCGATCACTTCTTGGCCGTTCGAGAGGCGGACCCAAGCGACCTTTCTTAAAGCTGAATTGGGTTTTTTTGGTGTCTTAGTCTTCACCTGGATGCATACCCCTCTTCTTTGAGCGCAGAGCTGCAGGGCGGGGGACTTGGTCCGTCTTTTTTTAGGTCTTCTTCCGTAGCGTGTGAGTTGATTAATTGTCGGCATTCCTTCAAGCCTTGGTTTGTTCTCGACTGAGCACCCTTTGCGCTCTTTCTCTCAACAAATTACAACCAGAAAACCATCTCCCTGACATCGGGTAGCGCTTCTTGTACACAGTCAAGTTTTAGCGAAATATTGACAAAAGATAACTCAAAGAATGAATTAAGCGCAAGCACAAGAGAGTAGGC
The DNA here is from genome assembly GCA_001796315.1 of Chlamydiae bacterium RIFCSPLOWO2_12_FULL_49_12. GTDB lineage: Bacteria > Chlamydiota > Chlamydiia > Chlamydiales > Rhabdochlamydiaceae > 2-02-FULL-49-12. The sequence goes on from MGME01000017.1 coordinate 2,602, forward strand.
GCCTTCCGCAAACTCTCCTTGCAATGCAGTTTTCTTGCAAGTGAGAGTGAAAAAAAGTAGAAGAGCAAAAAAAAATAGTTTATGTACAAATGTAAATTGAATCGGCAAGGACTGCATGATGCGCCCTGTTTGTCTGTTTGCGGCCCTCTTTTTGTCTCTTTTGACCTCTTTAGCCGCCGATTTTTCCTTGATGAAGCTCCAGGAAGTGCGACCTGTGATGGAGGAGATCTTACAATTCCACGTGGAGACAAAAAATCTCACTCCCCAAGTGATGCAGCGTGCGGTTAAAAATTTTGTGACGCAATTCGACGGCGGCAAGGTCTATCTTTTGCAGCAAGAGATTGGCCCACTCTTTGATCTGAACCCTAAAGAGATCCGAGAGGGCCTCTTGCAGTTTGAGAAGGGGGAGTGGGGCATCTTCTTGAAGCTGAACGAGGTCATTCAAAACAGCATCAAAAGGGTGCGCCATTATCGCCAGGAGGTGATCCGCGAATTGATTCTCTCCAGCGAAGAGAGCACAGAATCTTTATCAGAGTCCTACTTGCGTTTCTCCGCAAATAAGAGGGAGCTGCGCTGCCGGATTAAAAAAGAACTGCTTTGGTTTTTGGCAAGGGAGAGACAAAAAAAGAGCAGTCCCTGGACGCTACAAAGAAAAGAAAAGGTGTTGCAGTTCTTTGCGCGACAAGCCGAAAGGCGGGAAAAAGCCTATTTGGAGGGGGGGGAGAGAGGAGAGCATGCTCTTTGCGTACACGTTCTCAAATCTTTGGCCAGAAGCCTCGATGCCCATACGGCTTTCTACACTCCTCAAGAAGCCTTTGAAATGCGTCTTAGCCTGGAGAAGGAGTTTGAAGGGATTGGGGTTGTGCTCAAGGAGGACGTAGACGGCGTTCTCATTGCCGGTCTGTTGGAGGGAAGTCCGGCAAAGAGCTGCGGTCGGATTTTTCCAGGTGACTATCTTCTTCAAATCAACAAAGAGAGCGCCTCTCTTCTTTCATACGACGAGGTGCTAGATAGGATGAAGGAGGGGAGGAGAGTAGCGTTAAAAGTGCAGCATCTCGATGGCAGCAGCGACGAGGTAGCGCTTGAGAGAGCGCGGATCGAGCTCTTTGAAGAGCGGGCGCAAATCTCTTCTATTCCTTTTGGGGCCGGAGTCATCGGAAAGATCGATCTCCCCTCATTTTACGAAGGTTCTCAAGATTCGAGCTCCGAGAAGGATCTGATGGCGGCCTTAAAAGAGTTGAAAAAAAGAGGAGAGCTCCTCGGCCTTGTTCTCGACTTAAGAGAAAATTCCGGAGGCTTTTTGACCCAGGCCGTCAAGGTGGCGGGTCTTTTTATCAGCAGCGGAGTTGTGGTGGTTTCAAAATATTCAAAGGGAGAAGTGCAGTATTTGCGCGATGTTGACGGTAAAGTCTATTATGACGGCCCCCTTGTGATCCTAACCTCGAGGGCGTCGGCCTCTGCGGCGGAAATTGTGGCGGCAGCCTTGCAGGATTGGGGAACGGCTCTTGTGGTGGGAGACAAGAGGACGTACGGCAAGGGGACCATTCAGTATCAAACGCTCACGGACAAGGAGGCAAAGATTTTTTTTAAAGTGACGGTCGGACGCTATTACACGGCCTCGGGGAGGTCGACCCAGATCGAGGGGGTAAAAGGAGACATCCATGTCCCGACGATCTACAGCGCCCACCAGATGGGGGAGAGATATCTCGACTATCCTCTCTCGTCGGATCGGATCTCTCCCTCCTTCATCGATCCCTTGGCCGATGTGAATGAGAGAAACAAGCTCTGGTTTCAAAGATACTATCTTCCTGCTCTTCAGAAGAAAACTTCCTATTGGAAGGAGATGATTCCCCAATTAGCAAAAAATAGCGATTACCGCTTGGCCCGAAACAGAGATTTTCAGCTCTTTTTGCGCGCTCTCAAACAGGAGGCCATCCAAGGTAATTGGGGAAGCGAAGATCTTCAGATGGACGAAGCCGTCCAAATCATAAGAGACATGATTTTGCTTCACAAAAAGAAGTTCGCGCGCACCGCTTTTCGCTCATAAAGTCTACGCATTTTCCATTGCGCAAAAAGAGTTTCCTTTCTATCCTCGGAGGTCTTTAAACGGCCAGATAGCTCAGTCGGTAGAGCAGAGGACTGAAAATCCTTGTGTCGCTGGTTCGATTCCAGTTCTGGCCACATCACCGGAGACATTTTCAGAAATGATTATGTCTTCGGCTTTTTTATTTTGTAAGTTCTTGTTTTTCTGAAGGATAAGAGCAAGCGCTGGGTTTAGCCCGCTGGTTCGATAATTTCCATCCTTAAAGATCAATTTTGTAGGAAAGATCGAACCAAGCAATTTTCTTCTGGCTTGGGGTTCTGCTTCCTGAAAATACCAGGTCAAATCTTTCAAAAGGCTCATCCCATATCGGGCATATTTCTCAAAAGCTGTATCGGCGACTTCCAATTCGTTAATCTGGATCGTCAATAATTGCAATGGACGATGTCCATTCTAGGAAGTGTCATTAACGTTAGCGCCCGCGTTTAAGATTTTCGTCATGGATTGCACTAATTCATCGCCTCTTTGCTTGATTAGTGCTTCTCCTAAAGAAAGCAAAGGTGTTGTGAGGTTGATACGATGTTCTAGTTCGGACAAGGCGCTCAATATGTCATCAAAATTTACAGGTTCAGTAAGATACATGTCGCGCATCAACTGATAATCACGTCGCAATTCAGGCAGCCTTTCAGCTCTAGGAACAAGATGAAAAGTACCGGGTTTGGCTTGAGTGTAGTTTGCCCATGAGTCACGAAAGAAAAGATTTTTCCATGACACGACTCTATTTCGGAGGTCGTGCTGATCAATAGCTTTGATTGCCTCCGAGTGATTCGCTAGTGCCACAGTATCAGCGTAATGGCGAGAGAATCTATCGCGCATCGGTTTGTCGAGCGGTCGGTGGTATTCTGCATGTAAAATTGTAGCCTTTTCCCAGAAACTTCGTTGTATCTCTAGCGCTATGACTTCACATTGACAATTGGGAAATGCTGTCGGAAAAATCTCGGCTATCCAAGGTCGTATTGTATGGTATCCGGTTGGTTGCTGATCTGTTAGAGAGCCGAACTCGAGTTTTACGGAACGTTTGATATAGGAAAGCCCTGTTGGTAGCGATGATGGGTAGTGAAAAAGAATTACCGGCGATTTGGTGTGGGAGTCTTTCAAAAACTCTAATCGCCACAGCTCATTTTTTCCTATTACGGCCAATGTCGATGCATTTAGCGCCGGCATAATTTGAGTTTGAACAGCAATTTCACATGCCTCCTCAGCTTTTTTCATCCATTTCTCAGCTTGAGTACGATTTGTAGCGGTCTCGGAAAGTCTAAGAAAAGAAGGGGATAGCGAAAGATCAATATCTTCAGAGAACCGATTGATCGCGCCAAATACTTTTGATAGCGAGGTTCCTCCCTTGAAAACGAGGTTGTCAGCAAACTCTGACTCGAATAGAATATTAAGTAACCAACATACAAAAAAATCTTTTTCTATGATTACAGGAGATAGGTTTCTCTGAATGGCAGCTTGTTCAATGTACAAGCGTCGTTCATCAGAAGGTAATTTGAAAAAGTCAAGTTTCATTTAAGTCTCCTCAGCTAGTTCCCTGAAAATGGAATGCATCCATTCCGGCGCAAATCGAATATCCTTCAGCAATTCTTGTCGTGCATCCAGTGGAATAATCCGCTTTAACTGTTCAAGTCGTTCTGCGGTGATATTTTCTTTACCTAGTTCACGGAGAGCTTGAACCAGAAGCCCACTGAGTCGCCCAGCCATCGCCATATTTTTGGGAGTTGTTCGCCGAAGCTGAATGGTTGTCGTGCCGATTTTTACCATTCGACTTGGTCCATCTGTCAGAAATACAACTTTAGCCGGAACTTGTTCAGATAGTCCTAGGATATTTGCTGCATAAGCGCCGGTTGGTTGAATGCGTGTGCAATCGCGGCCAACTAATACCTCTGCAATTTTCTCTGGAGATGGTTGAAGTTTCCCAAGGTTAGGGTGTTCTTCAGGAAAATCATAGATGCCTCTCGCGAGGCGGCGAATAGTTCCTTTTCGAACGAGTCGATGAAGAACAATATCGACAGCCTGTCGACTACCGAGGCTCAAAAAGTCTGTTGGAACAAATACAGCACCATGTCCAAAGGCGTTTATCGCCTTAAGTATTTGATAATCAATGCTTTTTTGCTGTTTCCAGTTGCTCTTCATGTAAGGAATGTTAGTATGTTTTTCTTACAAAAGCAAGGGTTGTTTATAGATTTTTATCTAATAGCATGGGCGTTGAGACCTTAAACTGCAGATAACCAACAATTTTCAGTCAAATAACGGCATTTTTTTCAGATTCAGAATGCCAAGGCCGTGATCGAGAAATTTACTATTTCTGAGTGGCCCATCGGTGGTGAACCAAGTAGCGCTCGGTTACAAATGCGCGCCAATCAGCCTCGAACGAGTCTTGGGTAACACCGAGAATTTCCTCGAAACGATCAAACCTTTGAATGAGCTTGAGAAGTGTCTCAAAGTTCCATCTTTGGACAATGAATTCAATGAGAGTGTAGGAGAAAGCATAGCCGCCAATTTCACAAAACACATCGGAGTCTAAGGTGGAAAGCATTGAAAGGGTAGGGATGCCTTGGGTTTCCCAAATTTCTGCCATATGATCAATCGACTTTGTCTTGAAGTATGCCTTGTTTGTGCCAAACTTTCCTGCTTCAAAGTTGGCAATTCCTTCATGCATCCAGATCGGTAGATCTCCTTGTGCTTTTTTGAAGATAAAAAAGTGGGTGAGTTCATGAATGGCTGCAAGGTGCATACTGTTTTGATTGTGTACAGAGTCAGGGTTGTTTGGCGAGACCATATACAATCCGGCCTTTAGCTGGGGGACATCTTTCCCATTTGACAGAGCTACGAACCAATCGCCGCTATTGGCGCCCATCCTCTCGTGAAAGGCTTGAATTGAAGGGTAAGTAAGGGTAATTTTCAAGGAATAGAGGAGGCGAAAAATCCCGTAGTATTGCCGGAGTTGCGGATGTCCCTCCATTGACAAAGGTAGACTTCGGTTGACAATCTTTTCTTGTAATCTTTTTTGAGCTCCCCTATCCTATGCAATCTAGGTTGATTTAAGGTCATATCAGGTGGTTTTCAGGACCTAATTTGTAGGACTGAAAATCCTTGTGTCGCTGGTTCGATTCCAGTTCTGGCCACATCACCGGAGACATTTTCAGAAATGATCATGTCTCCAACTTTTTCATTTTGTAACTCTTTATTTTTCTGTAAGATAAGAGCAAGAGCCGGATTTAATGCGCTGGTTCGATAATTTCCATCCTAAAACGAAACGTGAAGAGATGGTGGCATATGGAACTGCCATTGATTATTCTTAGCCGCTTCACTTTCTACTAAAAAACTTTCAAAATTCGGAAATCCAGGAAGAGCTCCCAACCTAAACATTATTTTTGTTTTTAATGAAAATTATTGCTGTAATCAACCAATCTGACTAGCTATCAATTACTTATGCACGACCATTTCGAACCTAACCCCTAAATGGTTATAACCAAACCGGAGTTGAGTCCGATTTAGTCATTGACAAAACACTTCCTCGGCAAGCTATTATTGAGTTATGAAAAGAATCTATACAGAAGTCATTGAGCACCACCTTTCATCTTGGCGACAAATGGTGTTCATCATGGGCCCCAGACAGGTTGGGAAAACAACGCTAAGCCTTACGCTGAAAAAAGGGCATAAAAATGTCTTCTATTTCAATTGGGATAATCAAAAAGACCGGGCCCTCATTCTGAAAGGATCTGATGCCATCGCAGAGGAAATCGGGCTGAGCAGACTCACTCAAGGACTCCCTATAGTCATTTTCGATGAAATTCACAAATACACTCACTGGAAAATATTCTTAAAAGGGCTTTATGACTCCTATCCAGAAAAAATACAGATCATTGTTACTGGCAGTGCTCGCATGGAGGTGTTTAACAAAGGAGGTGAAAGCCTAATGGGAAGATATTTCCCCTACCGACTCCACCCTCTCACGGTAGGCGAGATTGTAAGACCTGAAATACATGATGCAGAAATTGCCAGCGAACCTCTAGAAATTACCGATACATCTTTTGAAAAACTCCTTACGTTTGGGGGATTTCCAGATCCCTTCATCAAAGCTGAAAAACGGTTTGTCAATAAATGGCGCTCACTTAGGATCAAGCAGCTATTCGAAGATGACATGAGAGATCTGACTAGAATCCGAGAAGTGAATCAACTAGAGGTTCTATCAGAATTATTACGTCATCAAGTTGGCAGTTTTGTCAGTTATGAAAGCTTAGCAAAAAAATTACAAGTGACGGGCAAAACGGTGTGCAATTGGCTCTCTACTCTCCAAGCGCTTTATTATCTCTTTGAAATACGTCCATGGACAAAAAATGTTACCCGATCGCTCCTCAAAGAACCTAAATATTATTTATGGGATTGGTCTCTTTGTTATGAATCAGGAGCTTTAGCTGAAAATTGCATTGCATCCCATCTCCTTAAGGCGGTTCACTTTTGGACAGATACTGGACTCGGAACCTACGAACTGCACTTCATAAGAGACAAACAAAAAAGAGAAGTCGATTTTCTCGTATCTAAAAACGGTCTTCCCTGGTTTTTAGTTGAGGTAAAAAATGGAAATTCTAAAACTATCTCACCTCATTTAAAATACTTCCATAAAGAATTACAAACTGCACATGCTTTTCAAGTTGTGCTAAATTTACCATATGAACCTGTAAATTGTTTTAGCCAAACAAACCCCATTATTGTTCCAGCTAAAACATTTCTTTCCCAACTCATTTAAAAAACAATGCGGGCTAAGAGATCCGCAGCGTGCCTGGCAGAGTGTTGATGTGTTTTAAGGTTGATGAGTTCTTGGAAGGCAACAATCTTTCGAGCAATGATCGGTCGCGAACGATAGTGTTTCGTAGATTTTTTGATTGCATTTTGGGGGACAGCTGAAGATACTCTTTCCATAGAGTTGGTATTTTGTTTTGATTTGGCTAAAAAAACAAAACAGTAAGATATCAACTCTATTTTTTTCTATTACTTTTATCCTTAGAAGTTTGCCAATTCGTACATCGTTTGACCGAAGATTTCCTAGAGAAAGTGAACAAGGCCAATTTGTAAACTCCTGCTAGGTGCTCCCACACAAAGGTGTCGATAAGATTTATGACAACAGTTGCTATTGAGAAGGTGAAAACGATCGCCTTGAGTTTATCCGATCCCTCTGCGGTCAAGGAAGCTAGCAGCGCTGATAGAAGTCAAGAGAATGGATGGGATGATTTATCTATTTCATCTGGATATCCGGGCCCGCTTCTTCTGTTTGCTGAACTGCAACGGGTGTTTCCGAATGAAGCGTGGGATAGAGTTGTTTGGGATTATGTAGTGAAAATCACTCAATCCATTGAGTCAAAGCCGATTAGTAATCTCTCTCTCTTTAACGGTCTGACGGGGTGTTGTTTAGCGATTCAACAGGCCTCTTTAGACGGGACGCGGTATCAAAAAGTCCTAAAACCCTTACACGACTTCATTTTAAAACACATCGAATCTACCTATCTAGTCCCCATTAGATGCTGTTTAAAAAGAGGAGGGCCTGTCCGGATGGATCTCTATGATCTAAGGCATGGAATCGTAGGATTGGGAGTTTATTGTTTACGAAATTTTGATATCCCTTCTTTTAATTACATGGCAGGTGAAATCATCAGCACACTCATCCCTTTCACATTGCCGGCACGGGTTAATGGATACGAAGTGCCAGGATGGCACCTTGATCAAGAAGAGGCGATGAAGTACGGAGAAGAAGACTTTCCTTCTCAGCGCTATTTTAATCTCAGCATGTTGCATGGAATCACAGGCGTATTAGCTTTTTTCTCTATTGCTTTCAAGAGAGGAGTGAGGATTAGTGGGATGGAAGAGGCTATTAGGCGCATGATTTCCTGGATACAACAAAAGCGCAGAACGGTTGATGCCCTTTATTACTGGGATAAGGGTGTCTCCTTTGACGATGAAACGACAGCGAGATGCTCTCCTCTCGCATTATTAAATGAGGGGTGGGATTGTGGAACCCCGGGCGTTGCGCGCGCATTGTCTCTTGCAGGAATGGCCTTAAATGATGACGTATTAACGCACGATGCGGTGGAATCCTTCCATTCTGTTTTTGAGAAGAATCGACGTGTTGAGTTGTCTAGCGATCCTTCTTTTTCTACGGGCACTTCCGGATTATATCTGCTAACGCATCTGATGGCTCGGGATAGCAACTCTCTGTTTCTTAAGGAAAAGAGTGTTTTTTTACACGACCAGCTCCTTAAACAATTAGAGGAATATGCTGTAGATAAGGAAGGGGAAAGAGGGGGCATTTTAACAGGCATTCAGGATCTAGTGCTCACGCTTCTCTCTCCTGAAAATGGAACATTTAGCTGGCATACTCCATTCCTTATTGACTGGATCTAGGTCGATATCATCAGCGGTAAATGCCAGTTGAGATGGGGATTGGAAATTGAAATAAGGGTGAGTAAAATACCCGCGGTTCCCTCAAGTAAGCCCGGTTTATCGACTGCAACAGGCTCCTGTTGCAGGTTAAGTTCTATATCTCTAAAGCCAAAAGGGGCATCTGGATGATAAGTTGATAATAGGGTGTCTCTAAGCGCGTTTACCCAATAATTTAAGTCGCTACACCCCTCTTCTTTAGACATCTCATGCGTGAGGAGCAGTAAGCCGGATAGTCCATGGCAGAGGGCGGGGCCCGGCAAGTTCCACTTCTCTTGCGACCTAGAGAAAATCCCTCTGAAGGCCGTCAAAGCAAAATCAGTTAAAGTCGGATCATTTAGAGCCTTTCCAGCAAGAAGAAGAGTGCGCGAAATACCAGGAACGCCGTAGCACCAAGCGTCTTGAGAGTTTATTTCATAAGGTGTCCCTTTGTTCTCAACTTCCTCTTCCCATGAGACTGTAGTGGGCCATCTGATAGTTGAGTTTTTTCTAAATGCTTTACTTTGAATCCATGAGGCGATCTCTTTTATGGTCTCTTTTTGTCTGTCCAACTCAACCCCTTTTTGATAGGCGATGGAAAGAAAGGCTAGAATTCCGGTGACGCCGTGAGATAAGCCAAGGTTGAAATTACCTTTAGGGCAGCCAAATTGATCTTTCCTATTAAGGATGTCAGTAGGGGGAAGATACCATCCCGGAACGGAGTGTCCCATTACGGTAATAGGCGAGCAGAGCTCAATTAGAGTGTGGATGATTTTCTCTATTAGTTCTCGAAAGTGTGGTAGCTGCAGGTGTTCAAGGGCATAACGACCGATGCCGCAGATTCCCTGGATTAGATCATAAAGTGAGGAGGATGAAGGTGTGCCATGAGAGAGATTACTGCGGATAGGTTGTAAGTAAGCTGTCTCCACCTGTGAGATCAACAGGCTATGCAGGGTTTCAAGCATCCTTTGATAGCGCGTCCCACCATGACTTGCCTTATCAATAGAGAAGCAAATCCCTGCAAGACCGTTAAATAAAGAGAGGGAATGGCACCCTTCGGACTCCAGAAGCTCTTTGATTTTCAAAACGTAGTGATGTTCCACTTCTTCTGATATACCGAACGCACTTGAAAAATTGGATTTGGGCCGACGCGAAAGCTCTCGCGGTTCGACGATCGCACCTCGCCCCATATTAGAAATATGGGGCGGCGTGCGATCGTCGAACCCCGAGGCTTTGGCGCAGCCGAAATTCCAATTTTTGAAGTGCGTTCGGTATAACTCAAAGTCTATCTCGATTTTTTTTAAATAGGAGAGGAAAAGAAGCAGGCCCGGATACCCATCCGCAAGTGAGAGTGGATTCCATAGATAGGGGCAACGATTTAGGGTCGCTTGGACCTCTAAAGGATCTTGCAGCCGCGTGGTAATTTCATGGACAATCTCATAGAGTGTCATTACGGGCATATTATACCGCACGTGATGCAATAATCTGCTTTGGCTCATCTGAAATTTCCATTTTTCAAGTGCGTTCGGTATATTTACGACTTAGGTTAACCAAGGTTTGCAGAGCGTAGAGGCGTGCCTTTTTTTCTAGTGTGTGGTCTGTTCCCAACAAACGGTTACAGTGCATGTGCATCATGCTTTCAATCATAGAAACTCCGTTTTCTTTTTGATTTAGGTGTCTGCGATAATTTAGGATGGCTTCTTTTCTGATGCCAAACGACCGCTTCAAGTAAGAATACTCTGAATTTGCCATTTCAAGAGGGGCATCTTGCATGAAAACTTCTGCTAACTGCATGAGAGGTCTTTTCCATTCTCTAAACCCCTTCATCTCACTTTTATCTGCATTTGAGAAGGAGAGCAATTTGATAGCTTCTTCTATATTAAAGCCAAAATCTTTGAGAAAAGTGATGAAGCTTAAAGCGGCGATTGAGTAATTAGGTAATTTTAGTGCTTTTTGGTTTATCAACTTTAGCAACATAATGGAACAATAGGAATCAAAGAAGAAAAGTCTCTCTGCATGGTCAATGAGTGCGGCGCCTCCATATCTTTCTATCTCTTTTTCATAGGGAGATAGGCGGAAATCGTGAATTAATTCTTCTGCATATAATCGATGTGTCCAATCGTGCAATAATGGGAGTAATTGCGATGCTAAAAGATCTTTATCTCCTCTAAATCGAATTCTGACATGAGCCCCTTGATCCCGATAGCGGAGGAAATAGAATTGAGTGATGATTTTTTGCTGTAAAAGTGAGTCTACAAACGGGGGTAAAATCTCTGAAAGGAAGTGGTCTTCACTCTCTTGATTCATATACAATTGTGCATAGAGCCATTCAGATCCTGGTAACTTGATGCGATCTTTCATCGCAACATCTTGATAAGCTGGAATTTGAGATAGATTTTCAGGTTGGGCGAATGTTTTATTTTTAATAAATGAAACAGTGAATTCTGAGACATGAGAGCCTCTTTCACTCTGTATCCAACACCCTTTATCTTGTCCTAACTTCTCTACTAATTTTACACCTTCACCTTTTTGAATTTCTGCACTTATTTCATGTAGGTGCTCTGCCTGTTTTCTATCTAGTAATATGCGCTTATCTCCTACAGTCATAAAAACATAGCGAGGCATATTCCATTTGTCCGCCCAGTTATCAAATTGAATTTTGAGTTGTGCTAGCTGGGTCTTTTTTGTCGCTTTTAATAGATCTAAATTGATCACCCACTGAGCGGCACAGAGGATAACTTTCTTGTATTTAACTCTTGGCAAAAAGAAGGACTGTTCGAGGTCACCCCAAAAAAATGGGGAAATATTGGAATATCTCTCTGAGGAGACTTCTCTTAAAAATCTTACGATATCCGGAGCTAAATTAGGGTTGTACAAGTGATTTGTGTGTACAAGCAGCTCTTTATTGCTCCCTTTGAGTGTTAGAAAAAGGCGTTCAGCTGTTGCGCCCACATAGATGTCATTAAGAGAGAGTTGTTCCCCAAATTTAGGAGAGGGATTGTCTAAATCAATAGCATATTTTCTTAGATTTGGATGTATGCACACATTGCCCGTTCTAATATCAAATGGCATAAATGAGATGTCCGAAAAGAGCACATCGGGCTCGAGCGCTTCTTCGGCATGAACTAAATCCTGCATGGATTTTTTTGCTTTGTCTCCGAGGATATCCAAGAAACGACCGCTCGTACTTCCCCCTTCCCACGTGGTGTAGGGGATATGCAATAGATAATTCCCTGCATCCACATCCTCCTCGGAATTTGCAATCACTTCACATGTCAAATCAAAGGAAAGCAGGGCTTTTGTTTTATCAGCTTTTGCAGTGAGGGTTTTCACGAGAGCGTCAGGCAGTTCGATCTCTTGTCTCCTCTCGTATAGAGAGGCTTCATATTCTATCCGAAGCCACTGAATAAATTTGTTTTCCTCTTCAGACGTCGTGTGTTGTTTGGGACTATCTGCTTGGAATGCAGGAGGAATTCCTAATCCAGAATCTGCGTTCAACACCTCTTGTAAGCTGACCACTCTACTCGACCCATATTGGTTTAGAAATGCGCTGTGATAGTTCTTTAGAGGGTTCAAATCCCTCTTCCAATAGGCGATTCTCCAAAGGATTTCAGAGGCTTCCGATAATTCATGGGAAATCACTTCATTAAGTGTAAGAGTAGGAGTGGTACATGCAGAATCTATCTGAAGCGGGGTAAAGCCAGAGTCAGCAACAGTCTGCATCTGCGTAAATAATTGCTTGAGTTGAGAAACGCCTTGGTCAAGAGGTGTGTCAGAATAACTCTCTATTTCTTTTGATATGTTCTGTAGCTGTTCAAGGACAGTAACCCTGCCAAAGGCGCCTTCCAAATTGAACATGAAGTCTTCAAGAGGAGCTTCACTATGTAAAGAGGGGACTATAGACAACCTAAGAAGTTGTTTAGTTAAGAGTTGTTGGATGAGGTTTAGCAATTTATCTTTTTCTAGCCCTGAGAAGCAAATTAGGATTTTTTCTTCAAGTGAAGACAGGGGAACAGGACTGCGCGTGAGTTCGAAAATCTTCTTTATAAGAGGGGAATTTCGAACGGAAACTTGTTCTTTAGGATTCGTGCTGTTTTTCTTTCTGATGTAGTTAAGATAGGTTCTCCCTCCCACTTGATAGGCAAGGGGATTCTTCTTTACCAATACGGAAGGTAAGATCGTATGTTCTGCGCATGTCTTTGCAAGAACAGAAGCAATCCATGCAAGATCGGCTCTTGCGCGTTTTTTGATTTTTTTAGAATCGAAAGAGAGGGCAGTTTTTTTGTTCCATCGCCCTAGTGAAACAAATGAGAAAAGGCCGAAGGGGGTGGGACGTGTTGACATGCGGGAGAGGTATCTTAATAGGCTCGATGCTAGGTGCTTTTGTTGTTTTATGGCGCTTTGGTGTCGCTTTGTTAAGGCTTCGAATAATGAAGGAGAAGCTGCAAGGATAGCTTCTTGCATGACTGAATTGCTTTCGTAGAAGGAAAATAATTCTGAATAGAGATCTGGGCTTTTTAATAAAGTGTAAAAAACATCGATTGCGAAAAGAGGGGTCCTTACAAGAAAAGTAGGTGTAGGGAAAAACAGGGGTTCTGCAGGATCGTTCATTATAATATACGGCTGATTGGCAAAATAGGAATAGACTTGAAACATAGTTTTCCCTCCTCATCGGGCTCTTGCCACGAATCCTCGGGAAAGCAATAAATCAGGCTCATTTTAGTGACTGCAAAACCTACTAGGACATTGGCAGGAACAGGTTGCGCAAGCTGAATACGTTCTGCAAGATATCGTTTTGCAATTACATGTCTCGCTCGTACAATCCACGGGCTGTCCGTCTAGGTCTCCAGCTGTCAACTTGACATTTAAATCATACGGATCTTGTGTCTTAGGTTCTATTCTATCAACCGTATCCTCGCCTCTGATCAGTTGCAATACATCTTCTATTTGCATAAGTTCCTTCCTATTAGTTTCACTGCGCATTTTGAACATAGAAAGTTTAATGAAGCTCAGCATATTCGAGCAAGTGAAAGCGCGCGTGTGTAGCTCCGAAGTTTGAGGAGCTGGATCACTATAAAACATTTATTTTAGCTAAACCTAGAAAATTGATTTTTCTAGGTTCACCGTTTAACATTGAGATGAATGAACAATGTTTAGAATGTAAGTGCTTAGCAATAAAAGACATAGAAGGTTTAAATAATTAATATTAAGCAACAAGCTTTAAGTGAGGATCTGAAATAGCTGCTACAAGCCGCCACCCATGCAAAATCCAGAGCCTTCAGGCTGTCAGCTAAAACAGCGTTGTGTTCGCCTCTGCACTCCGGCAAGAAGAGAGGAAATCCCGCGCGCGGCAAGCGCCGAGATTTCAAAGAGTGTTTCTTCGTCATGGGGATAGTTTAAACGGAAGGCGTCAATTCTCTCTTTAGAGCCCTCGACGTCGATTTTATTGAGTGCGATGAGAAAAGGCTTTTGGAGCAGCTCTTTGTTGTAGGCTGAAAGTTCATTTTGCAACACGGAAAAATCCTCAAGAGGATCGCGCCCTTCGACTCCTGAAACATCCAGAACATAGACGAGTAGGGAGGTGCGTTCGATGTGTCTCAAAAAAGAGAGGCCCAGTCCTCGATTTTCATGCGCTTTTTCCAAGATGCCGGGAATGTCTGCAAAAAGCAGGCGGGAGAAGTCTTCCATCTCCACAGAGGCTACATTGGGCGTTAAGGTGGTGAAGGGATAGGGGGCGATCTTGAGGTTCACTTTGGCGATCCGGGAAAGAAGGGTCGATTTTCCCGCGTTCGGAAAGCCCACCAGTCCCACATCGGCAATGAGCTTGAGCTCAAGTTCGATGCGCTTTGTCTCGCCTTCTTCTCCCCGGGTGTGCTTTATGGGAGCCTGATGCGTTGCGGACTTGAAGAAGGTATTCCCCTTGCCTCCGCGGCCTCCCTTGCAGAAAAGGAGCTCTTCTCCCTCTTCAGTAAAATCAAAGAGGATCTCCGCTGTGGCAGCGTCCTTCGCAAGCGTTCCGAAAGGGACTTTCAAGATAAGATCCTTTCCGCTTTGGCCTTGACGGTCGTTGCCTCCTCCGGGTTTTCCATGGGGCGCGCGCATGTGCCTTTGATGACGGAACGCCTCAAGTGAAAGGAGTTCTTTATCTGCCTTTAAATAGATCGACCCTCCGCGCCCGCCGTTGCCTCCGGCAGGTCCGCCTTTAGGGATATATTTTTCGCGACGCCAGGCAACCGTGCCGTCTCCTCCCTTGCCGGCGGAGAGGGTGATCGTGGCTGTGTCCGTAAACATAGATCAGGCTTTTTGAGCCAGGACGGAGACGAAACTATACTTTCCTTTGCGAAAAGAGACGAGGCCGTCAATGAGCGCAAAGAGCGTATCGTCCTTTGCTCTTCTCACATTTTTGTCCGGATGCCACTTTGTTCCGCGTTGACGAACCAGAATGCTTCCTGCCGTGACAAATTGTCCTGCAGAGGCCTTGATCCCCAGCCGTTGGGCTGCCGAGTCCCGACCGTTGCGAGAGGAGCCCTGTCCTTTCTTATGTGCCATAAACTTAACTCTTTCCTATCCTGAAATTTCCGTGATTTTTACTTTGAGATACCGTTGACGATGTCCCTTTTTCTTTCTGTACCCTTTTCGTTTTTTGTACTTGTAGGCAAGGGTTTTTGGCCCCTTGATCTCTTGCAGCACTTCGCCCCGGACGATGCCTCCCTCAACGTAAGGAGATCCTATCTTGACCTCCGAGAGATCGCTTAAAAAAAGAACATGGTCAAAAGCGACTTTTCCGGCTGCTTCTTCTTTAAGCAATTCAACATCAATCACGTCATCTTTTTCAACGCGGTACTGCTTGCCGCCTGTTTCAATAATCGCGTACATGGAAAGCCTCCTAAAGATTGACGGCAAGAATAAAGGGATATGCTTTGCAAAGTCAAGAAGAACCTCACCATCAATCACTTGTAAATAATAATTAAATAATTCAAAAATAGTAATAATAAATTGAAAATTAAATTACAAATTAACTAATATAAAAGTAAGAATAGAGAGTTTAATCATAGCTTCTATGAAGTCCTATAGCAAAAGAAAAGAGTCGAAGATTACCTTTAAAACCCATCATAAGCATCACTCCCCTCTAAAGAACGAGATGAAGGTGCTTCAAGGTGGCATCACGACATTTCAACCGAGGCGTCTTGTTTCCCATCCCAAAAGGGAGCAAGGACGTCTATCATGAAGGAGGAGCGATGAAGAAAAGAGCTCAGAGATCCACAACGCGCGCGCGAGCCAAAAAGAGGCCCTCAAAACAGAGAGGAGCCAAAAAGATTATCTGTTCTCTTTGCAAAAAGAGACCCTGCGGCTGTTATTAATCCGAGCTTCAAAGAGGCGACAAGATGCGCGGTGAGGCAAAGCCGGATCGATCCTCGAGAAAATAGCATTCTTGAATACGAAGGATTCCGAGGTAGAATCGATAGGGCAAAGCCGCAACAAGCAGATTGTCGCCTGTTTGAGGCTAGGAAGAGCTTTGGATAAAACAAGTGAGATAAGGAGAAAAAACCATGAAAGGACAGATTCGAAAAAAAACATCTCGAAAAAGCGGCAAACGCTGGGGCAGGACAAAAGGAAAAAAGGGTTGGGCGCGCATCTGGTCTAAATATTTTTCTCTTTAAACTCGACTTTGTAACTTTTTTGGGCCCGAAGGCCTCGAGATATGTGTTCGCGGGGAACAGTTTAATCATTTTTTTCTTCCCGTATTCTTCTCTGTTTGTTTCGCAGGGAAAAGCTTGCGAGATAAACTAAAGAGGAGAGTGCGGCAATCGTTGCTCCGGGAGGCCAGTTGAGCTGGTATGCCGCAAAGATGCCCAGAAGGGAAAAGAGAGCGCTTAAGAGGACGGCAAGAATGATCAGATGGTGAAAGCGGTGTGAGAGCATCCCTGCGATTGCCGGCGGGATGGCAAGGAGCGCGATGACCAAGAGAGCGCCGACGATTTGGATGAGAAGGACAAGGGAGAGGGCAGTGAGGCAGAGGAGCAAAAGATAGAGCCGTTTACGCGAAAAGCCCTGTAAAGAGACCTGCTCTTCGTCAAAACAGAGAGTTGTAAATCTTCTGTGAAAGATCACCGACACCAGCAAGACCCCTATACCTAAAAAGGCAAGCAGCCAGAGGTCGCTTGTACTCACCCACAAGATGTTGCCGAAGAGAAAGTGCGTCAGTTCTACCGTATATCCCGGAGTCAGGGAGACAAAGATCACTCCGATCGCCATACCTGCCGCCCAAAGCGCGGCGATGACTGTATCTTCTCTCTCTTGCGCTTTGAAGTGAATCCATCCCATGAGCAGGCTTGAGGCAATGGCCGCGACTAAAGCTCCATAAAGAGGATGAAGCCAGCTCCATCCGCATGAGCTTTTCAGAAAAAGGACCACTCCCATCCCCCCTAGCACCGAGTGGGAGATGCTTCCCGCAATGAAGACAATCCGCTTGACGACGACGTAGGAGCCCACGATCCCGCTTGTGACCGAGCTGAAAAGAGCGGCAATCAAGGCCATTACAAGAAAGGGATTATCGGTGAGCATAGTTTTTTTTGTTAGGATAGAGGCCCAATTCAAAGTGTTGGCAGATCTCATGGGGTTGAAAAGGGGTGGCTGTGCGATTGACTAAGAGAAGCTGATCCGCATGGCTGAGCAGCGAGGTCAGCTGATGGCTGACAAGAAGGATCGTGCACTTGCGTTTCAGACGGATCAACAAGTCGAGAATCTCCTTTTCTGCTCCGGGATCGACATGAGCTGTCGGTTCGTCTAAAAGGAGGAGGGAAGGCTCTCCGAGCAGGGCGCGTGCGATCAGAGCGCGTTGGGCCTGTCCTCCAGAGAGGCGTCCAAATGGTCGTTTTTCCAGGTGGGACAGCCCCATTTGATGCAGTAGGGCTCGTCCCTTTTCTTTCCAGAGAGGAGGAAGGCGCCCCCAGCGGGTCGTCCGGGAGAGCGCTCCTTGCAAAACCACATCGAGCGTCGTTAAGGGAAAGAGCGGATCAAAAGGCCCCTTTTGCGGGACGTATCCCATCATTTTCCGCATCTGGACAGGACTTTTTCCAAAGAGAGAAAGCGTGCCGCGCGCAGGCTTTAAAAAACCCATGAGGAGTTTCAAGAGCGTTGTCTTGCCGCCTCCGTTGGGACCGAAGAGAACGACGAACTCTCCCTTGGAAAGGGTCAAGTTGACCGCTTCCAAGATCACAAGACTGCGATCCTGGAAAGAGAGATCTCGAATAGCGATGCTATTCTGAAGCAAGGGCTGTTGCAAAGGCTTCAAGGTTTCCAAGGTAGTCATAAGCATAGGGGTCTACAGGGCAAAGAGTCAGCGACAGCTCTCCGGCAAGGCGCTCTGCTCCTCTTGTGGGAAATTGCGGCTGGGTAAAGATCTTTTTGATCTTCTTTTCTTTGATTTTCGCAAACAGCTCCCCGAGTTGCTTGGGCAAAGGCTCCTTCCCTTCAAATTCCAAAGAGAGTTGCGTTAAACCGTAATCGCGGCAGAAATAGCCGAAGGAGGGATGGGACGCCAAAAGAGCGGCTCCTGCTTTCCCCTTCAAAAGAGAGGCGATGCGCATATCGAGCTCCTGAAGCTCATCCAGAAAGCGCTTTAACCTCTCTTTAATTTCTCCCTCTCTTTCCGGACAGAGACGGATGAGCGCCGCTGCGAGTCCCGGAAGAAATTCCCGCACCATTTTCGGACTGAGCCAGAGGTGGCGGTCCCACCCCGAGCATGAAGAGCCCTCTTCCCTGATTAAGGGGAGCCCCTTCCAGGTCTTTACAATCTCAAGTCGGCCTCTCTTTTCTTCAAGAGAGGGGAGCAGCTTTGTTTCAAAGGGATCGCCCATGCGGATCCACAGGCGCGCCTCTTGCAAGCGGGAGATCTCTTTAGGAGTCGGCTCAAAGAGATGGGCGTTTGCTCCCGCGGGAACGAGCGTCTCCGCTCTCACCCCATCCTCTGCCAGTCTTTTTACAAAGTAAGAGTAGGGAGCCAGCGTAGAGAGAACCAAAGGTTTGCTTGAGGGGATAGAGGGCTTCGAGCAGCCTGCAGCAATCACAAGAGTAAAGAGCAAAATCTTGAAAAGCTTCATTCTATTTGTGAATGATACGCTCAAAGGCAGATTTTGTGAATTTCCTTCGCCGGCTCTTGGCTCCTCAAGAGCCTTGTCTCCTCTAAGAGAGTGGTTGAGATGCGATTGCTTTCTTGCGTGTAAACGTACATCTGTA
>MGME01000018.1:0-21008 GCA_001796315.1 Chlamydiae bacterium RIFCSPLOWO2_12_FULL_49_12
GTTTTTAAGGAGCAACCACTTTTCACATCTCGCCTTCAAAAGCAAGCGCGATTACAGTATGTCGAGATCATTCTTTCTTTCCAATTTGGCGAAGTTTGGCAAATTTGGCAACGAGGGTGCGCGTGACGCCCGCATCGGTAAAGGAGACATCGTAGGTGGGGCCGAGCGAGGTGGGATAGGCTTTGAGGATGACCCCTTTTCCAAAGTCTCGATGGCGGACGGCATCGCCGGGAGAGAGCTCCTCATTTTCCGGGTGCTCTTTTTCTTCTTGGGAGAGCGTGCAGGTCTGGAGTAGGGATTTGGGAATCTCAAAGAGGAAGCGGCTGGGCTGCATGGTGCGGGACGCTCCGAAGAGAAAACGCGCCTTGGAGGCGGTGAGGTAGAGGCGTTCCTTGGCGCGCGTCATGCCGACATAACAAAGGCGCCTCTCTTCTTCCAGGGAGGCGGGATTCTCTTTTGCGTTGATGTGAGGAAAGAGGTCTTCTTCCATGCCGACGATGAAGACCAGAGAAAACTCAAGTCCTTTTCCGTTGTGGAGCGTCATCAGGCGCACGGCCTCATCGCCGGCCGAGACCTCATCGCCGCTTGTGCGCAATGTGAGCTCTTCGAGAAAAGCAACCAGCGTGGGCTCTTCTTTTTCCTCTTCCCATTCGGCGGCTTTGGTAACGAGCTCGTCAAGGTTGGCTCGCCTATCCGCCATTGTCTCGGGATCTTCTTTGAGAACCTCTTCGTAGCGGAAGAGAGCGATGGCCTCTTGGATGATTTGATGCAGGGGGAGCCGAGAGCGGATGCGCTTTTTGATCTCTTCGATCATCTGGACGTAGTTCTCAATTCCTTGGCGTTGTCTTTGAGTGAGCGGGCTTGCCAGGCGTCCGGAGGCGATCTCTAAGCAGAGCGCCAGAATCGGGAGGCCATGGCTGTTAGCAAGATCTTGGAGCTTGCGCAGGCAGGTCTCGCCAATCCCCCTTCGCGGTAGATTAACAGTCCTGGAAAAGGACAAAAAGTCTGCCCCGCCCAGGACCATTCTTAGAAGGGATAAGATATCTTTGATCTCACGCCTCTGGTAGAAGGAGAGGCCTCCGATGATGACGTACGGGATCTTGTGTCTTAAGAGGCCGTCTTCAAAGACGCGGGATTGGAAGTTGGTGCGATAAAAGATGACGGAGTCTTTATAAGCGATGCCCTCTTTTTGATGGTGGTCTCGGAGGCGCTCGAAGACAAATTCGGTCTCTTCGCGCTCGGTCCTGCACAGAAAGAGCCCGATCTTTTCCCCCTCTCCGCGCTCGCTCCATAGATTCTTTTGATAGCGGCTTGAATTATGATGGATGAGATGGTTTGCGGCCTGAAGGATCCGGTTGCGGCTCCGGTAGTTTTGCTCTAAGGTGATCACCTTAGCTCCCGGGTAGTCTTTTTCAAAGTTGAGAATGTTGCTTAAGTCCGCTCCCCGCCAAGAGTAGATCGACTGGTCGGGGTCTCCGACGGCAAAGAGATTATGATGCCGTTCAGCGAGGAGCTTGGCCAAGAGGTATTGAGCGTGGTTTGTGTCCTGGTATTCGTCGATCAGAAGAAAAGACCAGCGGTTTTGAAAGAGAGAGAGGACGTCCTGGTGTTTTTGAAAGAGCCGGACGGACAGAAAAAGAAGGTCGTCGAAGTCAAGAGCGTTATACTCCTTGAGCCGCTCCTGATAGAGAGGGTAGAGGCGTGCGGCAAGACTCATCGGGTCGCTGTAGTTCTCGGGAGGGATGAGGGAGTTCTTTGCATGTGAGATCTCGGAGCGCAAAAGCTTTGCCTCACCCTTTTCGAGCTTAAAATGAAGGGCCGTCAGGCACTCTTTGAAGAGCTTTTCTGCGTCCTCTTCATCATAGATGGTAAAGTCTTGCGTGTAGCCAAGCGAAGAGACGGACTCCCGAAGGATGCGCGCTCCCAAGCTGTGAAAGGTGCAAGCGAGGACCGAGGCGTGCGCCAGCCCACGGATGCGCCGTTGCAGCTCCTCGGCTGCCTTATTGGTGAAGGTGACGGCAAGAATCTCGTTTGAAGGCACTCCTAATTTTAAGAGATGGGCGATGCGCGCGGTGACGATGCGGGTCTTTCCGGACCCCGCCCCTGCCAGGACAAGAAGAGGGCCTTCCACATGCTCTGCGGCCCGTTGCTGCTCGGGATTAAGTGAGATGCTCATTGGGAAATGAGTCTAGAAAAAACAGAGAATTTATACAATGAGCGGAAGGCAAATGTTTTCAAGTTGCGGCCGGACCAAAGCCTCTTCCGTGTAGTGATAAACGACGTAAGCTCTTAAGAGTCTGTCAAAGAGCGGAGGGTCGACGTCTTTTCCTTCTTTATTAAGGGGATAGATCTCCATCAGGCGATTAAGGTTGCACATTTCCAGAAGCACGCGTACGAATTGATCGACGTGGGCGACTTCGGGATCGTCGGAAGAGATGATCCTTACAGGAGCGGGGGCTCTCCAGGCCATAACCAGCTCTCTTTTGGCGATCTCTCTATTGGCCAAAAGGCGCGCTTTCCATTCCGCGTGGGTTTCTAAGGGGTGCGGCTCTCTATTTTTGCAGCGGGTCTGGTTTTGATAGAACTCCTGGCCCCAGGTTCCGATCCAGACAAGAAACGCTAACATCCAGTCGTAGCGGCGCGTCACCGTGCCGTCTAGGGGCAGCTGAAGAGGAACAAGAACCCCTCCCTTCAAGTGTAGAGGAGGGGCGGCGTCGACGGCGCCGCCTATGTGAAGAGGCGCAGGGAGAGGGAGTGTGCCGCCTAGGGTCGGCGGAGGAGGAACAAGAACCTCTCCCTCCAAGTGTAAAGGAGGGGCGGCGCCGACGGCGCCGCCTATATGAAGAGGTGCAGGGAGAGGGAGTGTGCTGGCAACGGCGTTGGGCGGAAGGAGGGAGGCTCTGCCCTCCAAGTGAAGCGGTGGGGCGGCGTCGTTCGTTGCTCCCGCATGGAGCGGCGGAAGGAGGGAGGCCGCACTGTCAAGGGCAACAGGAGAAGGGCAAAAAAGTTCTCCCGCAGCAAAGCTTGTTGGTAGGAGCGCCGGGATGGCAAGGCCCGTCATGTTCACCTCTTCCTGAGCAAGCGGAGGCAAAGAGGCGGATAGAGACAAACCGATCACGCTGTGAGAAGGGGGGATGGACATATGAAAAAAGTATACAAAAGAGAAAAGGAGGGTTCAAGTGAAGAAAAAAGTTGGGAAAAATGAGCTGCTTAGGGGATTTCCCATTCATCGTCGCTAGAGCCGCTATCTGGGTCGAGTTGCCCTTGCTGAGGCTGCACGCAGTCTTGCTTAGGCTGCTCGCTGTATGTAGAGAAAAAGGTCTGAAGGGATCGATCTTTGCAAAACGTCATTCGTTCGATGCAGATTGTTTTGGAGAAAGCTTGCAAGGTCGTCAGGGCAGCATCAGGTTCCTTGTTCTCTGATCTTAGCTGCAGATATTTGAAGATCCAAAAACCGCAGTTGTTGACATCGTTCTGATACTGATATTCCGAGTGGATTATTTTGGGCTCTTCGCCGTTTGGAGGTATCAGAGCTTGAGAGAGCTCATGCACGAATCTGGGCGGCTCTTCTCCCTTCGAATCAAAGTACTCAATATGGTCGAGAGTTACCGTTTCCCTGTTTTTTGTGACGGGAATGACCAAAAGGGAGATGTGGCCGACGCCGGGGGTCCAGAGAGTTTGTAGATCGGCTTTGAAGGAGCGAAAGAGAGAAAAGAGTTGTTTGATTCCAAAGAGCGCAACGGTTAGCGGTAAAAAGGCAATCAAAAGAGATCTCCAGAGATAATGGAGTTTTCCCGCTTCGGGCGGAGGAGTGGTGACGGGGATGGCAATCAGCGTCATTCCATCTTTCAGATCATTACGAAAGGTATCAAGCTGAGAGGTTAAACAATCTTCTGCTTCCTTGAGGTCCTGAATGATTTTTACCGGAAGACTATCTTCTGTTTTAGTTTTTTTCAAGAATGCAAAGAGCGCCAGGAGCGAAGATGCGTTCAAACAGCGCGAAGGGTGGGATAGAGTGGTGAAGCACTCGCGTGCAAGGGGCGCCCATGTGCTAAACCCATTCGGTTTGGGACTCCAAAGATAGCGCAAGGGATTGATGAAATAGCTGTTTATGATGCAGGATAACTTTCCCGTTCGTTGAGAGGGAGGGGTAAATCCTACGTGAGGATTTTTTTTAATTGGCGGTGTAGACATAAATGTCTTGTAGTTAAATGTTGTTAAATTAATTATATCAAAAAAAAGGTTTTTTTGTTATTTTTTTTTAAAAAATTAAACTTCTTGATCTTTAATGTCTTAAGGGAGAAGGCCGAAGCTTTCTTTTTTTTCTTTCTTTTTTTTTCTTTTCAAAAAGAGCTGTTGAGGCAAAGAATAAAGGGGTTATGCACAAATGAACTCAAAAGTTGGATTTTCGGCTGCGTCAAAGCCCCGGGTTTTGACGATCGTAAATTGCGAAATATTAGAAATATGGAGTGATTTACGATCGTCAAAACCCGGGAGCTTTCGCGTTGCCCAAAACCAATTTTTGAGTTCATCATGCATATGCCGCTTTTCCGCCTCTTTGTTCCCTTTTTTCTTTTCTTGAGCTTTTCCCTTGCCGGCCGCGTGGAGCTGGGCGTCGATCGCCTCTTTCGAGAAGAGGGGTTTAGAGCTCTTTTGAAGGGAAAGAGAGTAGGGCTCATTACCAATCAGACGGGGGTGGACTCCGAGCTTAAGGCGACGGTAGAGCTCTTTTTACAAAAGGAGCCCTTTCGGCTCTTTGCGCTCTTTGCTCCCGAGCATGGGATCGACGGAAAAGGGTATGCTGCCGAGAAGATCCCCGATCTAAGGGATTTCAAAGGGGTTCCTCTTTATAGCTTGCATGGAAAGACCCGGCGTCCTACAGAAAAGATGCTGCAAGGAATAGATGTTCTTGTCTTTGATATTCAAGATGTTGGAGTGCGTTCCTACACCTATCTCACCACTCTTTGCTATGTGATGGAAGAGGCCGCCGGAAGGGGGATTCCCGTGGTCGTTCTCGATCGCCCCAATCCCTTGGGGGGAGAGCTTGTCGACGGCCCCATGCTCGAAGAGAGATGGCGCTCCTTTGTGAGCTATCTCAATGTTCCTTACTGCCACGGCATGACCCTGGGGGAGCTGGCGCTGTTTTTCAATGAAAAGAGCCGCGTCGGCTGTGATCTGACCGTCGTTCCGATGAGGGGGTGGAAGCGAAAGATGTCTTTTCTGGAGACGGGGCTGCATTGGATTCCGACAAGCCCCCAAATTCCCGAAGCGACAACTCCTTTTTTTGCAGCTGCGACGGGGATTTTGGGAGAACTGGGCCTTGTGAGCATAGGGGTTGGGTACACCCTTCCTTTTAAAGTCGTGGGGGCTCCCTGGATCGATGCCGACGGCTTTGCTTTGGCGCTGAGCTCTCAAAACCTCCCGGGCGTCGCCTTTATTCCCTGCCACTTTCGCCCCTTTTTCGGCGCTTACAAAGGCGAGGATTGCCATGGGGTTAGGATCTACATGACGGACAGGAGGGCCTTTCGTCCGCTCAGCGTTCAGTATCTCTTGATCGGGATGCTTAAGTCGCTCTATCCCAAGGAGGTGGACAAACGCCTCAAGGCGCTGAGCCAAGGGAAGCGAGACCTTTTTTGCAAAGTGAACGGCAACGAAGAGATGTGGAAATGGCTTAGGGAAGAAAAGTACAGCGCCTGGAAGATGATCGGATTTCAACAAGAAGAGAGGAAGGCCTTTTGCAAGCTGCGCAAACCTTTTCTTTTATATGATTAGCACTTGCAAGAAAGGAGTGCTAAAATTCTTTTCGTGTTACTTGACGAAAAAGCCTCCTTTCCTTTATTTTTTCTTCATCTTTACTTTTAAGATTTAAGCTAGGAGAGGAGGTTCTGTGAAAAACATTCAACCTTTAGGAAATCGTGTCCTCATCAAGAGAGTCAAGGCAATGACCTCAAAGGGAGGCATTCTTCTTCCTGAGACGGCAAAAGAGAAGCCGCGCGAGGGAGAAGTGATTGCCGTTGGGACCGGTAAGAGAAACGAAAACGGAAAGTTGGAACCGATGCATGTCAAAATCGGAGATATGGTCCTCTTTTCCACTTATGCAGGATCGGAGGTGAAGAACGAGGATGCTGAGGACGAATTCCTCATCTTAAGCCAAGATGACATCTTGGGCGTTCTCGAAACGGTTTAAGCGCTAAGGAGGATGGATTTTATGGCAAAGATGATGCAGTTTGATGAAGAGGCTCTTCGCTCCCTTTTAAAAGGGGTCAAACAGCTTGCGAAAGCGGTCACCGTCACTTTGGGTCCCAAAGGGCGCAATGTGGTCATCAACAAAGGGTTTGGAGCGCCTCTCTCGACAAAAGACGGCGTGACGGTTGCAAAAGAGATCACCCTGAAAAACAAGTTCGAGAATATGGGCGCGCAGCTTGTAAAAGAGGCCGCTTCCAAAACCTCGGATGTCGCGGGAGACGGAACGACAACTGCCATTGTTTTGGCTGAAGCGATCTTTACGTCGGGCCTGAAAAATGTGATGGCCGGAGCCAATCCCATGGGGTTAAAAAAAGGGATTGAGAAAGCTGTCGAAAAGATGAAAGAAGAACTCACTCGTCTCTCAACGCCGGTAAGCAAGCAGGAAGAGGTGCGACAGATTGCCGCCATCTCTGCCAATAATGACCCGGAAATCGGCGCAATCATTGCAGAGGCGATGGAGAAGGTGGGGAAAGACGGAACCATCACCATCAGCGAAGCGAGCGGACTGGATACCACTCTAGACGTTGTCGAAGGGATGCAGTTTGACAAGGGCTATGTCTCTCCCTATTTCATTACCAATGCGGAGAAAATGAGTGTTGAGCTTTCTCAAGCTTATGTTTTGATCGTCGACAAGAAACTCTCTTCGGCAAAAGAGCTTGTCTCGCTCCTCGAAAAGGTGATGGAAAAAGGCCAAAAGCCGCTTCTCATCATCGCAGAGGATATCGAAGGAGAAGCGCTTGCAACTCTTGTTGTAAACAAACTTAAAGGAGGGCTTCCCCTCTGCGCCGTCAAGGCGCCTGCATTTGGCGATCGCCGCAAAGAGATCCTGCAGGATATCGCCATCCTGACGGGCGGAACGGTCATCTCGGAGGAAGTTGGCCTCAGCCTAGAAAGAGCGGAGCTTTCTCATCTGGGCAGAGTCAAGAAGGTCAAGGTTGTCAAAGATGAGACCACCCTCATTGATGGCCAGGGCAATCCCAAAAAGGTGCAAGAGCGCATTGCGGAATTGCGTGGGGCCATTGCCAAAGCCAAGTCGGATTACGATCGCGAAAAATTCGAAGAGCGCTTGGCAAAACTCGTCGGCGGCGTTGCCGTCATCAATGTGGGAGCCGCCACAGAGGCCGAGATGAAGGAGAAAAAGGCGCGTGTCGAAGATGCGCTCCATGCGACCCGAGCCGCCGTTGCCGAAGGCATCGTTGCCGGCGGAGGCGTCGCGCTTTTGCGCGCCGTCAAAGGGCTGGAAAAGATGCAGCTCGAAGGGGATGAGCAGATCGGGCTGGAGATTGTACGTGAAGCGGCCTTTGCGCCGGCCGTTGCCATTGCGGCAAACTGCGGAAAACAGGGCCATCTCGTTGCAGAAAAGATCTACGAGCAAAAAGGGTCCTGGGGATACAATGGACTGACTGATCTCTTCGGAGATCTCATTCAAGATGGGGTGATCGATCCGGTCTTCGTGACCAAAAGCGCCCTCTCCCATGCAGCCTCCGTCTCCGGCCTTTTGATTACGGTTGCCGCCATGATCACAGACAAACCCGAGCCCAAGGCCCGGACTCCTGTTCCTTCCATGGATGAAATGGGCGGTATGGGCGGTATGGGTGGAATGGGTGGAATGGACGGAATGGGGATGATGTAGGAAGGGTTGCTTATGCCAACTTATTCCTACCAATGCCAAGAGTGTCGGCACAGTTTTGACGCTTTTCAAAAGATTGTCGATCAGCCGCTCGTTGAGTGCCCTCTTTGCAAGAAAAAGAGTCTTCAGCGAGGAATTGGCGGCGGGCTCGCGACTTTTCAGTTTTGCGGAAGCGGTTTTTATGTGAACGACTACAAGAAGAAACCCGCTTCTCAAGAGGCGAAGAAGGAGGAGTGCGGCTGCAATAAGAAAAAGTGCTGCCGCGCGAAAGATGAAAAATAGGGCACCGGTAGCTCAATTGGATAGAGTACCCGGCTACGAACCGGGCGGTTAGAGGTTCGAATCCTCTCCGGTGCGCCACTCAAACTGTTTTATGATTCTGAAAGTCTTTCCCTTAGGGCCTGCCGAGACCAATACGATCCTTCTCGCCTGTTCTCGGACAAAGAGGGGAGTGGTCGTGGATCCCGCCCAGGGAAGCTATGAAGCCGTCCACCGTTTCCTAAAGAAAGAGCCGCTCACCCTAGAGTGCGTTCTTTGCACCCATTCCCACTGGGACCACATTGTCGACGCTTCTCTTTTTAAGAAAAAAGACTGCCTTCCCGTCTACGTCCATTCCGAAGACGCAGGGAACCTTCAAACCCCCGGCTCCGACGGACTTCCTCTCTTTTTTCCCATCGAAGGAGTGGCTCCGGACGGCTATCTTGAAGAAGGAGGGAAGATGGACATCGGAGATCTTTCTCTCACGGTGATCCACACGCCCGGCCACTCTCCCGGAGCGGTCTGTTTCTATTTAGGAAAGGAGAAGATTTTAATCAGCGGCGATACGCTCTTTCAGGGAGCCATCGGCAATTTGAGCTTTCCCACATCCCGTCCCGATCTGATGGAAGCTTCTTTGAAAAGACTGGCGGCATTGCCGAAAGAGACAAAAGTCTATCCCGGCCACGGGGAGCCGACCACGATTGCAAAAGAAGAGAGAACCTTAAAATATACCGTTCGTGAATAGACTTCTTTCGAAACGCTGCCAAGAGTGTTTTCTGGGTCCGGATGCTATACCGAACGCACTTCAAAAATTGGAATTTCGGCTGCGCCAAAACCTCGGGGTTCGACGATCGCATCTCGCCCCATATTTCTAATATTGGGCGAGATGCGATCGTCGAACCGAGGGGAGCTTTCGCGTCGGCCCAAATCCAATTTTTCAAGTGCGTTCGGTATATCTGGAGGACGTTGTCAAAAAGTCGTAGAGATCTCTTTCATTCATGATGAAGAAGCTGTTGTGCAGCTTGCAGACGGACGTGGCGGCGTCGATGATGAGCGCATCTCCTACGCCCGGCATGCAGAGGGCGCTTAAATTCAAGTCTGCATCCGTATGCTCGAGAAGCTTGAGCCCTTTCAGGTAATCCGGGATGCTAAACCCCTCTTCTTTAACGCGATAAAAGATCAGAGTCCGGCCGAACAGAAGAGCCTGAACGCTGTAGAGAATCCCTAAACTGTTCTCGGGAGGATTTCCGAGGGTGTCTGAGAGTTGAGGAAGAGAGCGTAAGACAAGAGGCGTGCAAAATTCCCCTTTTTCCGCCTCCCCAAATATAAAAATGGAACTCTTCGCCAATGCATCCTCCGTAATCTTTATTAAATAAAGGGTAAAAAATTTTTTTTACAAGCAAGATGTGACGTTTTCAGATAAAATTTAATTTTTTAGGATGAGGTTGATGATGTTCCGTCTACTCGTTGTTCTCGTTTTACTCTTTATTGCGGCAGTAAACGTCTCCCGGACTTTTGCTGTGCAAACGGCGCCGCCTCTTCAGGAAGCTGTCACGGCCGCTCCTCCCGCTCTTCAGGAACAAGAAGAGGCGCGCAGCTGGTTTGAGGGGATCGCAAGCGATTGGCGCCGCGTCGTGATGCTGGGAGGGCTGCTGGCGGCGCTCATCCTCTCCGTGGTGAGTTTTTTCGAGAGGCGACCGCTTTCGAGCTTTTGGTTTCTCTTTCTCTTTGCCGTTTTGGCCTTTGGGAGTTATTACGTCTGGCAGTACGCCACCTTAAAAGCGCTCCATCAAGAGGTCGAAGAGCTAAAAAGTGCCAACGCGGCTTTTCGGGAGCAGTCCGAAAGGCTCTTTAAAGAGCTCAGCGAGTTTATCGAGCGCCTCCAGTTAAAGACCGACTCCTTTGAGAAGCGCTCGCAAGAGTTAGGAGAGCTTTTTCAAGGCCGCATGGGGGATCTGGGGGAAGAGATTGCCCGGATGCGGCTCTGTGCAGAGACGCTCTTTTCCCGTCTCCAAGAACTCTTGCAAGAGGATGCCATTCACAAAAAGCAGCAAGAGCTGGAAAAGCTCGCCTTGCGTCTGGGAACCTATACCGGCCGTATTGAGGCGGCATCCCGTCAGCTTCCCCGCTTGGAGGGGATCGTCTGTTCTTTGGAAGCCAAGCTAGCCTCTCTTGCTTCGACGCAAAATCAGCTCTCCGTCGATGAAAAGAGCATTTCAGACACAGCCCATTCCCTGACCAAAAGCGTCAGCGAGATGCGAGAGCTTCTTCAGGGACTGTTGGAAAAACCTCTCTAATAAAATCAGCTTATGGCTCAAGCCTAAAACCGATTTTTGAAGTTGTTTAATAAACCGGTTGCATACTTCTATTTTTTTTCTAAAAGTTTAGGGAGAAGCTGCAACGCTTCCGTTATAGGGATCGCTTCGATCCGATCGAAATAGAGACGTTGGCTGCCGCCATAAAAAAGATAGAGTGTGGCGGAAGGGTAGTCTGATTGAAACGCCTTGAGAGACTTAAGATCGGCCGCGTCGATTTTTTTTGACCGTTTGACTTCGATTCCAATGAGGCCTTTTGGTCCATAAAGAATAAAATCGACTTCATGCTTATCAACCGTTCTCCAAAAATAGAAGTCGTACCCGTATGCAAAATAGCTGTTGATCGCCTGGAGCTCTTGCAAAACCAGACTTTCCAGTGCGGGTCCTTCCGCTTCTTCCGGCACATCAAAAGGACCCATAGGACGCAATGCACGATAAACCCCTACATCAAAGTAGTAAAATTTGGGATGTGAGACTGTTTTTCGTTTGGCTCTCTTGGTAAAGGGAGGAATACGACAGGCAAGCAGGAGGTCTTCCGTAATCTGAAAGTAGTCTTCCACCGTTTTCCTCTCAATAGAGACTTCTCTTGCTATTTCTGTAATATTCAGAATCGATCCTTGCGAAAAGCTAGCGACTTGTAAAAATCGGGCAAAGGCTCCTGCATTCCGCGTTAATCCCTCTTGCATGACTTCTTCGCGCAAATAGATATAAATATAGGAGTGTAAATAATCTTCAGGTTTTACATCTTGAGCATGGATAGTAGGTAATTGTCCGTATTTCAATGATTTTTCTATTTTAAAATCCGATCCCAATTCTATGGCTGTCAAAGGAAACATTTTGTAGTAAAGCGCTCTTCCGGCAAGAAGATTGACCCCTTTGCGCTTTAATGTACGTGCACTGGAACCGGTGAGAATGAATTTATAACGATTCTTTTCAATCAACCGGTGGACTTCGTTTAAGAGATCGGGAATTTTTTGTACTTCGTCAATGATGATCCACTCTTTGCATCCTTTAGGGATCATCTCTTCTAGCCGATGAGTGTTTTTAAGAAGATCAAAAAAGAGTTCCTGATTCAGGAGATCAAAGTAAAGCCCGGTTGGAACTCGAGATCGCAACCATAAGGTTTTTCCGGTTCCTCTTGGCCCGAACAGAAAAAAGCTATGGTTTCCTTGAAGAGGTTTTTGAAGCAGTCTTGGATACATTTTTGCTCACTTTGTACCCAAGCAATTTCAAAAATTGGTTGTGTACAACTCCATTTTAGCGAAATTTGTGAGTATGTCAACTCCATTTCCAAAGGTAGAGAGGATCCTGTTCTTTGGCCCGATCCCGAAAATAGTTGGGATCCCCTTTCAACTTCAACGAGGCCCACCGTTCGTTGTTCTCAAAGAGCCTCTTTAGGGCGCGCATGCGAGCTTCCTATCTTCCCGAGTTGTTGTAGGCGGCGACCTTCCCTAGCTCATCTTCGATGGCGATGAGGCGGTTGTATTTGGCGACGCGGTCGGTTCGGGAAAGCGATCCCGTTTTGATCTGTCCCGAGTTGGTGGCAACAGAGAGGTCGGCAAGCGTCGTATCCTCGGTCTCTCCGGAGCGGTGCGAGATGACCGTGGAGTAGCCGGCTTTTTGGGCCATCTGGATGGTTTGCAGCGTCTCTGTGAGCGTGCCGATCTGATTGAGTTTGATGAGGATGGCGTTGGCGACGCCTTCCTGAATGCCCCTTTTTAGGAAATTGGGGTTGGTGACAAAGAGATCGTCTCCGACGATCTGAACTCTCTCTTTGAGTTTTGCAGTCAGAAGCTTCCAGCCTTCCCAGTCATTTTCATCGAGGCCGTCTTCGATGGTTTTTAAGGGATAGGTCGTGAGAAGACCTGCAAAATAGTCTGCCATCTCTTCGGCGGTGCGTTCGGTGAACGACTCGCCGGCGAGCTTTTTTTTCTTTTCGATATACTTTTTGGAACCCTTGTCGTAGAACTCCGAAGCGGCGCAGTCAATGGCCAGGTCGATCTCTTTGCCGGGTTTGTATCCCGCCTTTTCAATTGCCTTGCAGAGGAGATCGAGAGCCACTCCGTTGGAAGTCAGACGGGGCGCAAACCCTCCTTCGTCTCCCACTGACGTGACATGCTTTTCCTCTTTCAAAAGCGCTTTGAGCGTGTGAAAGACCTCGCTGCCCCAGCGAACCGCCTCCTTAAAGTTGGGAGCGCCGATGGGGCGGATCATGAATTCCTGAAAATCCAGTCCGTTGTCGGCGTGGGCCCCTCCATTGATGATATTCATCATGGGACAGGGCAGGAGGAAGGGATTGGTGCCTCCGATGTAGCGGTAGAGGGGGAGGTGTAAGAAGTTCGCCGCCGCCTTGGCCGCGGCCAAAGAGACGCCCAAAATGGCGTTGGCGCCCAGCTTTGCCTTATTGCTTGTGCCGTCCGCTTCGATCATCTTTTGGTCGATGAAGCTCTGCTCTAAGACGCACTGGCCGATTAAGAGCTCTTTAAGCGTCTGATTCACGTTCGTCGCTGCCTTTTGAACTCCTTTACCGAAATACCTCTTTTTGTCGTTGTCTCGCAGCTCCACCGCTTCGTGTTCTCCTGTGGAGGCGCCGGAGGGGATTGCCGCGCAGCCTAAACTTCCCCCTTCTGTCGTCACCGTGACTTGCAGGGTGGGATTTCCTCTGGAATCGAGGATTTCCAGGGCATGAATGTCGGCAATGTTACATTTTTTGGACATAGGTTCCTGCGTTGTTTATCCTTATTAAAGCGCAAGGCCTATCAAAGCGCAAGGCGGATCAATTCATACATTAAGATGGAGCCGGCTGCGGCGACGTTTAACGACTCCATCTTTCCCTTCATGGGGATCGCGACGAGACGGGAAAGCTCTTTGAGTGCGGGGGAGATTCCGCTTGCCTCGCTTCCAAGGATCAAAACAATCGGGAGAGTAAAAGAGAGAGAGGGAAGGGGCGATCCCTTCGTATCGGCTGCCAGGGCGGTCAGCGCTTCCTTTTCGATGAGTTTTTTTAGCTCTTCTTCGCTTCCCCTTCTGTAGGGAAGGCTAAGCGACGCCCCTTTCGCCGCCCGGAGCGCCTTGTCGTTGAAAAGATCGGCGCAGCCCTTTGTCAAAAAGACCCCCTCCCACCCTAAGGCAAGCGCCGTGCGCAAAAGCGTTCCGAGATTGCCGGGATCGCTCACGCCGTCGAGCGCAAGCAGATGCTTCAGGCCGATTAAAGAGCTCTCTTCGGGAAGTGAAACCTCCGCGGCGATCGGCTCAGGATGGATCAAGCCGGTCACCTTTTTAAAGAGAGGAGGAGGCAAAAAGAGCACCTCTTCAGATCGGATCTGTGTCAGGGAAGGAGCGCCGCAGGGGAGCAAGAGACGCTTGAAAACAAGAGAGCGTCCCGTTTCCAAAATCAGCTTCTTTCCTGACAAAAGCAGGCTTTTCTGTTCTTGACGATAGCTCGAAGAGAGGCGCAGGCGGACAAGATGTTTGACGATCGGATGTTGCAGACTGCTGATTACTTTTGATACCATGCAAATAGGATGATGACAAAAAACTCAAATCCTTTCAACCTGCCCGAGCATTCCAAAGAAAGGGGAAGAGGCCTCATCTACCGGGTTCTTCTCATCTGCGCCTCCTTAATTATTTTGCCGATGCTGATTCATACCTTTTATTCCTATAAAGAGGAGTACAAGGAAGCGCTCAACAATAGTTTAAACGAGATGGAGATCGTCGGCAGAAGCAGCATGGTGAATTTTGAAGAGTGGCTTCTTTGCATCTCGCAGCTGATCAATAGCCTCGCTACGCAGCAGGTTCCTTTTGCAGACTACCCTAAGATCGCAAGCGATGCGCATCTCGAAACGCTTTTTCGCATTCTCAAGCGCTCCGATCAGGAACTTGTTGTTGTGGCTGCTGAACATTCTCAAAGGGTAGGACGAATCAATCTCTTTTTTGATCAGATTGCAGACATTCCTACCGGGAAACGAAAAGTCTTCGCTGCCTTCGATCCGCTCACTCAGACGCACCAGATTATGGTGGCGGCTCGTGTTGCGGATAAAGAGATCCTGGTTGTCGGCAAGTCAGCTATCCGCTGGATCGAGAGATTTAAGAAAGGGTTTCGCGGCCATTTTCCCTACCATCTGGCCTTAGTCGACGTCTGGAAAGAGGTGATCGCCACCGATCTCTACCTCTCTCCCCAAGAAATCGAACTAGTGACAAGCGATGATCTCATAAAGAAAAGAGCGCAGATTTTAAAGACGAAAAAGCCCTTCATCTCTTTAAAGCAGCCCTTGCCCGAAGCCAATTTTTTTCTCTATGTCGATGTCTCTAAGGCGGCCATTGAAAAGGGCATTTTGAGAAAAATTATCTTAAGATCTTCTCTTTTTACGTTCCTCTTCCTCTTTGGCGGAGGCAGTGTTGTCTGGATTTTGGTCTCCCGGATGGGCAGACCCCTCCAGGAGCTCCACCATGCGATGATCTCTGTGGGAAAGGGAGATTTAACGGCGCGCTATCACACGATGCGCCTGGGGTTTGAAATCAATCAGGTCGGGGGGCTTTTTAACAAGACAGTCGATCAGCTCGTCACCCATATGCAGTCCGCTGCCGATGAGCGTCTCAAGTCGGAGTCTTACCGAAAGGAACTGCAGATCGCCCGTAAGATCCAAAAGAATCTCTTTCCCAAAAAGATCCCGTCCTTTCCCAGCATAGAGATCGCCACCAGATACATCCCTGCAAAGGAGGTCTCGGGAGACTTCTACGACCTCTTTCCCCTGCAAGACCGATTGATGATCGTGATTGCGGACTCTTCGGGAAAGGGCGTCTCTTCTTCCCTCTTTTCTTTAAGCGTTCGCTCTCTTTTGCGCAGCACCGCCCTGGAGTTCTCCCAGCTTACGGAGATGGTGGATGCGACGAACAAACTCTTTTGCCTCGACACCGAAGAGAGTGCAGATTTTGTAACGGCGTGGATTGGCATCTATGAGAGTTCCACCCGGAAGTTCCAGTACACCTCCTGCGGCCACTTCCCCGCTTTGCTAAGGAAGGCGGGAGGAGAGATCCTGGAGTTGACAACGCCGGGAATGGCTCTTGGCGGCTCGCCGGCGACGCGAGCTCAAAAAGAAGAAGTTCAGCTGGAGACGGGAGATTTCCTCCTTCTTTTTACTGACGGGGTGGTGGAAGCGCAAAATCGGCAAGAAAAGTTTTTTGGAAAAGACCGCCTCTTGAATAGCTTTCGTACAAAGAGCGTCCTTTCCCCCAAAGAGTTTATCGACTCTTTGACCCAAGAGCTCGGCCTCTTTACAGAAGGCGTTGACCAATTCGATGATATCACCCTTGTGGCAATCCAGATCGTGTGAAATTTCTCATTCCCCTCCTCTTTTTTTTAGCTCTAGGTGGTTCGCTTTCCCAAAAGGGAAAAAGAGAGTTCTCTTTTGTCTTTTCTCCACTCCCCTACCGGAAAGAGTGGGCGATGCCCTTTCCTTCTGCAACTATCCAAGCCCTTCTTAAGCAGAGATTTACCTATTTGGGAAGCGGAGCTCAAGTCGTTGCCTTTTTAGGCGAGGACCAAAAAACCGTCTTGAAGCTCTTTAAGATGAACCATCTTCTTCCTAAAGAACGGTTCAAACTCTTTCCCTGGACGAGCGCTTATAAAGAGAAAAAGACGACCCTTCGCAAGAAAAAGCTAAAACGACTCTTTAAGAGCGTCAAACTCGCCTATCAGAGAGCGCCCGAAGAGACGAGCCTTCTCTACGCCCGCCTCAATCCCGATCTGAACTCAGAATATAGGATCATCTTGATCGATCGAATGAAGCGCTCTCACACCATCGACTTAAAATACGTCCCCTTCGTACTGCAAAGGAGGGCTGAACTTGTCTTTTCCCGTCTTAAGCGCCATCTCATAAAAGGCGATAGCCAAGCGCTTCAAAGGGATAGAGAAAAGATCCTCTCGCTTGTCCGCAGGCGCTGCGAAAAGGGCCTCTTTGATGGCGACAGGGGGGTGAGTGCCAACTTTGGCTTTGTAGGCGAGAGTGCCGTCCAGATTGACGTCGGCGCCTTCTTTTTGCAGATCCCGACGGAAAAAGAGGTCTTTGAGGAGATTCGGCGTGTGGACGATAAGATCGATCAGTGGATCAAAAGACAGGGATGATCGCGCCTTTGTATTTCGTCAAGATGAAGGCGCGCATCTTTTCGGAAGTCATCGCCTCTTTGAGGGCTTGGAGTTCGGGCCGGCCTTCTTCTTCTATTCGAATCACAAGGATATTAGCGTAAGGGGAGTCTGTGCTCTCTTTGGCCAGCGGATCGCGGAGGGGGTCGAGTCCTGCCTGGAGGGCGAAGTTGCCTGGAATGACGGCTGCGGCCACGTCGGTTAAGGCGCGCGGCAGCATGGGAGCATCCACCTCAAGGAAGGTAAGCCCTTTGGGATTCGAGACGATGCTTGCCGCCGTGGCGTTTTCTTTGTCTCCCTCTTGCAGATGGATCACCCCCTCCTTTTCAAGAAGATTTAAGGCGCGGGCCTCATTGGTCGGGTCGTTGGGGAGGGCGATGCTGCTCTTGTCTGGGATGGATGAGAGGCTTTGAAAGCGCTTGGAATAGATCCCCAGAGGTTCCAAGTGGATCTTGGCAAGGGAAGAGAAGCGATAGCCGAACTCTTTTTCTTGCTTCTTTAGGAAGGGAAGGTGCTGGAAGAAGTTGGCGTCGACCTCTTTTTCGAACAGGAGGCGGTTGGGAAGGATGTAATCATCCACGACAACGATCTGCAGATCGATGCCTTGCTTTTTGAGGTCTCCTTGGATCTCGGAGAGCATTTCGGCATGGGGGACGGGCGTTGCCGCCACCCGAAGCGCCCCTTTAGAATCCGAAGCGCAGCCCCACAAGAGCAAAAGAGCATAAAAAAAGGCTGGGATCACCGTTTTTTCCTCCCCCGCCTGACGGCAACTCTTTGCGCAAGGGCGCCGCCGCCCCATTGAACCAGCTCCACGAGAAGGATCAGCAAGAGTGAGGTTAAGATCATGATGAAGGTGTTGAAGCGCTGGTAGCCGTACTGGATGGCAATCTGCCCCAATCCTCCTCCTCCTACAAGGCCGGCTAGGGCGCTGTAGCCGATGAGGCTGACAAGAGCGAGCGTCATCCCTCCGATTAAAACGGGGAGCGCTTCGGGCAAAAGAACCTTGGAGACGATCTGGAGGGTCGTCGAACCCATCACGACTGCGGCATCGATCATTCCCCGGTCCACCTCGTTCAAAGCCCCTTCCACGACGCGGGCGATGAAGGGCGCTGCCGCAACGGAGAGCGGCACGATAGAAGCCGTCGTTCCCAGACTCGTCCCGATCAAAAAACGGGTAAAGGGGATTAAGGCGATGATGAGGACGGCAAAGGGAAAGGAGCGGAAGAGGTTGACCGCGGCGCCGAGCGTCTTGTGGAGCACTCCCTGTTCTTTGAGATGGCCGGGCCCCGTAATCGTCAACACCACTCCCAGAGGCAATCCGACGAGCGTTCCGACGAAAAGAGAGCCGAATACCATGTAGAGGGTTTTAAGAAGGCCGTCGGGAAGAATCTGCGCGGCAAGCCTCCACTCCTCTCCTGTCAGGGGCATAATTCCTCGCAATGGGTCGTATTTTCCTTAAGATACTCTAGCGCTTCTTGGAGTTTTGCGCTCTCTCCGGAGATTTCGATGATCAGCGTTCCCACAATCGTTGCCGCCAAGGCGTCGACCCACCCCATCAAGATGTTGGCCTCGACGGAAAAGGTCCGGATCATTGTGGAGATGACGGGCGTTTTTGCCTGTTCTCCTTTGAAGGAGAGGCGCAAAAGCTTGCGCCCTTCTGAAGGGGCCTTCAGGATATGAGAAGGGAGTTCATGATGCGTCTGCAAAAGCAGGCTCTTGGTTAAGGGATGCTTGGGGTCTGAGAAGAGATCGGCTACCGGCCCGCTTTCGACCACCCTTCCTTCTCCCAACACTGCGACATGCGAGCAGATCTGCTTGACGACGTCCATCTCGTGGGTGATGAGAAGGATGGTGAGCTTCAGCTTGTGGTTCAAGCTCTTCAATAGCGAGAGGATCTCTCGGGTCGTCTTGGGATCCAAGGAGGAGGTCGCCTCGTCGGAGAGCACCATCCTGGGGTAGTTGGCAAGAGCGCGTGCAATGCCCACCCGCTGCTTCTCCCCTCCGCTGAGTTGGGAGGGGTGGGCCCACCCCTTTGCTCTCAGGCCGACGAGTTCGAGGAGCTCTTCCACCCGTCTTCTCCTCCCCTCTTCCGGAACGCCGGCGATCTCAAGAGGAAAGGAGACGTTGCCAAAGACGTCTCTGGAAGAGAGGAGGTTGAACTGCTGAAAGATCATTCCGACCTCTTTGCGGTACGCCCTTAGGCGCTCCTTTCCCATCGCGCCCACTTCCTCGTCGGCAAAGAAGATCTTGCCGGACGTCGGGATGTCCAAGTGAGTGAGACAGCGGATCAGCGTCGATTTCCCCGCCCCGCTCAGCCCGATGATTCCGAAGATCGCTCCCTCTTTCACGCTCAACGAAAGCTTCGAGAGGGCTTCGATCTCTCCCTCGGGGGTGCGAAACCTCTTTCCAAGTTCCTTAACTTCCAGAAGATAGGGCATAAAACCTTCAAAAATCCCTTCTTGGCGAAGTATAGTCCTAAAGCTTCTCCTAAAGCAAGCCGCAAGCTGTTTGACGACCGCAGGCCGCCCCACATGAAAAATATGGGGCGGCGTGCGGTCGTCAAATCGCGGGAGCTTTCGCTCAAGCCTAAAACCGATTTTTGAGTTCATTTGTGGTATAAATCAGGTATAAATCAATTATAAATCAATTATAAATACAATTATAAATCAATTATTGTTGGAGCAAATTCGAAACTTCCGGTAGTCCCGCTAATTCGAAACTTCCGGTTTTTAAAGAAGAAATTTTCAATCCAAACAGAGACATCTGATAAGATGTCCCTGTCCGATTGATTTTTTCTTGTGCACCTTTCTTTAATATCATATTTTTTAAATATGGATGCAACTAAAATCTAATTAATCTTAAAATCTCTCTTATATGGATGCGATTTATTTGGTTTGTAGTGAGGTTTTCTCATTATCCACCGCTTGGCTGATTCTTGCGTAATAATGGGGTGATATTCGATACGTGAAAATACCTCTATTGAGAGCTCGCTTCCTTCATGCTCTCCATGAATTTTACCATTATCATCTACCCATACTTTGATTTGTTTTCCGACCATGCGGGGCATTCCCACTTCCCACTGTACCAGGTAGATTTCGTTTTCATATTGAAAAGTCAAATCCTTTAGAATTGTTCTTAAATGATTTGGCCTGAGGATCTTTTTAAGGTCGTGGTGTGCTTCTAAAGGGCGATGTAAATCGGAGGATTGCGCAGCAGGCACCTCGAAATTATTATTGTGCTCCAAACAGTATTGCGCTGCAAATCTGTTGGCCATCTCTATGTCGGAAATGCCCTGGAGTCGTAGTTCTTTAATAAATCGATCTTGGAGTGTACGATTACATCTTTCTACTCTGCCCTTTGCCTGTGGTGAATTTGCGTGAATCAGCTTGATACCGAGCTCTCTCATGGCGCGTTCAAACTGAGTAATGTGTTCTTCTCCGGATAAAGGGCTTTTTCTCTCTACCTGAAACACAGCATGCCTGTCACTATAGAGCGCTAAAGGTCGTCCATACTCTTGAAGGTATCCTTGCATAGCATGAAAGTACCCTTCCAGATTTTCTGTTGGGGTAAAAAAGAGCCGCACAATACGCGAGGTGGCATCGTCTATAAAAACGAGCAATACACATTTTGGCCCCCTGTCTTCAAACCAGAACTCTATGGATCCATCTATGAGGATCAGCTCTCCAAAATTCAATCTTCTAGGTCTTAGAGGATGAACTTTTGGCGGGGCCTGTATATTGGGCATCCATAAGTGGTGTGCAGCCATAAGCCGTCGAATCGTCTCCACAGAAATAAGGATATTATGATTTTTTTGAAGCTTCTCCGTTGCCAAAGTAGGGCCGAAATCCGGATATTTGCTCTTTATCAGCTTAAGTGCTTCATCTTTTAAGTGTTGTGACAATGCCCTGTGATTGTTGCCCAGTTTTCTTGATATAAGCCCTTTATCGCCAAGCTTTTGATATCTTCGAAGAAGAGTTCTCACTTGTCTGTCAGAAATATCTAATAACTTGCCGGCTTCTATTTGGGTCAGTTCTTTTCTGGCCAATCGTTCTATAACTTTAATCCGATCTAAGTCTTTAGCTCTCATTGTTATCACTCCTTTCATGAAACTTCTCCTTGGTGAACTGGGGTATATCCAAGTTCATAAAACCGGAAGTTTCGAATTTGGAGAAACCGGAAGTTTCGAATTTGCGCCTACAATTATAAATCAATTATTTGATCTTTTTGTGTAAATCTTATACAATAAATGTTAAGTAATAATTATATAACCTTTAATTATGACCTCCGGCATGGATACGATACCTCACATTTACGAAAATGCGCCGCAGCATCGGGTGGTGCCTTTATGCCAGCAGCATCAAGCTGGCTTGACCCTCTTGCCCGGTCGCATCATTGAGTGTTTAAGTCAAGACTCTCA
>MGME01000018.1:21206-21415 GCA_001796315.1 Chlamydiae bacterium RIFCSPLOWO2_12_FULL_49_12
GATCAAGAATGCCTGCAAAGAGCATACTTCCGGCGCAGAAAGAAAAAATTGTGCAAGAAGAAGCTCAATAGATGAAGATAGAAGCTCAATAAATGAAGATAATGGAGCCGGCGTAGGGAAGCCACGTTCTGAAAAGACTAGACGTCAATCGATGTTAGCGAAGAATAGAAATGTCCGGTTTCTGCGTTTTTTAGAAATGTCCGGTTTAT
>MGME01000019.1:0-1483 GCA_001796315.1 Chlamydiae bacterium RIFCSPLOWO2_12_FULL_49_12
CAGAAGAGAGCCGCGGGGAGGCTTCTTTAGCCCTTGCGGAGCCGCTCTTGCAACGGGACCGAAAGGAAATCCGTCAGAAAAAATGGCTTGCGGAAGCAAGAGGGAGCGCCTATCGGCCAAACGACAGGCTCTTTCGTAAGATCTACAGCGATCTCCTTGCAGCCGGCGGGCTTCTTCTAGATTACACCTTTAAGCGCCATTGGAGCGTTGCGACAGAGATTGAGTTCTTGCAAAAAACGGGCCATTCCATCGGAAAGCACGATAGAACCCGGATGCAGCTCATTCCCATCTCCGTGCTGCTTCGCTATCACTGCTTTATCGGGACTGTTTACGATCTCTATTTCGGACTCGGCCCTCGTTATTTTATCTTAAGAACCCAAAATGATCTCAATGCGGTGCGCCGCAACACAACCGATCAGGCGCTCGGCGGCGTTGCCGAGGCGGGGGTGCTGTTTCAGATCGGCCCCTCTTTAACATTCGATCTCTTTTTCGCCTACTCCTACGGCAAAATAACCGGCTCTCCCAAGAAGACCAATATTGAAGGGAGGTCTCTCAATGTGGGCGGATTGCAGGCAGGAGCCGGGATCGGCTTTAGATTTTGATCTTTAGCGGAGTAAAGTCGAGATAGTCACACGAGGTGAGCGCGTAGCGCACCCCCCTGGCCTCTCCAAAGAGGGGCATTTCTTTTTTGAGATTGTGCAGATGGCCGAAGAGGCAGACGTCGATGCGGAATTCCTCGAGAATCCCGGCAGCCAAAGAGGGCTTTAGGTCATTGCCGATCGGAGGGTAGTGAGTTAAGGCGATGCGTCTTTTTGCCGTGCGGTCGAGCTGTTGTAAGCTAAGCCTTAGCCTGTCGAGTTCGCGGTTGAAGAGTCTCTCATCCCTCTCCTTTTTCTGCTCTCTCTCTTCGAGGGTGCGCACGCGGGCATGAGGATTTTCCTGAAAGTGGATCAGCTCATCGAAGTGATACTCTTCGCTGTCCCAGAGGCGCGCTCCCCCTATGGCGATGCCGTTCCAGAGAAGCGCATCCTTGTCGATGATCCGGATCGAAGGGGGAAGGACGCTTCGCATCTTTTTTTTTGAGTCCCACCAGTAGTCGTGGTTGCCGCGGATGAGCGCCTTCGTTCCGGGCAGGGCGTCGATCCAAGCCAGATCGACGAGCGCTTCCTCGAAACGCACCGCCCAGCAGATGTCTCCTGCAATGAGGACAAGATCGTCGGCCTGAACATGCGCCTTCCAGTTCCGTTCGATCTTTTGGGCGTATCCCTTCCACAAGGGGCCGAAGAGCTCCATGCTTTTTTCCGGAACGCTAAAACTTAAGTGAAGATCTGCGAGCGCCCAAAGAGACATATTTTTAGAATGCGGGAAGAGATGGTTAAACTCGACTTTGCAACTTTTTGGGCCCGAAGGCCTCGTCTATTTGCTCTTGGACGTTCGACCTACGGTCGAACTGGGAGATTCTTTAAACCAGGAAGGGGTTTTT
>MGME01000019.1:1549-21672 GCA_001796315.1 Chlamydiae bacterium RIFCSPLOWO2_12_FULL_49_12
TTAACCCCTTCCTGGTTTAAATAACTCCCCCGAGAGCAAATATCTCGAGGCCTTCGGGCCCAAAAAGTTGCATGTCGAGTTAAATTGTACTCCGTGCAGAGGGATTTTGTGAATTTTATTCGACGCCGGTTTTTAGAAAACAAAGTTGTCGGGGATATGGGTTCCGGTCGTGACGATCAGAATGCCGTCTCGGACGTAAAGCCCTTCTCCGTCGTAGTTTTCCCGGTTGTCTTTGTTGATGAGCTGGACGTTATTGCCAATGGAGGTGTACTCATCGATGATGGCTTTTTTGATGAAACAGTTTTCTCCGATGCCATGCTCTAAGGTCGCCATAGTGGAGGGAGAAGGGTAGTAGTGGTGGTTGCCCATGACGATGGAGTCGTGGATGACGGTTCCCCTTTTAATCCGCGAACGCACTCCGATCACGCTGTGGCGGATCTCCTTGGCCTCAATGATGGCGCCCTGGCTGATGAGCGATTCATGGACGAAGGTCTCTCTTAGAACCGGACTTGGCAGATTGTGGGGGGTGGTGAAGATGGGGCGTGTCTCATCATGGATGTCGAGCGTGTCTTCAATTGGAATCTTGGTGAGCGCCAGGTTGGCCTCATAGTAGGAGGAGACCGTGCCGATGTCTTCCCAATAGCCGTTGTAGAGAAAGGCGGACGACTTTCCTTTTTTTAGCTGTGCGGGGATGATGTGGTGGCCGAAATCGGTGCCCTCTTCCTTCAAAATTTCTATAAGCGCGCGCCGCTTAAAGACGTAGATGCCCATGGAGGCGAGGTAGCGGGGTTTTGATGGGTCTTTGACGTGCTTGGACTGCAGGAAGGAGTCGGGAAGGAGATATTTTTTGAGCACGTCGGGATCATTCGGTTTTTCGACAAAGTCGTGGATGCGCGCCTCTTCATCGACTTTCATAAGACCCATGCGCGTCGCTTCCTTTTCCAAAACAGGGAGCGCCGCGATGACAAGGTCGGCGTCGCTTGTTCTTGCAAACTGAATCATCTGGGCAAAGTCAATGTTGTAGAGCTGATCTCCCGAAAGAATCAGAAAGTAGGCTGCGGGATCATGAAGCAGGTAATCGATATTTTGGCGTACGGCGTCCGCCGTTCCGGCAAACCATCCCTTTTCCTTTAAAGTCTCCTGGGGAGTGATCAGTTCGATCGAGCCTTTG
This sequence comes from Chlamydiae bacterium RIFCSPLOWO2_12_FULL_49_12, assembly GCA_001796315.1. Classification (GTDB taxonomy): domain Bacteria; phylum Chlamydiota; class Chlamydiia; order Chlamydiales; family Rhabdochlamydiaceae; genus 2-02-FULL-49-12. The sequence continues at coordinate 2,721 of MGME01000019.1, forward strand.
TCGAGCTGGTTGAATTGGTAGGTGTTGAGGATGTGCTGGTTGAGGCCTGAGGCAAAGTACTGCCCGATGACGTAGATGCGCCGGATGTTGGAATTGATCGAATTGGAAAGGGGGATATCGATCAGCCGGTAGCGCCCTCCAAAGGAGACTGCCGGTTTGCTCCTCTGCTGCGTTAAGGGCATGAGCCGCTTGCCCTGGCCTCCTGCAAGAACGATGCTGGCGACGTCCTCCAAAAAGGATTTCCGCAGTTCGTTTTCTCTCTTTTCGCGCTCCATTAACACGCCCCCGAAATTGTGACTTTATCATTAAAAAAATTTCTTTACAATCTAGGGAAAAGCAAAAGAGGAAGATAATGAATTTAAAATCAAAGGGATGGGGGTTAAAAAAATAATTTACAAGAGTTTGTCGGCGTGATAACTTGAACGGACGAGCGGGCCGGCGAGCACCTGCGGGATGCCGATGGACAAGCCGTAGAGTTCCAAAGCTTTAAACTCCTCCGGAGCGACGAAGCGCTTGACGAGCAGCTTGCGGAGGCGGGGCTGAAGATATTGGCCGATGGTCACAGAATCGCAGCCGGCGCTCTTTAAGTCGTCGAGCGTTCTGCAAAGTTCTTCTTCACTTTCTCCCAATCCGACCATAAGCCCCGATTTGACCTTGCGGCAAAGCCCGGACTGCTTGGCTTCCCGGAGGACGTGAAGAGAGCGCTCATAGGTCGCCCGGTGGCGGATCCTCGGTGTGAGCGAGGGGACGGTTTCTACGTTGTGGTTGAAGACGTCGGGTCTTTCCCGAAGGAGGATGTAGAGGGCATCGAGATTGCCGGCAAAATCCGAGGCGAGCGTCTCGACGGTGGCTTTGGGCAGCTCTCTTCGTAGTGCGCGAAGGATCTCGGCGAGGTGAACAGCTCCTCCGTCGGGAAGGTCGTCGCGGGCGACCATGGTGATGACGACATGCGCGAGGCCGAGCGCCTTGGCCGAGGAGGCGATGCGGTCAGGTTCGCCGGGGTCGGGCAGAGGGGGCGTTTTGTGATAGGAGATGTCGCAAAAGCCGCAGTTTCTCGTGCATGCCTTTCCCAAAGCGAGGAAGGTCGCCGTCTTGCGGGAGTAGCACTCGAGGCGGTTTGGACATTTGGCCTCTTCGCATACCAGGCTCAGACGATTTGCTTTGAGGAGGGCGTTTGTCTTAAAGAGCTCTCCCCCTTGCGGGAGTTTGATGTGGAGCCAGGAGGGAAAGCGGCCCGAGTTTTGAGGGGCGGCTTGACTTGGGGCCTGATGCCGCGCGGCGCTATCTTGCGACGCGGTTTCGAAGAGCGATTTCATTCGCGCTTGATCTTTGGAGGAAGATGGAGGGGGAGGTCCAGAGCAACGAAGGCCGCCTCGGGCCAGGCTTCGGGGAGGGTGGGATGGGCGTGAATGGTCTCGGTGATGCAAGCAAGCGTCAGTTCATTGGCAACGGCGAGCGCCATCTCGGCAATGAGCGTCGAGGCGTCCGCGCCCACGACCTGAGCGCCCAGGATCTGTCCCGTTTTACGGTCGGCGATGATTTGCGCAAACCCCGCCGCCTCCAAAGAAGCGAGCGATTTTCCCAGCGCGGCAAAGGGAAATTTCCCCGCTGCGGCGTCGTAGCCTGCGGCTTTTGCCTCATCCAAGGTCATCCCCACCAGGGCGATCTCGGGATGGGTAAAGATGACGGCGGGAACGGCATTGTCATGCATGAGGGCCTCTTGTCCCGTCGCATTGAGGGCGGCGACGATTCCCTGGTGGGAGGCGACATGCGCGAGCATGTTTTTTCCCGTCACGTCGCCGATGGCAAAGATGCCCGGGACGCCGGTCTCCATCTTCTCATTGACTAAGATCTCTCCCTTAGGCCCTGTCGGGACGCCGGCGTTCTCTAATCCCAATCCTTGCGAGACGATCCTTCTTCCCACGGAGACGAGAGCCAAATCGGCAAGGACGGCCTGTTGGCCTTTGATGCGGATGGAGACGCCATTAGGATGAGAATCGATGCCTTCGACAACGAGGTTTGTACGGACCTCGATCCCTCTTTTTTGGAAGGAGGAAGTGAGAAAGGAGGCGAGCTCTTTGCCTTGCTGGAGGAGGATCGATTCCAAGGCCTCCAGGATGATCACCTTCACCCCCAGCTCGGCGTACAGAGAGGCGAATTCGCATCCGATGTAACCCCCTCCGATGATGGCGAGCGTTTTGGGAAGCTGAGAAAGATCGAGGATGGAAGAGGAGTTTAAGATCTTTTTGTGATCGCAAGGAAAGGCCGGAAGGTCCAGAGGTTCGGACCCGGTGGCGATAATGGTCTTGCCGGAATGGATGATCGCGCTTTTTTCTCCTTTGATCTTAATCTCATTAGGGCCGAGAAAGGAGGCTGCGCCTTGAAAGAGAGTGATGTGATTGGCTTTCAGGAGGCCTTCGATCCCGCCGCGCAACTTCTGCACGACGGCGTCTTTATTCTCTTTCATTTTCCGGAAGTCAAAGCTTAAGGTTCCTGCCGACACGCCGAAATCCGAGGCGCGCCTGAGCGTCTCCACCACTTTTGCATGGGCGATTAAAGATTTGGTGGGGATGCAGCCGACATTGAGACAGGCGCCGCCGAGATGACCCTTTTCAATCAGGCAGATCTTTTTTTTGCTCTGCGCCGCCTTGATGGCGGCGACATATCCGCCGGGGCCTCCGCCGATGACAGCCACGTCAAAACGCTCACGCTCTTCCATCCCCATCCTCATTCGTTAGACTCCGCAAGGCGTATTTTGTTCCTTAACGGAATGCGTTAGATGATTGCCGTTATATCACGGGATGAAAATTAAAAAAATCTAGAAAGTTATATCTTCTCTATGAGACAATGTGGAATTGTAGTGTAAAATCCCTTTTGGAGGGTTGATGAAAACAGCCGATAAGCAAAAGATGTGCACCAATTGCCATGGGAGAATTCCCATCGAGGCGGAGAGCTGTCTTTACTGCGGACAGGAACAGACGAGTCCGCCTGCAGAGGAGACCTCGGCGCACGCGACGCTTTTTGAACAAAAGAGCCTTCAGGACAGCCTGACTTCCCTCTATTCCCCTCCCTACTCCTCCAAGCGCCCCTCTTTTCTTTCTGAAAAAGAAGAATCGCAGCTGCTCAAGCCGGGAAAAACTGAGACGGATCCCGTGAGAATACGGGAGGCGAAAAGAGAGAATCAAACCCTTTCTGAAGAAGAGGAAGGCGTTCAAGAGAATCGGTCCCTTCTCAAGGGAAGTCTCAGTGCGCTCCTTCTTTTGCTTCTCGGCGGAAACCTCTTTGCCCTCGGCCTCATGCAGTTTTTCTTTTCCGATGGAAAAGCCCTGCGCTTGGAATGGCAAGCCGATAACTGGTATCTCTACTGCCTCGTCGCCGCCCCGCTTCTCTTTGTCGGCTACCGCCTTGCCGGCAAACTCAAATAAGCTTGGTCGAGCTCATCTCAACTTGTGTATATTTGTCCTCGGGGGAGTTCTTTAAGCCCGGAGTCGAGATTAGATGAATTCAGGCTCTTCGATGAGAGCGTCGCTCTTGGCGAACTTAGCCAATTTGATCTTTTTCTGAAGCTCCGCTTTTTGCGGCTCGGGAGGAGTGAAGAGAGTAGTGAACTTAAAGAGAGCGTGGGCAGTCTCTAAACGCAAATTGACGCTGAAGGTTTCAAAGAGGGCGAAGGCCTCGTGTTTGAATTCGAGTAAGGGGTCCTTTTGTCCCACGGAGCGCATCGAGACCTCGGTGCGCAGGTGGTCGATGTTTAAGAGATGGTCTTGCCAGAGCCTGTCGACATGGCGGACGAGGATGCTGCGGACGATCTCGTTGATGACTTTGTGAGCGTCTAAAGGCTGGAGCTGTTTTGCCTCCTTTTGGGCCTTTTGGATCGATTCCGCTTCATGATGCAGCTTTTGCTTTAGGTCAAAGAGAACTTTTTGAAGCGCTCTTTCTTCGATTTGCTCGCGATCGAAATAGTCGTCATCGAACTCTTTGGGGTCAAAGGTGATGGGGAAGTGCTCCATGAGCCAGTTGCGAAAGCCCGTGGGATTCCAGCCGTCTTCACGTTCCCGGCTCACAAAAAAGTTCTGCGAGATGTGAGAGATCAAGCTGCCGAGCAGCTCTTCTGCCAGGGCAAAGGCATCTTCCTCGTGGAGGAGTTCGTTGCGGAAGGAATAGATCTCGCTTCGTTGCTTGTTCATCACGTTGTCGTACTCGAGCGTGTGTTTGCGGATGTTGTAGTGGCGCTGCTCGAGTCTTTTTTGCGCCGTTTCGATCGATTTGTTGAGCATTTTGGCGGAGATCGCTTCGCCTTCGGGAGGGCGGAAACGCTTTAAGAAGGAGGTGATGCGCGGGGAAGTGAAGTGGCGCATTAAGGGATCTTCAAAAGAGACATAAAACTTCGAGGTGCCGGGATCTCCCAGACGGGCGCACCGTCCGCGGAGCTGGCGATCGATGCGGCGCGAATGGTGTCGGGTTGTCCCGACGACGTGAAGGCCGCCGCGGGCCACCACTCCTTCTTTGAGTTTGATGTCGGTGCCGCGTCCGGCCATGTTGGTCGCCACTGTGATGGCGCCGAGACGGCCCGCCTCGGCGATGATTTCGGCTTCATGGGCATGATTTTTGGCGTTGAGAACGGTGTGGGGGAGTCTGTTTTGGCGCAAGATGCGGGAGAGCTTTTCCGAGACCTCGACCGATTCCGTGCCGACCAGGATGGGTCTTTCCTGCGAGTGGATCTCCCCGATCTCCTGGAGAATAGCGTTGTATTTTTCGCGCTCGGACATGTAGATCTCATCGTCGGAATCTTCTCTAACGCAGGGGAGATGCGTCGGGATGCAGAGCACCTCGAGTTTGTAGATCTCCTTGAATTCATTGGCCTCCGTGATGGCCGTTCCCGACATTCCGGAGAGCTTTTCATACATGCGGAAGTAGTTTTGCAAGGTAATCGTGGCGTAGGTCTGAGTCTCGCCCTGGATGGAGACGCTCTCTTTGGCCTCGATGGCCTGGTGGAGGCCGTCGGCAAAGCGGCGCCCCGGCTGGGGGCGTCCGGTGTTTTCATCGATGATGACAATCTTTCCTTCGGAGACGATGTAGTCGACGTCTCGTTCCATCAAGAGGTGGGCGCGCAGAAGTTGGCGCAGGTTGTGCGCCCTCTCTTTTCTGCTTCCGTCCTCTTCGCGCAAGGCGATCTTTTTTTGGAGCTTGTCCTGTTCGCTAAGGTCGCAGTTGTCGTCGATCAAGGCGTATTCATGGCCGAGATCGAGCATGACAAAGTCGTTTTCGTGGCCTTTTTCGCGATGCAGTTCGCTCCACTTCAAGATCCCCTTGTCGGTCAGCTCATATTCACTGGCCCTCTCATCGACAATCATGTAAAGCTCGGAGAGGGTCTCTGCGCGCTCTTCCTTATTGGGCTCGGCATGGAAGTAGATATCCCAATGGTCGACGGCTTCGCGGATGAGCGGATCTTCGCGCAGGCGGCGCAGGATCTTGTGTCTCGGCGTTCCCTTGTTGACGAGCCAGAGCTTGCGGTACGCTTCTTTCTCTTCGAGAGTCTCTTCCTTGCTTAGTTTGGGCTTTTCTTCTTCACTTTCCCCAAGTCTGCCGAGGCCCTCCAAGGTCTTTTTCGCCTCGGTGGCAATGCGGTTGCACAGGTCGCGTTGAAAGCGGACCAGGGTGGCGACCGATTCTTTGAGCTCGTCGTACATCTGGCGGGAGTTTGAAGCGGGTCCGGAGATGATCAGAGGGGTGCGCGCCTCATCGATCAGGATGGAATCGACCTCGTCGATGATGGCAAAGTAGTGCCCTCTTTGACACTGCTCGTCTTTGTGCTGGGCCATCGAGTTGTCGCGCAGGTAGTCAAAACCGAACTCGGAGGCGGTTCCATAGACGATGTCGCTGGCATAGATGGCTCTTCTCTCGTGGGGAGGGATGTCATTGGTCAAGGAGCTGACGGTTAAGCCCAAGTAGCGGAAGACGCCGCCGATCCATTCGCAGTCGCGCTTGGCCAGATAGTCGTTGACTGTGACCAAGTGGACGGGTTTTCCCGTCAGCGCGTTCAGGTAGAGAGGCAGTGCGGCCGTTAGCGTCTTTCCCTCGCCTGTCTGCATCTCGGCGATGGCTCCATGGTGCATGGCGATGGCGCCCAAGATCTGCACGTCGTAGGGGATCATGTCCCACTTTTGATTGTAGCCGGAGACGTGGATCTCAGAGCCGATGAGGCGCCGGCAGGCGTTTTTGACCACCGCATACGCCTCGGGCAAGATCTCGTCCAGGGCAGCTCCTGCCCGGAGCCTTTCGCGCAGCTCGTTCGTTTTACGGCTGAGGGCATCGTCGGAAAGCGCCTGAAGATCCTCTTCAAGTTCATTGACCTGCAAAACAATCTTTCGGTATCCTCTCAGCAGGCGATCTTGAGCTGTGCCAAAGATTTTTTTAATCAGACCAAACATCTTCAATAACCTTAGGATAGGCAATACTACCTAGAGTACACGATGGAAAGGAAAATTTCAACCGCTAGTAGAACTTAAGTTTATGCTTTTGCTTGTTTTTCTCTTTTTCTCTTCCCTGCAGGCTCACGAGGGAGTGGGCGTCGAAGGAGAGGAGGCGGAGATCGTCTCCCATCTGATCGCGGCGACCGAAGGGCAGCTCGAGGGCCAAAGAGAGCTTTTGAAGCTCATGCGCCAGTTTTTGGATCAGAAAAGAGATTTTTTGAAGGGGGAGGAGGAGAAGAAAACGGGGTATCAACTGGTCCAGACTTCAAAAAAGATTTTAGCTCTTCTCGAAAAAGAGCATCTGAAGGACCTCTTCTCCGGCTCCTATCTCGATGAGCTTCAATTCTTTAGCAGTTTCACTCATTAGACTAAGTCGAGGTTATGGATTTTTCGAGTACGGGAGGCGCCGGCACGGGCACGGGCGCGGGCACGAACGGAGCGTTATGCAAGAGGTCTAATCTGCAATCGATTGTGAATCAAAAACTTGCTCTTCAATCTCGTCCACTCCGGCGAGCGGAATGAGGAGAAAATTTCTCCTTTCTCTGCAAACATAATAGAAAAAATTTAAATATAAGACTATCTTGCAGAAAAGGAGCTCCGCTTAATAAATGGCCTTAGACAATAAGTTTTGGTGGAGTTTTTCAGAAGAAAAGACGTGCAAGGAATTAGAGACGGATTCCGGCCGGGGCTTGTCGTCTGCTGAAGCTAAAATACGATTAGAGAGGTTGGGGCGCAATGAGTTGCCGGAGCCCAAGCGGATTTCTTTGTGGAAACTTTTTTTTAATCAATTTTCCAGTTTCATCGTCTGGGTCTTAATGATTGCGGCGGCAATTGCCGCAATGTTAGGAGAGTGGATCGATTCCCTCGCTATTTTTGTGATCGTGATTCTCAATGCAATCATAGGGTTTGTTCAAGAATTCAAGGCCGAACGTTCCCTTGCCGCGTTAAAGAAATTGGCGACTCCTACCTGTAAAGTGATCCGTCAGGGTGTTTTGCAGACTCTTGTCTCAAAGGAAGTTGTTTTAGGAGATCTGATTTTGTTAGAAGCCGGCGATGTGATTCCGGCAGATGGAAGAGTGATTCAATCCGCCCTCCTTGCAACGCAAGAAGCCTCTTTGACAGGAGAGTCTTTAGCGGTTCATAAGATCATCGAGTCCCTTGAGAAGAAGCCATTGCCGATAGGAGATCAAAAAAATATGGCGTTCATGGGAACTGTCGTCCTGAGTGGAAAAGGGCATCTGTTAGTGACGGCGACAGGGTTAAAGACAGAACTTGGAAAGATCGCTTCCTTGTTAAGTGAAAAAAAGGAAGAGCAAACCCCCTTGCAACTTCGCCTGCAGCAACTCGGGCGTCGATTGGTTTTCTTGTGTCTTGGGATCGTTGCGCTTGTTTTTATTCTAGGAATGCTGCGGGGGATTTCTTGGTTTACCGGTTTTTTAACGGCCACCTCTCTTGCGGTTGCAGCCGTTCCCGAAGGGCTGCCTGCCGTTGTCACCATTGCGCTTGCTATCGGTGTGAGGAAGATGGCCAAGCGGCAGGCGTTGATTCGCCGTCTGCCCTCGGTTGAAACGCTGGGATGCGCCTCCGTCATCTGCACGGATAAGACGGGCACTCTAACGAAAAACGAGATGACCGTGAGGAAGATTTGGGTCAATTGCGATCGCATAGAGGTCTCAGGGGTGGGATATGTTCCTCAAGGGAGTTTTGAATTACACCCGGCCGAGACCGGTATAAAGGGCCAAGCCCTCTTGATTAAAGAATGTCCGGAATTAAGGCAGCTTCTTGAGATTGGAGTCTTGTGTAATAGCGCCAATCTTACGCAGACGGAAAAGGAGTGGCACATAACGGGCGATCCTACAGAAGGAGCTTTGATTGTTGCCGCAGAAAAAGCGGGGATCAAAAAGCGAGAGCTGGAGGACGCGCATCCTCTTCTTGGAGAGATTCCCTTTGATTCAGAGCGCAAACGCATGAGTATGCTTAGAAAGACGCCTCATGGAGAGCTTCTTTTTGTCAAAGGAGCGCCCGATTTCATTCTAGACCGCTGCCAAACGGTGCTCTTTAGACAGAAAAAGGAGCCTCTTACCCCTGATATGAGACAAGAAATTCTTGCTGCCCAGCATGATTTCGCTTTGCTGGCGCTTAGAGTTTTAGCCATGGCTTATAAAGAGATAGAGCCCAATCAGAAAATCGATGAGTCCATGGAGGAACATCTTACTTTTGTCGGGCTGGCAGCCATGATGGACCCTCCCAGGGCTGAAGTAAAACAGGCGATTCAAACCTGTATGAAAGCAGGCATTCTTCCCGTGATGATCACAGGAGACCATAAAGAGACGGCAGAGGCGGTTGCACAAGAATTGGGATTAATGGTTGAGGGAGCTCTTGCGCTGAGCGGGATGGAACTTGAGTCAATGAGCGATGAGGAACTTAAAAAAAAACTCCGAAAGATTCGCATCTATGCGCGTGCCTCAGCAGAAGATAAGTTGCGTATTGTACGGATGTGGAGAAGTTTAGGGGAAGTTGTCGCCGTGACGGGAGATGGGGTAAATGACGCGCCTGCCATTAAAGCGGCAGACATTGGCATCGCGATGGGGGTTAAAGGTACCGATGTGACCAAAGAAGCTGCAGATATGATCATCACCGACGACAATTTTGCTTCCATTGTCAATGCAGTAGAAGAGGGAAGGGGTATTTATGACAATATTATTAAATTTGTGAATTATCTTCTTTCTTCAAATATTGCAGAGCTTATGGTTATTTTTATAGGCATGGCCATAGGATTTAAAGATACCGCGGGGAAACCTTTCATCTCTTTGTCTGCCGTTCAACTGCTCTTCTTAAACCTGGTGACAGACGGCTTTCCGGCCATTGCCCTGGGCATGGACCCTGTAGATCCCCAAGCGATGGAAAGGCCGCCCAGAAAGTCAAGGCGGCCCATTTTGTCGATGAGATTTTCTCTTCAGCTCGCGCTCATCAGCAGCCTCCTTGCTGCCGGTGCGCTTGCAGCCTGCCATGTTGGATTGCGCACCAGCGCGCTCCTTGCACAAACTATGGCTTTGACAACGCTTGTCGTCTTAGAACTTGTACGCGTTCAAATGGTGCGCTCTCAATATCATATTGGTTTTTTTTCCAATCGATGGATCCTGGGAGCTTTGCTCAGTTCGTTCCTTGTTCAGCTGATGGTCGTCTATCTTCCCCCCTTACAGAAGATCTTTGGAACGGTTGCGCTGGGTTTAAAAGAATGGGGGATTATTGCTTTTATAGCTTTGGGAGTGGGTATGGGCGCTTATGTAATTAATCGAATATTTAAACACAAATGAACTCAAAAGTTGGTCGAGATATACCGAAATCTAGCTTTTTCAGGTATTTTGGGTATCTATGTTTTCATTTGATTCTTCTCTATATGTCCCGGCTTTTTTCCGAGGAAGATCCGTTGACTCAGCCCGTCTTGAAATTAGAGACGCTAGTCCAAGAGGTTTTAAAGCGTAATCCTGATTTAAAGGCCGCGCGCGAGCGCATCCGGGCAGCTGCTGAAGTGGTTCCGCGGGTTCAAGTGATCGATGACCCGGCATTCAAGTTTATGAGCGATTTCAACAACTTTAAGGCCAACAGTCAATTTATGCCCATGCTCCAATACCAAATTTCTCAGACCTTTCCTTTCCCGGGAAAGCTTGGGTTGAGAGGCAAGGTCGCAGCTGAAATCCTTAAACAGTTTCAAAGCGAAGAAAGCATTACGATAAAAGACCTGGTGTTGCAGGCTAAAAAACTCTATTTTCAGCTCTATTTTAATCAGTCGTCATGGTGGATCAATAAAAACAATCGCGACCTTTCTAAGGGAATTATCGAAGACAGCCTTGCTTTATATCGGTCAGGTATAAAGGGGTATGAAGAAGTCATTAAGGCGCAGGTGGAATTACAGAGATTGGATGAAGAATTACTGGGGATTGAATCGGAACGTATTTTTATCGTTTCTATGCTCAATGCGATCCTCAATCGCTCTCAAAGAGCTGAGCTTGGCCAGGCTGAAGAAGTTGTCACTTCTTCTTACGAGCTGATATACGGGAAATTAGAGTTAATTGCCCTGCAGGCGCGGCCGGAATTAACGGAGCTGCAAGCAAAAGTGAAGGAGCAGGAAATGATGGCCAAGCTTGCCAAAAGAGAATACTATCCCGATATCACCCTGTCCACCTCTTATGAGCAAATGAGGAAGAATCTTCATGATAATGCATGGGAGGCCAGTATCAGCTTTACCATTCCTCTTTGGATTGAAAAAAGGCAAAAGAGGCAGGTGCGCGAAGCGAAAGCAAAAGCGCTTGCAAACAGGAATGCCCTTCAGGGAATGGAGTCGACGATTCGCGGGCAGATTCAAGATCTTTTAGGAAAGCTTAAGGCAAATGAGGAGAAACTTCTTTTATATAAAACAGGTCTGATTCCCAAAATTATTGAAGCTCTGAAAACTTCTGAAATTAGTTACAGAACGGGAAAAGGCGATTTTTTGATTCTTCTCGATACGCGCCGGCAATATCAAGAGATCGAATTGGGTTATGAGCGAAATAAAGCGGAAAGAGAGATTTTGCTTGCAGAATTAGAACGTGCGGTGGGAGTCCCCCTGGAGGAAATTCTATGATCTTTATAGCCATCTTTATTTTAAGTGCGGTTTTTCATTCGATGGATGGGGAGTCGAAAGAGAAAAAGCATGTTGCGGGCTATGCAGAAGTGGACATTGACCCGGAAAGGATCCAGCTTTTTGGGATTACAGCAGAAAAAGTGGCTGTCCGGGATTTAACTAAAATCATTCGCACGGTGGGGCTCGTGGAAGTCGATGAAAGAAACATTTCTCACGTTCAGACGAAATTTAAAGGATGGATAGAAGAGCTATTTGTGAACTTTACGCAGATTCCCGTGACGCTTGGCCAACCTCTTTTTGCCGTTTACAGCCCTGAATTATTAACTGCTCAGGAAGAGTATTTATTGGCTCTTAGGGATGTAGAACATCCTGTAGAGGGAAGATTTAAAGAGGAATTTGAAAAGTCCAATCAAGAGCTTTTGGACTCTGCCAGAAGACGTCTCGAGTTATGGGACGTTCCGGTGCAAGAGATACAAAGATTGCAAAAGACGCGCGTTGCCTTTAAAACGCTTAGAATTGATTCTCCCGTCGAAGGGATTGTCTTAAGCAAAAATGCCTTTATCGGCATGAACGTAGAGCCCGGAATGAATATCTTCACGATTGCAGATCTTTCCCACGTTTGGATCATGGCAGATATTTATGAACAAGACATCTCCTTTCTGAAAATCGGCCAGAAAGCCTCTCTCTCTCTGCCTTCTTTTCCGGGAACATCTCTTGATGGGAGCGTCTCTTTTGTGAACTATGTTGTGGATGCCAGTACGCGCACCATGAAAGTGCGTTTTGATTTTGATAATCCCGACTATCAATTAAAGCCCGGAATGTATGCGACCGTTCAAACGGAAGTCAAGATGGGTAAGGCATTGGCCATTCCCGAAACGGCGGTTATAGATACCGGAGAGAGAAAAATTGTCTTCATCGTGAGTGGCAAGGGACGGTTTGAGCCCAGAGAAGTGCAGCTGGGCTTTAAGGCAGGCTCTTATTATCAAGTCATCGGCGGACTTGATCCCGATGAAGAGGTGTTGACCAGCGCCCAATTCTTAATTGATTCTGAAAGTCGTGTAAAAGGAGGCGGAATGCACAAATGATTGGTAAAATCATCGAATGGTGCGGGAAAAATGCTCTGATCGTTTTTATCGTAACAGCCCTTGTTCTCATTTGGTCCTTGTGGTCGATTCGAAAAACCCCTGTCGATGCCTTGCCGGATCTCTCCGATGTCCAAGTGATTATATTTACCGAATGGATGGGGCGCAGTCCAAATCTAATCGAAGATCAGATTACCTATCCCATCGTGACAACTTTTCTCGGAGCCCCCAAGGTAAAGTTGGTGAGAGGCTTTACCATGTTTGGGATGTGCTTTGTCTCCGTCATTTTTCAAGATGGAACAGATCTTTATTGGGCCAGAAGCCGCGCCCTTGAATATTTATCGAAAATACAAGGCCAGCTCCCCGAAGGGGTAACTCCGGTCATTGGACCTGATGCAACAGGAGTAGGCTGGGTTTTTGAATATGCTCTCATCGATGAGTCGGGAAAATACTCTCTTCAGGAGATGCGTTCTTTTCAAGATTGGTATTTGCGCTATTGGCTGACCTCCGTTCCCGGAGTGGCGGAAGTGGCAGGCGTGGGAGGGTATCAAAAAGAATATCAAGTGGAAATTGATCCTACGAAACTCCAGGCTTTTGATCTTTCTATTCTGGATATTAAACAAGCCATCGCCCTGTCCAATGAGGATGTGGGGGGCAGGGTGATTGAACTTGCAGAACACGAGTATGCAGTACGGGGACGGGGATATATCACGAATAAAGAGATGATCGAACAAATCGTCATAGGAACGGATCATCAAGGCACCCCTATTTTAATTAAAGACGTGGGACGCGTTCAGATAGGCGGCAATATTCGTCGAGGACTGGCCGAGCTGAATGGAGAAGGCGAAGTTGTCGGGGGGATTGTTGTCATGCGATTTGGTGAAGATACCGCGAAAGTCATCGATCGGGTGAAAGAAAAACTCAAAGAAATGCAGCCTTCTTTCCCTCCCGGAATAAAGGTAGTCACGACATACGACCGTTCAGAACTCATACGACACTCGGTGGAGACGTTAACGGAAGCGTTGATCGAAGAAATCATCATTGTTTCGCTGATTATTTTAGTCTTTCTGTTCCATTTTCGTTCAACGCTTGTCTCCATGATCACTTTGCCGATTGCTGTGATGATCTCTTTTATCCCCATGTATTACATGGGAATCAATGCAAATATCATGTCGCTTGCAGGGATCATTATTGCCATTGGGGACATCGTCGATTCGGCAATCATTATGACGGAAAATGCACATAAAAAATTGGAACAGGAAGGGAAGAGGCGCCCGCGCGTCGAATTGATTATTGAAGCGGCTAAAGAGATCGGGCCGAGTATTTTTGCATCGCTCTTTGTGATTGTTATCGGGTTTCTTCCTGTCTTTGTTCTTCAAGAACAAGAGGGGCGTCTTTTTTCGCCATTAGCATATACGAAAACATTTTCCGTCGTATTCGGCGCTCTTCTTGGCATTACTTTAGTCCCTGCGCTGATGACAACGTGTATTCGAGGTAAAATAAAGCCGGAAATGAAAAATCCTGCAACTCGGCTTTGCATTAATGTTTATAAGCCTATTTTAAGATTTTGTATTCGCTTCCGATATTTTGTGGCAGGGGGATGTTTGCTCCTCATCCTTAGCGCCATTCCGGTCTATTATGAATTAGGTTCTGAGTTCATGCCTCCTTTGGATGAAGAGACGCTCCTCTTTATGCCGATCACAACCCCTGGAATCTCTATTGAAGCGGTTAAACAGTTAGTTCAGACCCAAGACAAAATTTTTCGTTCTTTCCCGGAGGTTCAAACCGTATTTGGCAAAGCGGGCCGTGCCGAAACACCCACGGATCCCGCTCCGCTTTCCATGATAGAAACGGTCATTATTTTAAAGCCGAAGTCTGAATGGCGCAAAGGGATGACGAAGGATAAGTTAGTTGAAGAAATGGACCGGGCTCTTCAATTTGCCGGCGTTCAAAACGCTTTCACGATGCCGATTAAAGCTCGTATCGATATGTTAACGACGGGGATTCGCACTCCGATAGGAATAAAAATTTTCGGGCACGACCTTAAAGAAATTGCATTTCTTGGTGAAGAGCTGGAAAAGATTCTTAAGTCCGTGTTTGGGACGCGAAGCGTTTATTCTGAGAGAGTCATGGGAGGTTTTTTTATTGATTTTACTCCGGATCGCGAAGCTCTTGCCCGATACGGACTGACAATCAGGGATGTGAATGCCGTTGTGGAATCGGCAATTGGGGGCATTGATGTCAATACAACCACCATTGAGGGGCGCGAGAGATATAAGATCAACGTGCGCTATCCTCGAGAGTTGCGAAGCGATATCGACAAGCTGAAAGGAGTTCTTGTTCCCATTATGCAAGCGAAAGGGGCGATCGGCAGGGTAGAGCATGTTCCTCTGGGCCAGCTGGGTAAAATTGAAGCGGTGATGGGATCTCCGATGATCTTTGATGAGATGGGGTCTTTGAGCGGGTGGGTCTATGTGGATATAGAAGGACGAGATATCGGAAGCTATGTAAAGGATGCGAAAAAAGCCGTTGCACAAAATTTAAAACTTCCTACGGGATACTATCTCAAGTGGACGGGTCAATATGAATATTTGGAGAGAATTCAAGCGTTGATGAAAGTTGTTGTTCCTCTTACACTCTTCATCATCGCCATCATTCTTTATCTGAATTTTAGAGGAATTGCTCAAACTCTGATTGTGATGTTATCGGTTCCTTTTGCAGCAATCGGCGCCATTTGGCTCATGTTTTCCGTGAGTTATCATACCTCTGTTGCCGTCTGGGTAGGTATGATCGCCCTGCTTGGTACTGCGGCTGAAACGACTGCAATTATGGTCGTTTATCTCGATGAGGGATTTAAAAAGTGGACGCAAGAAGGGCGTATGCGCTCTCAAGCAGATCTATTAACCATGACAGTTGAGCATGGAGCTTCCAGGGTCAGGCCGTTGCTCATGGCTGTCGCCCTTAATATTTTCGGATTGCTTCCTATCATATGGAGCAGCGGGGTTGGATCCGACGTTGCCAGGCGGATTGCGGCCCCTTTATGGGGAGGCTTGATTTCTTTAACGCTTCTCACGCTGCTCGTGGTCCCGGCCGTTTATGTGATTTGGAGAAGCATTCAAGCACGAAGTCTGTTTAAGGTATAAATGGAGACGATCCGCTACGTCGACAGAGCGAGCCAAGAAGAAAAGGAGGAGAGGGTCTATGGAGGCTTTTTCATTCGCCTGCTCTATGGGAAGAGGCCGTTTCTTCGCTTTTTACTTCCCTTGATTGCGAAAACACCCCTCTTTTCTCAGCTGTACGCCCTTTTACAAAAGAGCTCTTTCAGCAGGTTCAAAGTGCAGCGGTTTATCCGTAACTATCATGTCGATGCGTCCGAGTTTGAAAAGTCTCCAAAAGAATTTACGTCGTTTAATGACTTCTTTACGCGCCGCCTAAAGCCGGGATGCAGGCCGCTGGCAGGCGGGCGCGAGGTGGCTGTTTTACCCGCCGATGCGCGCTACCTCGTCTATCCCCGGCTTGAAGAGGCGGACGGTCTTGTCGTCAAAGGCAAGCGTTTTTCTTTGGAGGAGCTGTTGCAAAACAAAGAGTGGCTCAACCGATACCGGGACGGCTCTTTGGTGCTCGCCCGCCTCTCTCCTGTTGATTACCACCGTTTTCACTTTCCCGTAGACGGCATTCCGGGCGATGCCCGCCTCATTAACGGGACGCTCTATTCGGTCAACCCCCTGGCGCTGAAAAGAAATAGCGCCATTTTAGCTCAAAACAAACGGATGATCACCGAAATCAAGAGCGGGCTTTTCGGAACGCTTCTCTTCATCGAGGTGGGCGCGACGTACGTTGGAACCATCGTTCAAACCTATCGCCCCCGCCTTCCTTGCGCCAAAGGAGAAGAGAAGGGCTACTTCTCTTTCGGAGGCTCCTCTCTTCTTTTGCTCTTTGAGAGGGGAGCGATCCGCTTGGATTCCGATCTTCTAAAGGCCTCCAAAAGCCGCCGGGAAGTGCGCGCCCTGATGGGGCAGTCGTTAGGGAGTTGCTCGTAATAGGCGAGTTTAGCTCTTGGGGAAGGGGGCGTCGTTTTTTTTTGTCCAAAGACTTTAACTCTAAGCGGCTTAGAGCGATTTCCTTGTGAAGCTTCGGGTTTCTTCTTATTAATAAAGTTTTAAGTTGAATTTATAATTATAATTTGAGAGAATATTAATAATTAGAACTAACTTAAGAGAGATATGATTCCATTAAATAATAATACTAAAGCTGTTGATAATGAGGCTTCTCTGTTGGAGGGGTTGCAGAAACGGGTCGGAGAGGCTAAAAAGATCCTCGAACACAGAGATGCAAGCGCAACCCTTTCGAAGGTCGATGATCTCTTAACACTTGCCGGCGGTGGAGAAGCCGAGGTCATTAAACATATTAAACATAGCTGGAATAAGGTTGAGGCTCCCCCTATTGGCAAAGCGCATTACCATCTTGCTTTTCTTTATTGGGCGGTGATTGCCGCAGCCGGACGTTTCATTCAAGACAGCTCTTGCGGCAGTCAAGACAGCTCTTGCGGCAGTAACGAAGAAGGTCTCATGTTAGGCAAAGAAGCCGAGAAGATTCAAGAACAGTTGGACGCCTGGGAAACTCCGCTTTACATGGATCCTGGTTTCAGAAAGGATCAAGAGATGTGCTTCAGAAAGGATCAAGAGAGATGCGAAAAGCTTTATTCTTTGTTTGTTCAAGTAAAAGAAAAGGCAAGGGAGGCTCAGGTGACCGCCATCGCTCACTTCGTTACGATGCCCAAACCTATGGTGGATCCTCGAGCTGCGATGCCCAAACCTATGGTAGATCCTCGAGCTGCGATACCCAAACCTATGGTAGATCCTCGAGCCAAGCAGTATGTGCCTTGGGCTAATCTGAATGAAGGGAAAGAGTATCTGAATCCTTGCTACGATTTTAAGGGGAAACAGCCGGCAATGCCCCATGGGTTGAGCGCCTGCGGCGAGAAGGAAAAGAGTAGCTGGAAGGCTCGGAAGATAGATCCCAAAAGTGCGGATGAGAAAATGTGTAAGAACGCAAAAAAAGCTTTTGATGAGCACTTATCGCAAGCTTCAAAGGATCGGTTTTATTATGCACAGGGCGCCATGGCAAGAGAGGGCGGAGAGTTAGGCAAGCCTCTTATCTGCGCCTATGCGTCGCACGGAGCGCAGGGCGAAAGAAGCGAGATGGAAGACGCCCACTGCATTGCGGAAAATAAACGCTATCTTGTTGCGGGAGTCTTTGACGGCCATGGAGGAAAGAAGGTCTCGAACTATGTAAGCAAGCAAGTTCAAAAATACTTTTTGGGCAAGGTTGATAAGATGCAAGGCAATGTGCATCAAGCTTTTGAGGAGATCATCTGGGAGATGCAGCAAATAATTCTTGAAGGAAAGGTAAAAGACGGGACTACCCTCGTTGTCTCGCTTATCGATAAAGAAAAAGGCATCATCTATACGGCCACTCTAGGAGATAGCGAAGGCATGATTTGGCGCGGCAGCGATACAAATAAAAAAGCCATCCCTCTCTCCTGTGTGCGCAATTGGGATTCTAAAAAAGACCGGGACAGAGTGCTTGAGTTGTTAAAGAGCCATCCTGATCAGGGTGAACTCCAGCAGGAAAATGGAAGTAAAACAAGACTGGTGGCTCGAAATGGAAGCATCAATCTTTCCCGCTCTTTGGGAGATAAATCTTTAAAGCGTTTCCTTAGCCCTAAACCCAAAATTACCCGGCAATTCCTTAATCCGGGAGATACTGTCATTTTAGCATGCGACGGTTTGATGGATTATGTGCCGGTGAGAAAGCTTGCAGAAAAGATGACCGGGGACATCGGGAAGCTGCCGGAAAAGCTCGTTCATATCGCGCTTAATGATGACTTTCGGTCCAAAGATAATGTCACGGTGCTGGCTATCCAAGTGAGCTGAGATCCTTTATCGTAAAGAGTGGACGGCGGCCTCAAAGATCCTAAAGAGCAGGTCTTCATTGATCTTTTTGTGCCCAAGCAGTCGTTTGAATACGCGTTGGATGGTTGCGTCTAGATGGGAGGCGTTGCCCCCTAGAGTGCGGGAGGCGATCCATTGGGCGCCCCGGGGGACGGAGCGCGTTAGGAGCTCGTACGCGATTTTTGCTGCCCGATCTCTCTCTCTTTTTGATTTATCTAAAATCTCTTGTGGGGAATGGCCCGCCTGTTTTGCTCTTTGCTGAGAGAGAATGTGCTCAATTTTCTCCCCTATCTTTTGTAATGCTCCAAGACGCTCATTCGGGGCAGCGCTCTGTTGGCTTGAAGAGGAAAGGTCGGCTTCCAAGAGCGCTTTTTCTTTTTGAAGAGTTTCCATGCTTTCTTGAAACAGGAGGCTCAATTCCTCCTTAGGGAAGAGAGAGTGTAAGAGGTAAGCGGCGTCTTGAACAAGAGTCGGAAGATCGGAGCGGTAGCGTCGGACGCTTGCAAGGGAGATCTTTTGGACGAGGGATTTAAGCCAAGGGTAGACCCAGTAGTGTGTCTTTTCCCCAAATTCTCCTAAGCGAAAGGCGGCGTTTTCGATAAGATCGCTGTAGAGAGAGGGCGAAGCGGAAGGTTCATCTTCTTTTACTTCATTGTTGAAAAAATCTTGTTTTAGCAAGGCGATGCACCGCTCTTTCGTGAGATTCTCTCCGGCTTCTTGGAGATGCCGGAGGAAGAGAGAGAGCTCTTTTTTGAGCGCCTGCCGGACAGCGCTTTCCTAGATCTCCTGTCCCCACCTCAGACGCTTTTCGTCAGAGGA